>JAFGKO010000176.1 GCA_016928525.1 Anaerolineales bacterium | reverse complement strand
CCAAAAACAAAGCAAACTCTGGAGTCTCCCCCATGAACCTTACCATAGAACAACCAAACGAGTCGAATGAAGGGATTGTATTTTCAGTCAATAGCTTGCTGGCGCATTTGCAGCAGATAACTGATCCACGTGCGGCACGTGGGGTACGCTACCCGGTAGTGATCTTGCTGGCGTTGCTGATTTTGGCGAAATTAGGCGGCGAAGGCAGCATGAAAGGGATGGCAGAATGGGTACGTTTACGCGAGCGAGCATTGCTGCGGTGATTTCGGGTGACGCTGCATCGGCAGGTGATCTTTCGCTCGCTGCCACCACCCTTTCACTTGCCCCCGGTTCAGACGCCACAACAACCGCAGGGCGTATCCCATCAATCCCAGTATCGCCAGGTGTTCGAGCGGAAATGAGTCGGGCATGAGCGCTTCTCTCTTGGTCTCTTGGCGCAAAAAACGCGCAGTCTACCTCCCTGCGCGCTTCTGTCAAGTCCTTGGCCCTACCCTCGAATTATCTTACACTCCCGTTCCCTGTATCCCACTACCATTAGTTGTTCTCCCATCTAGTTTAGTTTATAATTTAACAGAATTCATAATATGAAAATGAATAATCAGGCAGCATCCAGGCATGTTGTAAGTCGTATTTTCGACTGACTATCTGCCATCCCAAATAGCCCCACAAGCATATCCAGGCCTGTCCGATCCACACCGTCGATCGTCCTTAGTTATCGATGCAGAGCAAGACACCGTACACCTTTGTCTCGCTTACCAGCATCCGATTGTGAGCCGTATATAAACCATTCCAAACCAGATTCCTCCGCATAGTTGTCTGGGCTATCCACAACAGCGCGGAGCGTTCACCAAACCGTTTAACAAAAAAGGAGATCGGTCATGAAACAAAAAGCAAGGACAATCGCGCTTGTTTTCGGTACAGTCATTGTGGTGGCGTTGATGTTCGGCGCAGCTCAAGCCCAGGATTTGCCCACTGAAATCGGCACTGCATCAGATGGACAGAATGCCATCGAGTTCATCGGGCACATCGACCAGAGCCTTTTTAGCTTGACGAGCTATGGCTATATCACCTATGTCAATGGTTTGCCGGGCGAGTTATTGTTCACCGAAGGCACATCGCCCATGTTCCGCGACGAAATGGCAGCGCGTTTCACGTTTAAGTCAGCGGGTACAGCCGATGGACGCTCCAACTATGAGAATATTTTTGCCGCCACGACCAGCGCCACGTTCAATATCTACTACAACGAGACACCAACGGACATAAGTTTTGATGACCCGGAGTCGTTTGCCGTTGGCACATTAGTCGCCTCCTTTGAAGGCCGCCTGTACAGTATGCTCAATGTTCAGGAACCAAACGTCGGTGTGCTGCTCGTTCATTCCGACACCACACAGACCGTTGCCGAATCGTTCACCCTGGATTACCAATCCTACCGGATCGGGCATACTGGCATGAATGCCCGTTTCACGTTATTTGGACAGGGTTTCCGGGAATCAACCGAACCGCTTGCCGCATATTATCATATCGCCGGAGACTTGGTGAGTCTGGGCACGAGCGCCACGGAATAAAGGGAAAGGACGCGTATGATGCCTGATGAACTCACGGTGGACCAAGCCACTGAAATCTGGGACGATTTCACGCGGAAGTTTATCCAACTCAGCCCAACGGTGCGTTTCGCCGCCGCCCAATCGACCTCAGAACGGGAAACGATCTACCGGGCGCGTTATGCTGAAGTGATCCGCAAAGGATGGGCAAAACCGGAAGACCTGCCGGACGGCATTGAGCGCGATGACTATGATGATCAGGCATTGCACATAATCGGATGGGAAGATAACAACATGCTGATCACCGGGCGCGTTGTCTTCCCTTCTCCAGATCGCCCCCTACCTACCGAAGCCGAGTACAACCTGGAAATCGCGCCGCCGCAACAGGTGGTAGACACCGGGCGCGCAATCCTGATCCACTGGGAACGCAGCGATGCGCAGCACAAGCTGTTCCTGGGATTAATGAGCTTTGCGTGGCAGGAGATGCGCGCGCGCGGATACTGTCATGTCTGTGCGACAATGACCTCCTCGATGCTGCGGCTTTACCGGCTCATGGGCATTCATTGGCACATGTTGGGTGACGCGCATCCCTATTGGGGCGAGCAACGTTACCCGTGCAAGTATGATCTGGTGAAGACTGTCCAATCATTTTTGAAACGCACACCATGATCAAGAAAATTGACGGAATACACGGCTGATGAAGTGCCAGTCTTGCACATCCCCGATAAAAGATACGATATCTTGCCCGGCGACTTCCTTCCAGGCATCCACACGTGCGTGCAGGCTTTGGATCGGGGTCAGGCTGTCAGTCCCACGCTCAAAGTGCATCATCCGCCGCAGAAAGTTATCGACCACAGCCACTGTATGGCCACCCATACTGAAATACATGGCAGTGGACCAGCCCAGATAGCCGTCCCCACCGAGAACTAGAATGCGCATCGTGACATCCTTCTCCTGAAATAGTGATTGGATCATTGGGGATCAATGAGTCAGGGCGCTGAGCCTGTTGCGCCTATCCTTCCAGGTGACGCTGGCGGGCCAAATGGCCGCCCTCAGCCGCTTGAAAAATGAGTAGAATCTGGGCGGGACAATCGCCGACATTCCGAAAACAGTGCGGCTGAGTCGCTTCGAACAGCAGGCTGTCCCCCGGTTCCAAACAGTAGGTCTGTCCACCGATCTGATCAGGGCTTTTGCAAAGTCAGGATAGCGAAAGGGAGACAACCAGAGTAAGTTTGAATT
>JAFGKO010000175.1 GCA_016928525.1 Anaerolineales bacterium | reverse complement strand
GACGTTGTTTTTACGGGTATGCCGCTTTTTCTTGCCACTGTAATTCTGCTGCTGGCGATCCTGGTCTTGAGGACGTCGGATGGGACGTTCGGTCCCGTCGAGGATGAACTCCAGCCCGGGACAGGTCGCCAGCACCTGCTGGATGTCCTGCGGCGCACGGGCAGGAAGTTGCATCTCGTACCCCAACGCCTGTTTCAGGATTGGACTCAACCTATGAATCCATTCATTCGCCTGCGGTTGCCCCATCCCAAAGAAGAACCCTTGCGCCATCTGCACCGGATACATGCGGAAATAGAACAGGATGAACACCAGCTTGTCTTCGATCCGGGGCAAGGCTCCCTTTTGGCCTGCCCCGTGTCTGCGCTGGCGTGGCATTGCTCGCTGCTCATCCCGCTGCGCCAGGTCTGTTTCGTAGGCGGCTCCAAACGCGGGCAGCAACTCCAGCAATCCCGCCATGCTCATCCCCGTCAGACAACTCAATATCTGCGGTTTGTTCTTAAGCTGTTCGAACCGAATCATCCGCTGTTCTCACCTGATAGCTGTTTGATGATCCAATTCTATCCTTTGCTCCTCTATTGCTGATAGAGTCTACTGTAAAGGGTGACTACCTGAAGATCGACCATCAATTATAGCAGGGCTTTCGCTTTCTTATCTTGTGCTCGATTTGCTCGACTCATGCTGTAATCCATCTGCACACGAGATAGAGCGAAACAAGTATAATGAGCTTGAGAACCTGACACTTTTGTACAAACCGATCATGACATGCGCTAAGGCAAAAACTCGCCAACACAAACCCGGAAGATAAAACGACATGGTCGACAGTTATGGATTCTATCTTGTTTTGACCAATCGATGGTCTTGACACTGGAGGCCACTTTATACATGAACATGCCAGATGCAACGTTTACCTTGAAAGAATCTAAATATCCCACCATGCGGGTTTTGCAACTCATTCAATTATTTCCGGGCGGTGGAGCGGAAAAAATAGGTGGTGATTTAGTTATCGCATTAGACAAAACGCAATTTTCAGTTGGATTAATTTGCCTTTATGACGTGCAGCCTGCTCAACGAGAACGGTTCGAGACTCATGGTGTAGTAATCTATGAACTGCACAAGAAAAAAGGGGCGCGCTTAGATATACCGCAGCGGATTCGTCAAATAGTGCGTGAGTTCAATGCGGATATACTCCATTCACATGCTGCCACGCCATTTACATATGGTTACTTAGCAACCCTGGGTACACACGCACGGCATGTCCACACCATGCACAACGTCGCGCAAAAAGAAGCAGGATGGATGGGACGACAAATTCGCAGGTTCGCTTTCGCGACTCGTCATACTGTCCCAGTGAATATTTGCCAGGTGACAGCGCAAACGTTTATCTCTGAGTATCATCGCCGCGATGCGCCAGTCATTTATAACGGTATTGCAGTGCAAGATTACCAATCTCAAGGAACTGGTAAAGACGCCTGGAGGCAGGCGAATGGTTTCCAAGCAACCGATATATTATATGTCTGTGTTGCCCACATCCGGGATTCCAAGAATCATACGATGTTGGTTGATGCGTTCGCCCAAGGGCCTGCACAACATAGCGTCAGAACACATCTATTGATAGTTGGCAAAGTGCAACAACAACACGTCTGGGAACAGGTACAGGCAAAGATCGAAGCAGTACATCTGCCGGGACGAATTCACTTCCTGGGCCAACGAAATGACATCTCTTCAATCTTACAGGCGTCGGATATATTTATTTTAGCATCAGATTGGGAGGGTAGTCCACTATCCGTCATTGAAGCGATGGCTGCCGGTCTACCAACGATTACCACCAACGTAGGCGGGCTGCCGGAGTTAGTTATCAACGAAAAGACAGGGCTGCTCCTACCACCAAGAGACCAGGATGCCATCGCGCAAGCCATGACCCGTTTGCTTGATAGGGATCTTCGCGCACAAATGGGTAAGCAGGCTTGTCAAGAAGCAGCGCGTTTTGATGTGAAGGTTATGGCACAGGCTTATGGCCAGCTTTATCAGTCATTGATCCGGTCATGACTTTTAAAATGTTGGAAAGTCTTTGGTCATTTTCTAAAGTCCTCTCAGAATTTGCAGTCAGGTTTTCAGACTGTCAACGCTAGCCCAGATCATGCTCAAGGCCACTTGCTTAAGGTTCAGATATAATTACCCCCAAAAAGCAGACCACAAGCATAGCTCGGAAATAGTGAGTGAGAATCAGCTTGTGGAGGATAAAACAATGACGAAAAACAAGAGAACACACACCGCCCAATTCAAGTTTCGGGTGGCATTGGAAGCGCTGGGGGAAGCGAAAACGGTCAGTCAGATCGCCAGCGAATATGCTGTTCACCCGACTTTGGTGCGGCAATGGAAGAAGCGCTTGCAGGAGGATGGGGCAGAAGTCTTCGCTCATCCAGCCAGCCGAAAGCAGCAGGAAGCGGAGCAAACCGCCACCGAAACGGCACTCTATGAACAGATTGGGCGACTCAAAATGGAACTGGAGTGGGTGAAAAAAAGCTGCCCAGTTCAGTTGAGGTGAAACGGATGATGATTGATACCCAACACCCTGAACGCAGTATTCGTCGGCAGTGCCACCTGATCGGTCTCAACCGAACCGCCTTCTATACGAAGCCTGCCGAAGAGACGGCGCTGAATTTACAACTGATGCGGCTGATTGATGAGCAGTATTTGCAGACCCCCTTCTACGGGTATCCGCGCATGACGGCGCATCTACATTGGGCTGGATTCGCGGTCAATCCGAAGCGTGTGGCACGATTGATGCAGAACATGGGTCTACAGGGACTGTTTCCACGACGGAAAATGACGATACCGACACCGGGACACACGATTTACCCGTATTTGCGGCGTGGCCTGGCAATCACGCGCCCCGACCAGGTGTGGAGTACCGACATCACCTATGTGCCAATGACGACCGGATTCATGTACCTGGTCGCCATCATCGACTGGTACAGCCGGTACGTATTGGCGTGGAGCTTGTCCAATCCGCTGGACGGGGCATTCTGCCTGGCGGCACTGGATCAGGCGTTGGCCAACGGGCAACCGGAAACTTCAACACCGACCAGGGCACCCAGTTCACTGCCCAGGCGTTCACCGGGCGATTGCTGGCGGCGAATGTGCGGATCAGCATGGATGGCCGGGGTCTTTCAGCGCCAGCCCCAAAGCGTACTTCCAGTCAATCCGGCTGCGTACCGCCTCCGCAGCCTGTCGATCCGTCAAGTT
>JAFGKO010000174.1 GCA_016928525.1 Anaerolineales bacterium | reverse complement strand
CAGTTCTATGCGTTGGTAGGTAAGACGATCTTATCTGCCAGCCTGACCGCAATCGCGGTCACAGAGAGTGGATGGTTGGAAAGATGTGGTGGCGCAGCACATCGCGCAAGAGGGCTTCGCCATGCAGGTCGATTGCCCCCAGGCGTGTCAGAGGCTCTCGGCCGGAGCCAGCGCATTGGCAGACCAGGGCAAGCGGGAAGTCGCCGCCATGATCCAGGCCTTTGTGCAGGCCCGGGACGCGCTCGGCCCCGGTGGGACTGCGACCATCGCGGCGCTCTTTGCGGACGCGCGCACTGCTCTTGATAACTGAGATCCTGGGCTGGGCTTCCCCCAAAAAACGGATAGAAAGAAAGACTATTTTGTCTACCCAGTAAATCCAAGTTTATCCAGGTTGCATTAGAGTTGCACCGCAAAACGAACGGAAAGGTGTTCCGGTATCGCCATTATTGATACTGCAGCGTGGATCAGCTCAAGACAGCTCCGCTTGCTGTAGCGCTGCCCTTACGCGCTCCGGCGTGTAGGGTAACTCGCGCATCCATACGCCAGTCGCATCATAGATCGCGCTGGCAATGGCAGGTGCTACACCATCAATAGAGATTTCAGCTACCGACTTAGCACCAAAGGGGCCGCTCGGTTCGTTGGTTTGAACAAAGATAACATCCGTCGCCGGCATCTCAACTGCGCGGGGAATACGGTACTTGACCAAATTCGGGTTGAGGGGCTGGCCGTCTTGATTGAAAAGCATTTCTTCTGTCAATGCAAAACCAAGCGCCTGCGCCATACCGCCTTCCACCTGTCCTGCAGCGGTGATGGGGTTAATCACCCGCCCGCAATCCACTATCATCAAGAGTCGCTCGACATCGATGTGCCCGGTCTGGGTGTCTAAAACGATTTCGGCAAACTGGGCCGCGGTTGGCGGTGGACTGAGCGGGCTGGTATGAGATGCTGTTGCCATAATTTGATGTTGATTTTGCTGATGCAAGCTGCTGAGTGCCACTTCAGCCAGTGAGAATGCCCGCCCATCCTTGGCAATGACCTGTCGGTTGCCAAGTTCTAAACTGGATGAATCCGAAATATTTAGCATGAGCGCTGCGTGTTCCAAAATCATGGCTTTGATTTTCAATGCCGCTTTGCGAACGGCTCCGCCGCTGATGTAAGTCGTGCTGCTGGCGTACGCCCCTTTATCAAACGGTGTGAAATCGGTATCCGAGGAATAGACAATGATATCTTCCAACGGGATACCCAACACCTCAGCTGCTATTTGTGCCAAGATAGTATCTGAACCGGTTCCCAGGTCGGTTGCCCCGATCAGCAAATTAAAGGAACCGTCATCATTCATTTTCAGCGTGGCAGCCCCCATATCCAGACCGGCAATGCCACTGCCATGCATCACAACCGCCATACCAATTCCGCGGCGATGGTACCCTTGCTGCCTGCGATGATTCTGACGTTTGGTTTCGAAATCGGTCGCTTCCAGGCCAATCCGTACGCAGTGTTCCAACCCGCTACTCAGTAAGAATTGCTCCGTGCCTTCGCGTCCTTCGCCCAACGCTTTAGAGAGATACATCTCTTCATCGACTTTGATCCAGTTCTTTCGTTTGAACTTGATCACATCCAGACCTAATTTTGCGGCGATCTCTTCCATAAGGACTTCAATGCCGTACTGGCATTGCATCGCGCCATAACCTCGAAACGCGCCTGCTGGTATGGTATTGGTATACACAATATCACTGACAAATCGCGCATTCGGCGGATTGTAAAGGGTTAGCCCTTTAAATCCACCTACCATGTTTACTGTGAGCGCGTGCGCTCCGTAAGCGCCGGTATCGCCAATCAAGTACAGGTGAGCTGCTGTGACCTGATCGCCCGTAACCCCAACCTTATAATGAACGATATTTGCGTGCCGACTGCGGGAGCTGGTAAACTCCTGCGTGCGGGTAAATTCCATGCGCACTGGGCGGCCAGTTGCCAGCGTGAGATGCGCGCACAGGTCTTCCAAAATCAATTCCTGTTTGTTACCAAAGCCGCCGCCGATACGCGGTTTAATGACACGTATCTTTTTGACCGGTAGATTGATTAAGGGGGCAACCATGCGGCGGATGTGGAATGGAACCTGCGTGCTGGTACGGATCACCAGCCGGTCGTCCTCATCAAAAAAAGTGATGCAGACGTGCGGTTCCAGATGAACGTGTTGCTGCTTTGGCGTGCGATACGTCCCTTCAAAGATATGCTCGGCCTTCGCGAAAGCCTGTTCGGCATCTCCCACCTCGGCTTCGATGTGGTGCACGATGTTATGCTGGGCATTGAAGATGCCTTCTGTATCCGCTTCATCGTGAATCACTGGAGCGTCATCCTGCATGGCATGTACAGGGTCTACCACAGCCGGTAAAACTTCATAGTCAACGTCGATCAATTCCAATGCCTGTTGAGCAATCTCAAGTGTTTCCGCAGCTACGATTGCGACGCGATCGCCTACATGGCGCACCTTGTCATCCAAACTGACCTGATCGTACGGCAGCGGTTGGGGGTAACTCTGCCCGCCAGACGCGTATTTGATGCGCGGAATGTCATGATGTGTCAGCACGGCATGAACGCCGGGTAAAGCCCATGCCCGGCTGGCGTCAATGCGGCGGATATGGGCGTGGGCGTGTGGGCTGGTCAGCAGCGCGCCGTAGAGCATTCCATCTAAACGAAAATCGTCCGTGAAAACAGGGCGTCCCAGGGCTAATTTTTTGGCATCAATTTTTATTTCAGGTTTTCCAATTACACGTGTTCCATCCATCTCCTCTGGCGTAAAAACCAGCGGAGGCAGGGGGTTCCGGCTTCCATCACGCCGGTAGAATGCTTCCGGCAGTGTGATTGCTTCATGTTCACCTGGCAGGGTTTGCTCAATGTGGGTGTAGCTCGCGGTCTGCTCTCCACGCAGCAAGGCGGCCGCGCGCTGTACTGCATCGACGCCGCGCACATATCCGGTGCAACGACAGAGTACACTGTTCAAAGCTTTGCGAACTTCGTCATCCGTCGGATCAGGGTTTCGATCTAACAGTGCTTTGACCACCAGAATTTGTGCGGGAGTACAAAAGCCGCATTGAATTGCGCCCACCGCTATGAAGGCCTTTTGGATAGGGTGCAATTCACCAGCCTGACTTAGGCCTTCCAGAGTCGTGATCTCTGCGCCATCCACATCCACAGCTTTCGTTTTGCAGCTGCGGATCGGCTTCCCATTCACCAAAACAATGCATACACCACAGGTACCATCATCGCAGCCTGACTTGACACTGTAGTAAGCAGCTCGGCGCAGTATGGATAACAAGCTTTCGTCCGGGCTTACTAAAAGCGTCCGGTGAACATTGTTTATCATTACTGCAACTTCGATGTTGGGATATTCCATGATCTTTCTCTCCTATTAGTTCGATCCCGTTTAGGCTGAAGTTTTTTTGTTCTTCAGGTTTGGTAAACCAGCTCTCAAATTTTACCCGGCGCTTTGTTCAACGTGCCAAGTGATGATGGCTGCTGGGCGAATCTCATCAAACATGACGCCCGCCTCCAACAGGCCGGAGCAGGCATCATAATGGACGGATACACTGGTCATACTTTCAGCCAGTTGCCTCTTCTTCAAATTCCACAAACGCGCGGAATATATCGCTCTCGGTGATGATGCCGACCAGTTTATCCCCGTCGAGCACCGGCAGCGCACTGATCTTGTACTGCAACATCGTCCGGGCTGCCTCGATCAGGGCGGTGGAAGGGGAAACGGTTTCGGGATCTTCTGTCATCACCTGCCGGACCGGGAGCTTGGAAAGCCTCTCGTTGACATGAAGGATATCCAGCCCGGCGATGCTGATCGGGTCGAAACGCCGCAGGTTTTCCAACGTAACGATACCAACCAGCCTATCATTATCTACTACAGGGAGGCGGCGGACCTTATTTTTAATCATGAGCCAATACGCTTCTGGTAGAGGGCAACTGCTCTCAACCAGGATGACTTTAGAAGTCATCCAATCTTTCACTTGTTTGGTTGTCATCGGGGCACCTCTATAACTTTGAAACCAACGGGATTACACGCTTACGACTGTGATCGGCGACTTCTTTTATCTCTGTCAAGACATTGGCGGGAAAGGGAACCTGTATTTCGCCGGGTACAAACGGTGCGTTCTTGAGCCGTTCAATCTGCATATAAAGCTGAAAAGGCGACTTGGTGCTGCGGGTAATAATCAGGTGGTCAACGGTAGTTTCCAGTTCTGCAATATCCTCTGCTTTGGCAGTGGTACTCGCGGAAAACAGGTAGGAGCATTTCTTGTCTTCTCTGGACGTTGCTTTCATTTTCTCAAGAATGCCTTTTCCGTAGGTCGGTGAGAACAGCAACAGGTTTAGCGCGGAGCAAAAAACCAAAATGCCCAGCCCCTCATCTGGCACCATTATACAAGCACGCTCCAGGGCAGCATCCCAAACGTTGGGTTTGACCACATTGGCCTTAAAGCGATTGCCTGCTGGTAGGGTCATATCGTCCTGTGTGGCATCCAGTTCGATGAAAGCCACTTTGTCTTGGTACTCGTCTAGATCCAATTGAGCTATGTTTTTTAGACTTTCAGTGATAAAGCTGCGATCGGGATACTGCAAAGGCATGAAAACTACACTGCCGCCTTGTCGCAGCCACGCCGCGACAATTACATTGCCGATCAGTGGTTTGCCAGAACCGCCCGGACCGCTGAGTAACGTAACGCTGGGGATTGGCAATCCCTCCGGCAGCAACCGGTCAAACCACTCTTGTTGTGTACGGAATGTATTCATGACAGCGCTCTCCAACAAATTAATTTTTCTACAAGTCGGTGCGGTTAGTTGACCGCTGACTGTTCGGGTAAAGATGCCAGATATTTCACCATACCTCACGAGGATACGGCTGAATTTCTGGTCCGATAAAATACCTGCCCCGCCCTGTGATTGCGTAGCCGGATTGGTAAAGATTTGTTATTCGCCTGGATTGATATCTACAATCGTAAAGGCTGCCGCATCAGGTTTTGATGCTGTTACGCTGACCACAATTTTCTAAGTTGGGTTGCTTCTTCGGCTATGACACCACCGCGCGTTCCAGTTCATGCACTACTGTCTGAATTTCGTCCTGTGCCTGATCGCCATCAATTGGTGATCCGGTGAGCCATGCCATCGCAATGGTCGGATCAGCGCGAAAAACACCTAAGGGTTTCAGATCGTGTTCCTCCAGCTTGATCCGCAGATAGTCTTCCATCTGCTGATTCGTAACCCGATTCAGAACGAACAGGACGCCCCGGATCGATGCATTACGAAACAACGCATTTGCCTGCTCAACCATCTCTGGTGACTCAAGATGTTCAGTGGCAGGAAGTTCGCCGGCCTGGATCTGCGCGACCATGTGCTGCATATCAACGGCCATCTGGATCGCGGCATTAGTCGGGTCCACCACAAAAATCACCCAATCCAGGCTGGTAATCGCGCCGCGGGCCGAGTCTTCGAATCCAGCTTTGAAGTCCACCAGCGTTACTACATTGTCAAATAGACTATCGATGGTGACATCGCGGGCAATTTTGGCTACCGGGCCGTCGCAGCCCGCACCTGGCCCTTGGTCTCCAATCTTCCCTGCAATCAAATATCGGATTCCGTTTGGCGACAGTTTATAGTAGATCTCCGGCAGTGTCTCCCAATGAAGCGCAGCATTGGGAAGTGGAGCAGGGTCATCCACAGGGCAGGTGACTTGACCACCGCGAAACACTGCCCCACCGAAGTAATCCATGAGCGGGGCAGGGGGACAGTCGAGGCCAAGCACCTGGTGCAACCCGACATTGGTCGAGTCAGCATCCAGGATATAAACTTCATATCCTAGCCTGGCGAGTTCTTTGGCCAGTAAAGCGGTCACGGTGCTTTTTCCCGATCCACCTTTTCCAAATAATCCAATCTTCTTTCCTGCCAGGGGATGTGTCTTTTCGGTCATTCTTTTTCCTTTTTGTATGTCTGCGTAATGTTTGATCGGTCTGCTTATTTCTGTCTGCGCCGTCGGCGAGGATCGGCGGTAGTGCTCTGGGCTTCGGTCGGGTAGTGCGAAGGAGCTGCACTCCAGAAGCGGACGCCATAGCGTTTCACTACCTGTGCCCGCCCGCTCTTTTCAAGCTCGGCCAGTACATCATCACCTTGTCCCGGCGCAGCCTGTTCCAAAGTCCGTTCCAGTTCTTCCTGGCGCATGGGATGGCGTGTGATAATCCCTATTACTGCGTCGGCCAGGTTCTCTTCACCGCTCACGTCAAAACTGCCTGCAGCGGGATGTAACACGTGGGCCACTTCTCCCAGAATCGCCAGCGCCCGCATTAAACCTTCTTCATCAGCAGGCTGTACCCAGGTTTCCGTAGGTGGGCGCGTGGGCAGGCTGATGTGAATTTCATCTGGTTTCACACGGCACAACACTTTGGCATTATCTCGCAATGCCTGCTCTGTGTCATTCAAACCGTGTATGAGCATCACTTCAATCCACAACTGCCCGCTGTACTGGCGGCGGAAGTCGGCCAGCCCCGTGACCAGCCGCTCGAAGGTGGCTTCTGGGTGCGGACGATTGATGCGCTTGTATAGTTCAGGTGTGCCTGCATCGAGTGTCGGCAGTACGGCATCAGCAGCGGCAAGATCGTGCTGCACCTGAGGTTGGTAGAGTAGGGAGCCGTTGGTGATCACCGCAACGGGAATATCGGTCAGCGCTTTGACCTGGAGAATCAGTTCTCCGATGCTGACATGCAGCGTTGGCTCGCCAGATCCAACAAACGTGACCCAATCGATTTCACCTGGCTTGTGTGCTGCCAGCGCCTGTTTCACTTCCACCAGGATGTCGATAGAAGGGATATAGTCTGCGCGTGTGTGTATAACTGGCTTTGTGCGGCCCAATTGGCAGTATACACAGTTCCAGTTGCAGGTCTTGAGTGGAATAGTATCGATTCCCAGCGACTGCCCCAGCCGGCGCGAGGGCACAGGACCGTAGATATATTTCATCGCGACTCTACCTTTCTCATCGTCGATAGATACAGGTCTGGCAGCGGCACGCGTTCAAGTCTTCCATTTGTGCCCTTATGAATCATGTACAGGTCTTCGGGTTGTTCGATCCGATCAATGAACAACACGCCATTCAGATGGTCGATTTCGTGGTGAGTCAGAATGGCGTCGAAGTCTTCAAAGGTGCGCTCGAGCGGTTGTCCCAGCTCATCTAACGCTTTGATTTTAAGATAATGCGGACGCCGCGTGGTGGCGTATAGACCGGGAAAGCTAAGACAACCATCAAAATCTCTACGTTCGTCATCTGCCTCTATGATCTCTGGGTTGATCAGGGCCGTGGGGATCACAGCAGTGTTATCATCTTCATCGCGCAGTCCGAGCCGCACAACGACCACGCGCTGATGTGCATTGATTTGTGGCGCCGCCAAACCGGCTCCATTGGGGCAGGCCATCAACGTGTCTTTAATATCTTGAACGAGCTCCTGCACACGCCTGTTTATCTTCTGTACTGGATTGCTTTTTCGACGCAACGCTGCTGCATCTTCGGAATAGAGCAGAATTTTTCGAACGGTCATTAGCTTGCCCTGGATTTCACTATATGTGTCATCGTTTTGTGTGTATTTGGATGATCAGCGGGTTATCGCCTTACTTCGATGGGCTGCCAAATATAGCGGAACCAATCCGGATGACATTCGCGCCTTCCTCAATGGCGATTTGGTATGTGTTGCTCATGCCCATCGAAAGATAATGCATCTTAGTATTAGGATTTTTACGAGCCGAAAAAGCTTCAAATACGTTTCGCGTTGTCTGGAAGTAGGGGCGGGCGAGTTCCGGATCGCCAAAGCGAGGTCCCATTGTCATCAGGCCTTCCACCTGGATGTGTTTCAACTCGGCCAGGAGGGAAAGCAGATTGCTGACTTCCTCCGGCGGCACACCAGTTTTGGCAGGTTCCCGCCCACTGTTGATCTCAATCAATATCGGCATGACGATGTCCATTGCAGCACAATGCTTATCGAGTGCCTTTGCCAGCCTGAGCGAATCCAATGACTCAATCATGTCGAACAACTGGACGGCTTTGTTAATCTTGTTGCGCTGTAGGTGCCCAATCATGTGCCAACTTATGTCTTTATCGATATCCGGGATTGTATTCCAGGCATCCTGCACATAATTGTGGCCTACGCAGGTTATCCCTCCGTCAATGGCTGCTTCAATCTCGAGTGCATTGCGACCCTTAGCCGCCGCGACAACGGTCACTGTGGGTGGGACAGCGTTGAGAATTCGTTTCGCCGACTCTGTAATTTCAGCGAGATGTTTTTCCATCGTTTCCTTTCAATCCATTCAATGTCAACGTCGGGTGTATTACAATCGACACAATCTTCCGCAGCAGGGTCATTTCTTGGACAGCACAATAATCGCAGCCACCAGCATACCGATAACTAGTGAGATCAGCGTATACTTCTTGTTTTCTTGTTCGACAGCAGGCAGCAGATGGGAGGCTCCCACATATACCAGCGCCCCAGCCGAAATGGCTAATAGGATACCCAGAGTAGATTGCTTGATCTGCGAGATAAACGGAAAAGATACCAATGTACCCAAGGGAGTGGATATCGCTGCTGCGAGAAAGGCGTAGCGTGTGGATTTTGTTTTATCGAAACCGCCTCGCTCCAAGAGTAAAAAGGTGACGATGCCTTCAGGAAATTCATGTAGGACCATCCCTATGGCTGCCAACACGCCCGTAAAGATGCTGACCTTAAATGTCACCGAGTATATGATCCCGTCCAAAAACGAGTGCAGTCCTACCCCTAGCATCGGGATAATTCCCAGGGCGTAATTCGTACAATCATATTCGTGACAGACGTAAGCCTTCAAAAAGCGATTGGATAGATACAACCCCAAAAAACCAATGAGTAAATACACGGGAGCTGATTTATTCATGCTGAATGATTTTGGAATGATGTGGATAAACGATACTGAAATCAGCACCCCCGCAGCAAAAGCCATAAAATAGGCTGCGTGCTCTCTGCCCCATTGGTCATGTTTTCTGATGATATAGATGCCGATCGTTGTCACGACACAGGCCAAAAAACTGGCGAGAAACACAGGCATAAAAGATTCGTTGAACATTACGTCCTCTACTTTTGTGAGCGAACACCCGAATATTTTATATATTTATATTATAT
>JAFGKO010000173.1 GCA_016928525.1 Anaerolineales bacterium | reverse complement strand
TTCATACATCTTGCTGCATAGGATAGCATTTCCATGCCATTTTGCCCACCCCTTTCTTGAACAGAATTCCCATATTGAGAATTGCTGCCATAAGATTCTCCTCGTTCCCTTTCTCAGGACTGGCTACTCTTTATCTGGCTCAGATTCTTCATTGGTACCCAGCCATGTTCCCCGTTTTGTTTTTCTGCCATCCCAAAACCGTTTACGATTTCATGGATATTAACCGTTTCACCGACTACTACATTCAACTCCATAGCGTTATAGTCAGTGATGAATATACCCTTATGGGCGTGGGTTTCAAGGTACTGCTTCGGTACCCAGGCCCTGTTATTATGCTCCCCTTCACACCAGACCCAATCCTTCCAATCGGGGTCATCGGTAAACTCATTGCCAACTTCCACCTCTTCCCCTTTGTGGAAAATGATTGGGGCAGGATAGGGGGATTGGTAGTCTTGAATCACTCGGTAGCGTTTAGGTCTTTCGGCCATATCATTTTGCTACAAGTAGATTCTTGAGAAGATACACAGTCCCAAGGGTGATTGCCCATACACTGTACCCGGTCAGGATGATGGGGACGAGTTTCATTCCGGCGCGCGCCGCCAGCCAGGCTGCGATGGTAAATCCGAGTGTGGGGATCAAGCCCATAATCAGTCCAAACGAGAACTCGCTCATGGCCGCCTGCTCTCCGCCCGAAGAAGAGTAAACGATCCACAATGTCAGATGGGCGGTCAGCGGCATGACAGCAGTGATCGCAGCGATGGTCTTGCTATGCTTCTCGATCACTGCGATCAAGATAATTACCAAAATAGAGATGACAACGGGGAGGATATCTTGGGTTTTCATGCAGGCTCCTTCTTATTCTTGTAGAGGTGTAAACTGCGGAAAGCCCATGCACCGAACCCCAGTGGCATCCAGAAGGTCATGGCACGATAGGCAATGGTAATCACCACCGCCTGGCTCCAGACCACGCGCAGGGACTTCAACGTCAGGGGCAGCACCCCTTCCACGATCCCGATACCTGATGGGGTTGGTGAAACAATCATGAACAAATACCCAATTGCAAACCCGCCGATGATAGTTCCCGGAGAATATGGGACTTGGAATGAGAGAAAGGCGCACAACAGGATGCAGATCAGCAATCCCTTGTTCAAGAAAGCCAGGAGAAGCGGCTTGAGCAAGCCACGTGGTCGGTGAGGCAGAGATGCCAGTCCATCGGCCATTTCGTGGGCAAATTCGTAGGCGCGCTCTTCGCGCAGATAATCTCTGCGGATAAAGGGGCGTGCGATGGCATTGACCAACCGCGCGAGCCGCGCCAGGAAGCTTCCCATGGCCTCCACAGACCGGGAACCAAGATAGAGCGTTACAGCCAGCAAAGAGGCAATCGCCAGCAAGAACAATGCAGCCGTGACCTCGCTGGCATCCAGGTCATTGCGTCGGAAAAGAGCCAGCATGCCCAGTGCCAGCACGGCCAGGAAAGCCGCCTGGTCGAAAAGTAAGAACAGGGCTGCGGCCAGGGTGACCTTACCGGTCGGGTGCCCGTCTTTTTTGGCGGCATCGACGAAGATGGCAATCCCACCTACCCCTGCGGTCGGCATGACCACATTGACGAAGTTCGCTGCGGCTGCCACTTTGGTCAGATTTAGGATTGAATCGTTCATCTCCAGGAGGCGGTATAAGGAACGATAGGTGATGCCCACCAGGAAAAACCAGCCAACCTGGATCAACAAGGCTAACAGCAGATACCACAGATTGCCATGTCGCAGGGTTTCAACGGTTTGTTCCAGTTCGCTGGAGCTGAAGATGACAAAGGCAACGCCCAGGAATAAAACCAGCACGATCAGGAACTTACGCATAGGGTGATTATACACATGAAAAACTCCCTGAAATCTTACTGATTTCAGGGAGTGAACATTCAACAGGATCGGCTTTAATCGCGCCGCCCACCGATCAGGCTAACGAAGTACAGCAGTTGCAAGATGGCCGTAACAAGCGAAGCCACGTAAGTCAGCGCGGCGGCGTTGAGCACGTTGTTCACGCCGCGCCGTTCCTGCTCACTCTGGATGATGCCTGTCTCGGCCAGCAATTGCTTGGCGCGGGCAGAAGCGTTCAGTTCCACGGGCAGGGTTGCCAGCGCAAAGACTGCGCCGCCTGAGAATACCAGCACGCCCAGCCAGGCCAGGTTAACCATGTTCAGGAACAGGCCAACTACGATCAGGATCCAGCCCAGCCACGAACCGATGTTGACCATTGGAACCAGCGCAGCGCGGAAGCGCAAGGGCAGGTAATCTTCGGCGTCCTGCATGGCGTGACCGAGTTCGTGTGCAGCCACAGCCACGGCCGCCACCGAAGCGCTGTTCGCCACGCCCTGCGAAAGTCGCAGGGTTTTGGTGCGCGGATCGTAGTGATCGGTAAGATTGCCGCCAATTCCTTGGATTTGAACGTCGAACAAGCCTCGGCCACTCCCCGATACGACATAGGCGGAGGAATTGATCAGACGTTGAGCAACTTGCGCACCTGTCAAACGGCTACTGGATGGTACACGGCTCCACTTGTTGTAGGCTGACTTGACGTACCAGGACGTCAACATCATAAGGATGAAGGCCGGGGCCATAAAGAGTAAATATGTCGGGTTGTAGAAAAACATTGTTCACCTCGCAATCAAAAGGTCCTATTGTGAAGCGCTGCCGTTGATCTCCTGGAGCAGCACTTCGATAGCTTTGTCCAGTTGTGGATCGAGATCAGCCTGGATGTCTTCATTGGTAATCTCAACTTCCACATCGGGATGCAGCCCTTCTCCGGCAATGGTGCGTTCGTTGGGGGTCAGCCACTTGGCAATCGTGACGCGCACCGCGCCCTGGTCATTGGAAAGCGGCACCCAGTTCTGGACCGAGCCTTTGCCGAACGAGGTTACGCCGACAAGTTTGCCGCGTCCATAATCCTGGATGGCGCCTGCCACGATCTCTGAAGCCGAAGCCGTACCATCGTTGATCAGTACCACCAGCGGGATCTCCGTGGCCTGGCCGTTTTTTAGCGCCTGATAGGTGGTACGTTCGCCGTCACCGTATTGTTCATACAGGATGACACCTTCGTCGATAAACTCGGAGGCTACCTCCACCGAAGTTTGCAGGTAACCGCCGCCATTGTTGCGCAAGTCGATGACCAACCCTTTGGGATTCTGCGCCATCAACTCTTCCAGTGTGGCGTGCAGTTCGGGTGTGGTTTTATCGCCGAATGTGGTGATCTGGACGTAACCGATATCGTTCTCGAGCATCTCACCGGATGCGCTCTTGACGACGATCTTCTCACGTGTGATGGTAAAGTCCAACGGTTCGGTCTCGCCCTCGCGGGCCACCGTTAAAACGACCGTTGATCCGGCCGGGCCAAGCACACGCTGGCGCACCAGTTCGGTGTCGATGCCGGTCATATCCTCACCATCGATCGCGATGATCTTGTCTCCGGGTCGCAGGCCGACTTTCTCAGCAGGCGATCCGGGGATGGGGCTGATGATAGTCAGGAAGTCAGCAGTGGGATCCACCCAGGCTCCAATGCCCTCGTATTCACCTGCTAATCCGTCATTGGCATCTTTGAACGTCTTTGGATCCATGTAAGAGCTGTGTTCATCGCCCAGCGAATCTATCATGCCGCGGATGGCGCCCTGCATGAGGGCTACATCATCTACCGGCTGTTCAACATAATCTTCATGAACGATATTCCAGGCTTCCCAGAAGGGAGTGAAGAGCGTCTCTAATTCATCCGGAGTAGTGGATTGTTGTTCAGGCGAAACGGTGGGCACAGGCGGTTCAATTGTACCGACCAGGAAAGGTCGGCTTTGTTGTTGGGATGGCAAAAAATGTCCCACTAGAAAGCCACCGGAGAACGAACCCAGCAGAATGATAATGGTCAGAGAACCAATCAATGCTCCGCGTAGAATTTTATTATCCATCAGGTACCTCCTGGGTAACCAGTAAATCCGTTAGAACTTACGCAGTTCGCGAAAAGGTACCGCCTTGTTTTCGGGCTTTTCTTATTCAACAGCGTAACTCCTATAAGTATAAAAGATTATCACAAGGTTATTAAAAAATGATGAAATCACCATTCTCGAATTATATGAACCTTGTTAGCGTTTTATTAGAGCCTATTCATTGTCTTTCTTTTCCTTAACGGACAGCTTATCCACCCGTTGCCGAAGTTCACCCAACGCGTCATCTTCTTTGAAGGGCTGGTTAAGTGAACCGCGTATATTTTTGAACCAGTCGGAGTTCATACCACGCCAACCGCGTACCAGGACGAACATCGCCAAGTTGGACAGCACCACAATGCCGATAACAAGTAATACAACGAGAGTAACATTGTCTGTATTCATGAAACTCTCCCATTGAGTATGGATGGTAAATTATGCCAATCGGTCAGGGTGGCGTCAGCATGGGGATGTGGCGCTTCCTGCCCGAACAGAACAGCATACCAACCGGCATCCCGCGCGGACTGTGTCGTGCGAGGCAGGTCGTCGATCATCACGCAGCGACCCGGGTCACTTTCACCTGCCATGCGCATGGCAATCTGGAAGGATTCGGGCATGGGCTTACAGTACGGTGAAACAGCGTTCACGTCGACTATGTTCTCGAAGCAGTCATCCAGTTCGAGCGCTTTCAGCACCCGCCGAGCGTGGGCTGCATCCGCGTTGGTGAAGATCAGGTTGCGGGTCCTAAGCGCAGCGATGACCTCGCACAGAGCCGGATTGGGCCGGATGTAGTCTCCCAAAGGCAGGTCGTGCACAAAAGCCAGATAGTCTTCCACGTCGATTTCGTGGTTGGCTTGCAGCCCGCGCAGCGTAGTGCCATATTGGAGATAATACTTTTCACGCAGTTTCGGGATTTCAGCCGGGTCGAAGCCCATGCGATCGCGCATGTAAATGTTCATGCGCTCTTTGATTGCATGCCACAGACCTGTGGATGCAGGATAAAGGGTATCGTCTAGGTCGAAAAAGATGGTCGTAAATTTCACGAGGTGATTATACCCTTCTGTATATGCTCTAGCCGCCGTCCTCGGCGGCGAGGAAAGTACCCCGAATGGGGTATGCCACCTTGAGCCATTACATGAATAATTATGGAGGCCCTAAATAACGGTCAAAAAACCGGATCGTGTATTGAATAAACTTTTTATCTACTGACCCATAGAAGGTGTGTGGCATGTTTTCATAATAATGACACTCCACTGCTTTCCCCAGCGCCTTGAGTCCCTCGCAGGTTTGCATCGACCATTGTACCGGTACCAGCTTATCTTCCAGCCCGTGATGGATGCTAACCGGCGCAGTAATGTCCTCGAAAAAATACATCGGTGAAATGCGCTTCAATGCTTCAGATGGAACAGCCAGTTCTTCCAACCCCATCGAGCCATTCAACCAGCGATAGATGGCTTCATAATTCTTCTGTTCATCGCCTGTCATCGCGGCGTACAGCACCGCTGCTTTTACATCCGGACTGACAGCCAATGCGCGCGTGCTGACGCCACCGCCCATGCTATGACCCCACAGACCAATACGCGATGGGTCGGCAGTTTGTAGCAGACCGGGCGCTCCACTATTTTCTTTAACCAACGCAATTAGATTCAACACGTCAATCGCCATGCCTACGCGGAAGAGATTGTCTCCACTGTCCGAAGGCGGGTAACCGCGCAGGTTGGGATGCAGCACCAGGTACCCGGCGCTAGCCAGTGCGTCCGCATAGTGGGTAGTGTAATCCAGCGTCTGGTAAATCTCCGGTTCGATGTAGCCATGCAACGCGATGATGACCGGGAACGGTCCATCCCCGTGCGGCAGGTTAGCGAAACCGTAAATGCTCAACCCGTCGCTGTCATAGCGGAAATAATGGCGTGTGAAGGCGCTATTTTGCCCGGGTGTTTCGGTGATTTCGATCTTCCCGCCGCCATACGCTCGTGAGCGTAAATATTCGATGCTGTACTCCCAATATAGTTCGGGCGTAGGTGTCGGTGTCGGCAGGGGTGTGGCGGTCGCCGTGGCCGCAGGAGTTGGCGCAGATGTCTGTATGGGGGTTCTGGAAAGATCAGCTGTGAGGGCTACAGGTGTACTTCCCCCGCAGGCCGGCAGAAAAAAAGCCACAAGTACCATTAACAGGAGTGTATATTTCATGGAAACGCAATTATATTCGCAGGCGGTATAATATTTCCATGCCCATCCGCATCCTCTCCTCCGAAGTTGCTTCGCAGATAGCCGCCGGCGAGGTGGTCGAGCGCCCGGCTTCAGTGGTCAAGGAACTGGTCGAAAATGCTTTGGACGCAGGCGCGAAATCCATTTCTATCACAATTGAAGAAGCCGGACGTTGCCTGATCGAAGTAGTGGACGATGGTTCCGGCATCCCGGCGGACGAACTGGCCTTGGCGGTCTCGCGTCATGCCACCTCCAAGCTTGCCACCGCCAAAGAGCTTTTTTCCATCTCCACACTTGGATTCCGCGGTGAGGCCCTGGCTTCGATCGGTTCCGTTTCGCGCATGACCATCACCTCCCGCGTGGCTGACTCTGCGACCGGGGCGCGCATCCGCGTGGAAGGTGGACAGGAAGGGGTGGTGGAACAGGTTGGCGCCCCGGTAGGGACGGTCGTACAGGTCGAGAACTTGTTCTATAACGTCCCGGCGCGTTTGAAATTCCTCAAAGCGGACACCACCGAACGCCGCGCCATTGACACATTCATCACGCGCTATGCGTTGGCTTACCCGAATGTGCGCTTCAAATTGGCGGAAGGCAAGAAGGTTGCCTTGCAGACTGCCGGTGATGGCGACCAACGCGCAATCCTGGCCACGCTTTACGGGGTGGACACAGCCAAGCAGATGCTGGAAGTCACCGCCGAAGATGAGGGTATGAAATTATCTGGTTTCATCAGTCCCACTTCGGTCACACGTTCCAACCGCCGTGAGATGACTTTCTTCATCAATGGCCGCTGGGTGCAGGATATCCCTCTCAACGCCGCGCTGACTCAGGCCTACCATACTATGCTGATGGTCGGACGTTACCCGCTGGCGATGCTGTTCCTCGATGTTGACCCCGAAGCAGTGGATGTCAACGTTCATCCGGCTAAAGCCGAAGTCCGTTTCCGGGAGCAGGATAAGGTTTTCAGCTTTGTGCAGCGCGCGGTGCGGCGTGCATTATTGGCCTATGCGCCTGTCCCCAGCCTGCCATCGACGACTTTATGGGGGAACCGCCCGCCCCCAGGGCCGAAAGAGCCGGGACTGGACTGGACGATGGCGGGTGAAGTTGAAAGTGGAACGTTGAAAGTTGAAGGCGGGCAGCCTGCACGCACAGCTCCGGGGCAGCCTGGCGACCTTCAACCCGCAACCTTCAACCTGCCACTTTTACGCCTGATCGGTCAAATCGGCGCAACCTATCTGGTCGCCGAAGGCCCGGATGGCCTGTATCTGATCGACCAGCATGCCGCGCACGAACGGGTTCTGTTCGAAAAGTTGATGCTCCAACATGATAAGCGCAATATCCCATCGCAAGCCTTGTTGGAACCAGAGAGCGTGACATTGCCACCTCCACAGGCTGTCCTGTTGGGGGAGCAATTGGAACTGCTAAATCACTTCGGCTTTCAGGTGGAACCTTTTGGCCCAAGTACCTTTCAGGTGCGCGCCATGCCAACGCTGTTCTCAGGCAGCGACGCCTCATCGGCATTACGTGCCCTGGTGGAAGATTTCGAGGAAGATGAAACGCCGTTGCAGGAGGAACTCGAGGCACGTATTGCGGCTCGTGTCTGCAAACGGATGGCGGTCAAGGCCGGGCAGACGCTCTCCAGTGATGAACAGCGCGCCCTGTTGACTGACCTGGAAAACTGCGACTCGCCGCGCACTTGCCCGCATGGCAGACCAACCATGATCCACCTTTCTGTGGATATGCTAGAACGTCAATTTGGCCGAAAGGGCCCGCGCTAAAGGATGGGGACCTTGTCAGACAATGCGAACGATGAGATTCAGCGACTCAAGAATGAACTTCAAAAGACCACGCAGGAGTTGGAAGAAGCAAAACATACCATCAGGTTGAAGGAAATTGAGATAAAGGCCATCCTTGCACAGGCCGATGAAGTTTCACATACCGATGCGTTGACTTATTTGCCGAATCGCCGTTGGGTTATCAATAACTTGCAGAAAGAAGTTCATCGCGCTGAACGGTATAAAACTCCCTTGTCTATCTCGATGATGGATATCGACCATTTTAAGAACATCAATGATACCTATGGACATACAGTTGGCGATGTGGTGTTGCTGCAGTTGGCAAATATGCTGCGCGAAGGTATTCGCGAGTCGGATATGGTCGGTCGTTATGGTGGGGAGGAATTTTTGATTGTCTTGCCCAATACTGAATTGCAAAGAGCAACAGAATTGGCCGGACGCCTGTGCAAGCTAATCAGAGAAAACGACATCGGAGTTGTTGGCAAGGTCCATATCACAGTTAGCATCGGCGTGGCGGCATACAGGCACGGCGAAGAGAACTGGCAGAAATTCCTGAGCCGCGCCGATATAGCGCTTTATGCAGCCAAAAACGCCGGGCGAGACCGTTGGGCCGCTCCTGATTAAGAGAGGAGACCTTATGCAGGCTTTGTGGCTGGAAAACCAGCAACTTGACTTACGCGAGGTGCCCGAACCCATCAGAGCCGGGGAGGCGCTTATCCGCATTCGCAAAGCGGGGGTTTGTAGCACCGATCTTGAACTGGTCAAAGGTTATTATCCGTTTACGGGTATCATTGGGCATGAATTCGTCGGTGATGTGGTTAGATGTGACGATCCGGCCTGGGTTGGACAACGCGTAGTGGGCGAGATTAATGTCACCTGTGGAAACTGCGAACAATGCCTTAGTGGGCGGTCCACACATTGCGAAAACCGCACCGTTTTGGGGATTGCCAAACGTGACGGGACGTTCGCGGAATACACGACTTTGCCAATTGCCAATCTCCACCGTGTCCCCGCCTCTGTACCGGACGAGATGGCTGTTTTCACCGAACCCCTGGCCGCCGCGCTCGAGATCCAGCAGCAGGTGCACATTCAGCCCACGGATCGTGTGCTGGTCATCGGTGCGGGCAGGTTGGGACAGTTGATAGCCCAAACCCTGGCGCTTACCGGCTGTAACCTGCGTGTGGTAGCCCGACATTCCCATCAGCAAAATATATTAATTGAGCGGGGGATTAAGTTGATTCTGGAAGAGGATGTACAACCCTGGCGCTGGGATATTGTGGTGGAAGCAACCGGGTCACCGAGCGGCTTTACTTTAGCGAGGCAGGCCATTCGTCCGCGTGGGACGCTGGTCATGAAATCCACTTACAAGGGCGAGATGTCGGTCAATTTCTCATCTATCGTAGTGGATGAAGTCAACATCATCGGTTCCCGTTGTGGGCCGTTTGGTCCCGCCTTGCGCTTGATGGAAATGGGGAAAGTAGATCCCAGCGTGCTGATCACGGCGGAATTCAAACCGGGAGAGGCCCTGCGGGCCTTTGAACGGGCTGCGCAGCCCGGCGTGCTCAAGGTGTTGGTTGAGCCATAGAAGACAAAAGCCCGTCAGGTTTCAATAGACGGGCTTTGTGTTTAGCGTGGTATGGTTTTGCTTACACGGGGCAGGTTGACGATGATGTTCGTTCCTATCCCTAATCGGCTCTTGATTTCGATTGAACCGCCATGGCCTTGAACGATCTGTTTGCAGATGGAAAGTCCCAGGCCTGTTCCAACGGCTTTTGTTTCGTGATCACGCACGCGGTAGAATTTCTCGAAGAGGTGGCCCACAGCATCTTCTGGGATACCAATGCCGGTATCCTGCACGGAAATTTGCATTTGTCCTTCGCTAGACACCGCTTTCAGGATTATCGAGCCATTGGGGCGATTGTACTTAAGGGCGTTACTGAGCAAATTTAGAATGATCTGCTTGATTTTGTTGCGGTCAGCGTCCAACATCGTAGGGCCGTCAGGTTCGATCACGCGAATCTGTATATTATCTTCCTCGGCCTTGGAAGCGACCACATCCCTGCATTCATGCAGTAAATCCATAATATCGAATGTAGATTTTTGGAACTGCACGCGCCCTGATTCCAGCCGCGCCAGGTCTAGGAACGATGAAGCCAGCGAATTCAAACGCAGGGTTTCGTTGTGTATATTTTTGACAATTTGCTCCTGCTGTTCGCGGGACATCTCGGGGCGCAATAACAGGTAGGTGGCGGTGCTAAGCGAGGCCAATGGCGTGCGCAGTTCGTGTACAAATTCAGAGATCAGGTCCGACTGTTGGAACAGGCGCGCATTTTCGATTGCTACCGCCGCCTGTGCTCCCAATACGGTCAGCAAGTTCTCATCGCTGGCAGTAAAGTGTCCTTCACGCTTGTTCAAGGCTTCCAGTACTCCCACGACCTTGTTCTTGGTGATCAGAGGAATGCCCAGAATGGATTGCGTAGGTATGCCAGTCGTCTGTTCCACATCGCCAAAGTGACGCGGGTCCGTATGAACCTTGTCAATGCGTACGGATTTGCGGTTGGTTACAATCCACCCGGCGATGCTGCCGTCCAGTGGAACCACCAGACCGCGCATGGTTGGTTCATCGAGATTGGTTGCAACCTGAAAATAAAGTTGCCGCGAGGTGTTATCGTATAAGAGAATGGAAGCAGCTTCGGCGCTCGTTATGTCAGCTGCTGCGTTAACGATTCGATCCAGTAGTTGGTTTAGATCCAATGTTGAGGCAAGATCGCGGGAAATATCGATCAAGCGCAGATAACTATCTAGTCGTTCTGTTTTTATTTCAGCCATTGAGTACTTGCTCCGCAATTGCAGGGAGGACTTCTGCTACATCTTCTTTTATGACCACATCGGCACGGACATTAAGATAAGTGGCGGCATTGTTCAAAATCACCAGGTGTGCACCACGGTCGATAGCTTGCATGGGCAAGCCAGCAACCGGCAGAACTTCCAATGAAGAGCCAGCTACCAACATCAGATCACATTGACGGCTTTCGCGTTGGGCCTTGTACCAGGCCTGTTGGGGTAGTTGCTCACCAAACAGGATCACATTCGGTTTCATCAAACTGCCACATTGAGAGCAACACGGTAATTCACCCTGTTCGACAAATGCTTTGAGATAATTTTGTGCTTCCGCCCGATGAAAACATTGCGTACAAGATAACGTACGTAACGTGCCGTGCATTTCTATCACGTTTTTAGCGCCGGCCTTTTGATGTAAGGCGTCGATATTTTGTGTAATGATACTGTGGATACGATCGGCTTTTTCCAAGTTAGCCAGCGCAATATGGGCGAGATTGGGTTTTGCGTTGAAGATCAGGTTTGCCAGTGGACGAAACCAGACAAAGAATCGTTCCGGATCTGTGCGGAAAGTGTTGAGCGAAGCCACTTCCATCGGTTCATCTCTGGACCATAAGCCGGTTCCCTCGGAACGAAAATCGGGAATACCCGAGGGGGTTGAGATTCCTGCCCCAGTCAGAACAACCGCACGCTTGGCTTTGTGTAACAGCTCCACAACGTAATCTATGTTGGTCAGAGTCTGGCTGGGGAAGGGCGTCATTATTCTTTTTCTTGCGCCTCATGCTCTGCGATCCGCTCTACCAATTTGGCAATCTGTTGTGCCGTCAGGCTCTCTGGCTGACAAATCACAGCGGGTGTTTTCAGGCGCGAGGCCTGCAGGAATAATTCAGGAGCAGGCGTCAGTGTTGCTGCAATCGAGTGTCCTAATTGCTTCTGGACTTCCGTCCAGGCTATTTGGTTTTCGGAGCGAATGCGGTTGTTCAAAACAACAGCGATGTGGTTTTTGTCTACGCCCAACTCGATCAAATCATCGATCAGGGCGCGGGTGTGGTTTATGGTATTTGGAACCCCTTCGACTATGACAACAAGCTCATTAATCTTGGGCAGCAATCGTTGTACAAACGGTGGCAAGCCCATGCCGATGTCCAGGACGACAAATTGTCCCAAGGCTGCCATGCGTGTGACCAGATTCTCGTATTGGGTCACCTGATTGATGAGTTGAAAATCTCGCGGGTGATTGGAGGCTGCTAACACCTTAAATCCAGCAGCATGTGTAACCATTTGCTCGGAAATACTGTCGTTTGTGATCTCTGCAGGCGCCATACTCAGTATGTCTGTCAACCCGTTCTCGTTTGTGACGCCCAGGTCAAGCGCCAAGCTGCCTTGTCCGGGTGTTAGTTCTGCCAGGAAAACATCTGTTTGGAATTTCTTGAACAGGCTGGCTGCCAGATTGGATGCCAGCGCTGAAACGCCCATGCCGCCACGCGCAGCAATCAACCCAATTACATAGCCGGCTTGCTGATCTTGATCGACTGTTGGCTCCCCAGATGGTTTTGCAGAACGCGCCAATAATGCTTTCACATGTGACTGTAACTCTGAAGGGTGGGTAGGTTTGGTTAGATAAT
Source organism: Anaerolineales bacterium (assembly GCA_016928525.1). The sequence goes on along the minus strand of JAFGKO010000173.1, from coordinate 696 downwards.
CATCCGCCCCAACTTCAAACCCGGCCACCTTGTCATCAAGTTGGGTTTTCGCAGTAAACATCAAGATAGGAATGTTGATTGTTGTTGGGTTTTTGCGCAGACGCCGGGCTACCTCGTACCCATCCATATCAGGCATCATAATGTCCAATAGGATCAGGTTGGGCTTTTCCTCAATCGCTTTGTCCAACCCCTGTTGCCCGTTTGTAGCAGCCGAAATTTGATACCCCTGGCGCTGTAACATCAAACCAACCAGGCGCAGGGTATCAAGGTCGTCATCGATTACCAAAATTTTTTCAGCCATAACTCTTCCCTTGGACTTTTTAGTCAAAGTCTAGCACAAAGAACATATTCAATCAAGCTTAAGCCATTATTTTATCCTGAATCGGCATGATATAATACAAAAACGGGATTTTGCCATTCCTTTGCAAGGAAAAAGTTTCCAACATGGGAAGGTCCCCCCAACGGGGATGACAGGCTTCGACGGGAGAGGTTGTTCCCGGAATGCGAGCCGAGAGGCGCCGAACTCGTTAACTCAGCGCAAAAAATCAAGTGCCAACCGCACTTCCTATGCTGCTATGCCCCTCGCTGCATAAGCGATAGCATAACAGTCGGTCTCCACAGATGAGGCCGCGTCCACCTGCCCCGAATCTCCGCCAGGGACAGGCCCGGGCGAGACAAACGCGGAGTGCCGCACGT
>JAFGKO010000172.1 GCA_016928525.1 Anaerolineales bacterium | reverse complement strand
TTCATACATCTTGCTGCATAGGATAGCATTTCCATGCCATTTTGCCCACCCCTTTCTTGAACAGAATTCCCATATTGAGAATTGCTGGCCAGTACAGCCTGCAATTCCGGCAGGCCGACTTCTGCATCTTCTTCATAACTCAAGTCCATACCGGTCATCTGGTATAGTTCCTCAGCGCTATAGCCAGTCATTTGCACGAGGGCAGCATTGACTTCCAATGGGCGACGGTCCAGACCGACCAGCCCAATGCCGATAGCGGCATTCTCAAACATCGCCCGGAAACGCGCTTCGGATTGCTCCAGCTCTTCTGCCGCGCGCTTAGCCAAGGCTTCCTCAGCCCGTTTGCGTTGTTCGATTTCTATTTCCAATTGATCGTTTGCAGCGCTTAATTCTGACGTGCGCTGCTGGACCAAAATCTCCAACCGGCGCGCATCCTCTTTGACCGCCCGTACCCGCCATTGGAATCCAAGCGCAATGGCGCCTGCCAGGATGACAATGATGACTGCTGCGAACCACCAAGTCTGCCAAAAGGTCTGTGTCCCTTCTTGAAAAATAAGTAACAGTGAAATGTTATCCCCAAGAGCAAGAACATGTTGAGTACTGGAAAATATAAAAAATAGAACTCCTAAAATCGTATATATACGAAAACAAAGGCGCATCAGGGCCTCCAGATACAATCTCGTTCATTGTAGCGAATTCCCCTCGCTTATCCACCTATCATCCATCGCCATCTTGGATGACAGATGTCATGCAGTTTGTCCCCTGGAGATTGTATTTTTAGGGATTACTCAGGAAAGGTGAATTGACTTTTGCCTTCAAAGAATTCTGCTGGTTCTATCTGAATTTATACCCGTGTGCCAGATATGCACGCCGGTGAGGTGATTGTAGTTGCGTACGGGCGCATAGTTAATCCTGCTGTGAAATCAAATACAACATGCGCAAGATTTTCAACTGGTCGTAATTCAAGGTTCCATTCAGTTTGTCATAAACCGGTTTGAGAAACATTGGGCTAAGTTCATCGAAGGCGGCGAAGGCGGCTTGTTGTTGTTCTGGTGTGACAGATGTCAATCCATGCAGGTCTTCGCCGTTTCGCAAGATGTTCCCTGCGGAAAGGTATCTTGTCAAATGGTCAAGGATCGTTCCCGCGGTAACGTGATAGCGTGCCATCAAACTTTGAACCGTTTCCCCGGAATTATACGCTTCACCAACGAGGACATAGCGGCGGTTCGAGTCGCTCTTATCACGGCTGGTTTCCTTTTGTTTTTCCGAGAGGCCATGTTTTTTGCAATAGGATTGGATAACTTCCAAAAACGCATCGCCGTACTGGCGCGATTTCATCTGCCCCACTCCAGAGATGTTGAGCAGGTTTTCCGCCGATTGCGGATAATAGGCTGCCATTTCCGTAAGCGTCCTGTCCGAGAAGATGACATATGGCGGGACTCCCGCCTCGTCGGCCAGTTCCTTGCGTTTTTGGCGCAGGATGGCGAACAACGCGTGGTTGTACTCCAACTCCACTTTCCTTTTCCCTTTTTTCTGAACCCGCTCCGCCTCTTGAACGACGCCCATAATTGTCTCCCGTTTCCTGAGCGCTTCCAACGCTTTGGCGGTGAGACTCAGTGTATGATACTCGCCTTCCTGCTCCAGGTAGCCCATCGTCAGGAGTTGGCGCGCGAGGTGCATCCATTGTTTCTTGGTCAACTCCGTGCCGATGCCATACGTGGAGAGCTTGTCGTGGCCCCAGCGCAACACTTTTTGATTTTTTGAACCGAGTAAAATGTCCGTGATATGACCCGCGCCAAATTTCTCGTCCGCGCGTTTGACACAGGACAGGAACTTCTGCGCCGGGACGGTGATATCAGTCAGTGCGGTGGGGGTGGAGGTGCAGTTGTCGCAGTTGGAGCAGTTATCGGCTTCGTACGCTTCGCCGAAGTAGTTGAGCAGCGGTTTGCGGCGGCAGGTCAGCTCGTCTTCCGCATAACGGACGATGGCATCCAGATGTCCAATCGCGACGCGTTTTTCATTGCCTTCTTTTTGGTCGATGAAATAGTTGATCTTGGCGACATCAGAATAGCTGTAGAACAGGGTGCAGTGCGCGGGTAGGCCGTCTCGCCCTGCACGTCCGATTTCCTGATAATAACTTTCGATGCTCTTGGGCAAATCGAAGTGGATGATGAAACGCACGTTGGGTTTGTTGATGCCCATACCAAAGGCGATGGTGGCGACGATGATCTGCGCGTCGTCGCGGATGAAGGCTTCCTGGTTCTTCTTACGCTCAGAGTCTTCCAGCCCGGCATGATAGGGGCGGACAGAATATCCTTTTGATGCAAGATAGGCGGCGAGTTCATCCACCTGCCGGCGCGAGAAGCAGTAGATGATGCCCGATTGGTCTTTGTGGCGTTCGAGGATTTGGATGGTTTGCCCGATGGGGTCACGCTTGCGGACGACTTCGATGTAGAGGTTCTCGCGGTTGAAACTGGCGATGAATTCGTTGGTGGTGGCAAACTTGAGCGTGGTACGGATGTCCTGCCGTACCCGCGCCGTGGCTGTGGCCGTGAGCGCCAGGCAGACCGCATTCGGGAAGCGATCCCGCACTTCGACGAGCTGGCGATATTCGGGACGGAAGTCGTGCCCCCACTCCGAGATGCAGTGGGCTTCGTCGATCGTGAGCAGGGCAACTTTCAGTCCCGCGAGAAGCGAGAGGATGCGCGGGGTAAGCAGCGTTTCGGGTGCGACGTAGAGCAGCTTCACTTCGCCGCGCTTCACGTAATCCATATTCTCCTGGTATTCCTGCGGCGCGAGCGAACTGTTGAGGAACAAGGCGGGGACTCCGAAAGCGCGTAATTGCTCCACCTGGTCTTTCATCAAGGAGATGAGCGGCGAGACGACAACGGTCAACCCGTCAAGGAGAAGCGCCGGGATCTGGTAGCAAAGCGACTTGCCCCCGCCGGTGGGCATGATGGCCAGGGTATCGTGTCGCGCCAGTACGTTTTCGATCACTTCGGGTTGAAGCGGACGAAAGGTGTCGTAGCCGAAGGTTTCTTTGAGGATAGAGGTTGGGGTGGACATAGGGGAAGTATAACGGTGATCTTCTTGATGAGAGCTTACATTTTCACTCCGGGGATTTTGCCCCGCTCCATTTCACTCCGGGGACTTCGCCCCGCTCCATTTCACTCCGGGGACTTCGTACGTTCGATCTCCACGCCGACCGAGCTCGCAAAGCGGACCGCGCCCGGCTTCTCCACGCGGACGATGACCTTTTCCACGCCCTTTTCCCTCAGGCAAATCTCCGCCAAGTCCTCTGCCAACGCTTCGACTGTAAACCGAGCCGCCGTCTCGGCGTGCGCCTGGACTTTTTGGGCCAACGCGCTGTAATCCAAACAGTCCGCCAGGTCGTCGGTTTGGGCCGCGCGGCGGATGTTAGTGAAGGCGGTGATGTTGATCAGCATCTCCTGCGGGTTCTCGCGCTCCCAGTCGTTGACGCCGATGATCCCGCGCGCGACTAGATCTTTGATGAAGATTTTATCCATGAGTACTCCTAAAATACGTACCTCATCCTGAACACCAAGCTTCTTCGATTTTCTTTTCTGCTGCGAGATAGGCGTGGTCATGTGGCATGGGAGGGTTGATGTTTGCCTGGGTTAAAATTATTTGTTTCATAATTAGGCGTGTCTTTATAGGAGTATTTGAAATACATCATTCTTGAAGTGATGACTTTGAATTCCCCTTTTTGACTTTCTCTAACATTTTAAGTAACTCTTTGCCCAGTTCTTTCATTTCATCACTTCTTTTCCAAGACCTTGTTCTCTCTTCCTCTAGAAAAGGCTCGATTTCCAATTGGTAATTTGTATACAATGATGATCCAGTTATGTCTGGAAAAAGTGTGAGGTAGTTTATGTTCATGCTATCTAAAGCAGCTAAAGCATCATTTCTTATTTTGTCAGGAAACGATATTTTATACATGGTTACCCACGTGAAATTGTCTGCTGGTTTGACCCATTTTTCTAAATCCACTCCGACAGGCACCTTTACGAATAACCCTCGCTGATTTACAAGACGCTGATTGTAATTAGTTAGAGGGTTGATAACATAGACTCTTTTCTTGGGGTTTTTAATTCTTGCGTTTAGTGTTTCAACATCACTTTCAAGAAGTGCCCAAATTACACGATACCCAGATGTACACTTGCCGAATAACGAAAAATATAATGCAACATATGGAGACCATGTCCAATCAAGCAGTGGAGTAAATAAGCCGAAGTGTTGACCTATTGCCCACAACTCATCATCGCTAACATTTCTTAGATCATAATTGCTTCGTCCCCTCAAATTTACCTTGAAATTAGTTAAGTGAGCATTTTCTAATTGTTCTCTTTCCTTGCTGTTTAGAGATGTGGTTTTTAAAGCCCGAGCCAGGGTGGATTCAAGCTTCCATTCTGCATCTGCTTGACCGCGAAAAATATAATCATTGAAGTGCTTAAAATAGTCATCCAATGTTGTTACTAGAGCTTCCCAATCTTCGACAGTTTCTTTCTCGATAGATGCCATTGATATATCTCCTGTTATTCCAAAATTAGCAACTAACGATTTTCTTTTCTGCTTCGAGATAGGCTTGGTCATGGGGCATGGGGACCCCCTTCTTCGGCGAGTCGTCTCCCACAGGGATGCTTCGCGATCGCCGAAACAGCCGATGGCGGCATGTCCCCTGCGCTTTGCTCCGGGGATGCTTCGCAAACGCCGCCTCGGCTGGCCAGCTTCCCCCCACCCTTACAGGGTGCTTCGCGAAGGGGGGAAGGGCTGGCGATTGATAGAGCAAGTCGTCTTGCTCCGATTTTGTTTATTGGTTGGCGATGGGTTAAGTCAGTGGGCATGGCGTTGCCTTTTCCCCCCCTTGGGGGGAGATGCCCCGGTAGGGGCAGAGGGGGTTAATATTTCTTCTCGATATACTTCACGCCATCTAAATCTTTGAAATGCTCATCCTGAGTCCAAAGAATCGCGTCGTTGGCGCGGGCGGCGGCAAGGATGAAACTATCCGCCATCGGCAGTTTCAAGTCGGCGGAGAGTTTGGCGGCGCTCAAGGCCAGCGATTCGTCTATCTCAATGACTTTTCCCTGCTTCATATCACTGATGTGAATCTGTGCATCGCTGATTCCGCTTTGTTGGAGAATCTTTTTGAATACTTCATAAACACAGATGACAGGCACAAGCAGGTTTTTTGTGTCTTCGATGGCGGGGGCGAAGAAATCGGCGTTACTACCCTCTGCGAAGTATTCCAGCCAGCCCGAAGAGTCGACGATGTTCATACGCGATCCGCTTCGTCGCGTTCGATCCTTGTGTCAATGCCCTTCAACGATCCGCGCGCCTGCTCGATAGGGCGGACGGGAATAAATACCACCATGTTATCGTAGGCGATGACGTGCATTTTCTGTCCCGGCTTGACGCGCATTTTCTCGCGCACCTTTAACGGAATCACAACCTGATATTTTGGGGAAACAGTTACTGCGTCCATACATTTCTCCTATCGAACTGAAAATCGTACAACGATTATATCATCACTTGTTCGATTTTGTTTTCTGCTTGGAGGTAGGGTTGGTCATATGGCCCTCCTTCCCCCCACGGAGGGAAGGGTTGTTGCATTTGTCAGAAGAGGTTGGATGAATCATTTGATGTGTTTCTTTAGACCTGACAGGTGTTGCACTGAGCCTGTCGAAGCGTTTTATTAAAATCCTGTATAACAGCGTCGCGTGCGGGGAACGGGATGCGGGCGGGCGGGCGGCGAGATACTCCTTCCAGTCGCTACTCGACCGACGTCTCCGCTCATGGCAGGAAAATATTACGGGCTGGCGAAATCGACCGTGAAATAGCCCCCATGCGCGCTCGAGGAAAGGTAAGCATAACCGATGCCCATCTCGGTCGATTTTGCGCTCAGGATGGCATCGCGGTGGAGCTTGTCGTTCATCCACCAGTCGAAAGCAGTTTGCGGACCGCCGCCAGCGTAAATGATCTCTTCGGTATAAGAGGCAGCATATCCTGTCTCGGCGATGCGCGTGCTGACGTATGAGCCGTCCGAGCCGGTGTGGCTGATCTTCAACTCACGCGCCAGTCTCGCCGAAGATTTGCCTTGTAGCACTTCTCGAATGAACAGGACGGTTTGCTCTGGCGTAA
>JAFGKO010000171.1 GCA_016928525.1 Anaerolineales bacterium | reverse complement strand
TCCTTTCAGATTGCTTGAAAACCAAACGCAAAGAAGTCCTGCTTGCTTTTCGGCTCACCGATACCTGAAGCAAACGCCTGCGCTGCTTTTTGGGTTGGGAAGGGTAAATCCAAAACGTAACCTCCAAAATCATTTTGAGGATCACCTTCCACGGTGAGACATCCCCCTGTACGATCAAGCACCATGCAATAGTGCTCTCCAGTTGCAAACCTGCCCTCGCCGATGAGCGGTAGCGCCCCCTCGGCGCTGGTGGCATGCCACGCCTCGCTGCCCGAGAAACTCCCCCACGCACGCTGATCAAATTCTTGCATTTCCATTTTTCATCTCCCTATTCAGGCGCGCCCCCATTGGCGCTGGTCACAGTCATGGAGATGCTTGCCCGGAACAGCAAATCCAAAAACGATGCTCAAAAGGTGTTGATTATTTCGATGCCGTTTTCGCTTAGCAGTCTGCCGGTAATCCCGGTCTTCGCACACGACGGGCTGTTGCGGCAGAGGATAGCCAGCTTGCATTTATGCTTGCGGGCGATTTTCAGCGTTGCCTTAGCGCCGGTGATAAATGCATCGGTGACTTCCTTGCCTGTTATTTTTTCGCGCCTGGCCTTATCTGCGCAGGTCTGGAAGATCCGGCCCCTCCGGCTTTTCACAGGAGGACGCGGCGTGGGCAAGCCGCCCAGTTCCTCCGGGCAGACCGGGATAACTTTCACCTCCGGATGCTCAGCGATAAACTTTTTCACATAACCGGACTGCGGCACTTTGCGACCGTGCCAGCGGCAGGGAGTGCCGAGTAAACACGCGGAAACCAATACTTTCTTCATAACTTTCCTTTCACTCAAAAAAGACACTCCCTGTCTTCCCGGCGTGCTATTCTTAAAGCAACTCCGTTTTTGATGGGGCTAAGTTTGCGATTCCCAATACTCGACAAAGCGCCGCCGCGTGCTGTCGCCCTGGTATTCCTTATATTCGAGGGACTTGGCGAGCCGGCGCATCTCCTCCCACAAGAGCGGATAATGCTCTTTTAAAGCCTCCCACTGTTCGACCTTCTGAAATGGGCAGCACCAACACGCGGTTCGGACAAAGCCGAGCTCATACCCGCGCCACAGGAGCGGTTTTACCTCCTCGAGCGCGCGTTCGTATTCCTCCTTGTCCACGCCGAAGAAGGGATTCAAGAGCCGCACGATCCGGTTGCCGTCCTTCACCTCTTGGTAGAGGTTGCTCTTGCTGACCGAGGTTTTCTGGTCGCTGCGCCCGCCCCGGACGCAGATAACATTTTCTCCCTCATATTGCCGGATGTGACGGTTGACCGGGTCGTTGATGAATTTATGCAGACAATCGCGGTATAAGGAATCCGGCCACTGGCATTTGCCGCAGTAGTACTGGAGAATGTTCTGGCGGGGATACAGCAGGATAAGCTTGACCTCCAGCCGCTCGCAAATGCGAATAATGTGACTGGTAAGGTCTGGGAACTCTGCGCCGGTCTCAACAAAGACCGCCTCGAGCGGTTTGTTCAGCTTGGCACAGACGCCGCGCGCCCAGTTAATTGCAACAGTGGAATCCTTGCCGCCGGAAAACTGCAATACTACCCGGTCGCACTCCTCAATTAGCTTCAGCGCCTCGGGTTGCACCGATTCCAGTTCGGTAGGCTCTACCTCGGCCTCGTCTTCACCTTCGCCATCCACGCTTGCCAGGAGGTTGGCCAACTCCTCCTCGTCGAAGCCGAGATGCGAGAGGTCGTAATCCATCTCCCTTAGCGCTGCGAGCTCGAGCGGCAGCAGTTCATAATCCCACTTTGCCAGCGCCGCAGTCTGGTTGTCGGCAATCCTGAGCGCCTTCACCTTTTCCGGAGGCAGATCAGCAACATGCACTGGCACGGTGGTGAGGCCTAGCTTCTGCGCTGCCTTAAGCCGCGTATGGCCGCAGATTACGACGCCCTCGGGATCCACGACTATCGGCTGCCGGAAGCCGAACTCCCTGATCGAATCGGCTACTGCGTCCACGGCGGCATCGTTCATGCGAGGATTGTTCTCATAGGGGATAACATTGTCGATGGGACGTTCTTCAATGGTAATAGTCATTCACTTTCTCCCGTTTTATTTGCAAGAGGCGTACTCGCAACCCAATCGCAATCAGTTCCATGCACATGCTCGGCCCAACGCCGTCTAATCACGTCGCAGTAATGAGACTCCAGTTCAGCGCCCAGGCAGATGCGTCCGGTTCGCTCCGCCGCAATCAAGGTACTTCCGGAGCCAAGGAAGGGGTCGGCAACCACCATCCCCTTTTCCGTGCTGTTTAATATTGCGTTTTCTATCAACGCCACCGGCTTCATGGTGGGATGGAGCTTATTGGCCGTCGGCTTCGGATATTCCCACACCGAGAACTTCTGCTCTCCCTCGCCGTAGAATTTGTGTCGCTTTGCCCAGCCGTAAAGAATCGGCTCGTGCTTATAGCAGTAATCGCTCCTCCCCAAGACATGCACGTTCTTGGCCCAGATAAGCTGGTGGCGATACGGCATCCCCGCTGCGGTCAAGGTATCGAGCATCAGTGGCAGCAGCCCGTTAGACGATGCGGTGCAGATGTAATATGCCGAATGATCCGCAAGGTAAGGAGCCCACGTCTTGAACGCGGCCAGCCAGAGTGCGGCGGTCTCGGCCAACGACAGGTGATCGTTCTCAATCTCGTCCTGAAGGCGGTTCCCCTTGTCGGCGGCATTGAGGAACTTGTTCTTGTCGGCGTAACTCACGCCATACGGCGGGTCGGTAAAGATGAGATCAATATCGCTCCCACCGAGCAGCTTCGCCACGGCCTCCGCGTCGGTCGCATTACCGCACAATAAGCGGTGGCGACCCAGCTCATAGATCTCACCAGGCTGGCTGACAGAGGGTTCGGATTCATCCACCTCCGGCACCGCATCGGGTTCGGTAGACCCCTCGAAGGCCTCGCCCTGTTTCAGAAGCTTGGCGAGTTCATCCTCGGAGAAGCCAAGAGAGGTCAGGTCCCAGTCGAGTTCCTGCAGGGCCGACAACTCAATCGGCAGCAGTTCATAATCCCAGTCCGCAATCTCGCCCGTTTTGTTGTCCGCGATACGGAGCGCCTTCGCCTGGTCAGGGGTGAGGTCACGCGCCACATGCACGGGAACGACTTCCAGACCAAGTTTAATCGCCGCTTTGAGCCGCGTATGACCTGCCACAATCACGCCATTGCTATCCACGATGATCGGCACCCGGAAGCCGAACTGCTTGATGCTCTCCGCCACTGCATCGACCGCCGCATCATTGCTGCGCGGATTGTTTTCATATGGTTTGATGCGGTTAAGCGGCCAGGATTCGACCGCCAGATCTGCTGTTTTTACCTTTGTGGAATCAGTCATTTCTACTTTTCCTCGTTGTTTGTAACTTCATACCTACCAAGATGTTGTCTTTTTTCGCACTACCCAACAAAGTCTTGTACCGGAGCCAATTCCCGCGCGCTTACTTAACTCCTTATTTACCAAGTACCTACGCGATTTTACTTGACTTTTCCGAATTGT
>JAFGKO010000170.1 GCA_016928525.1 Anaerolineales bacterium | reverse complement strand
GGTTTCTTTGTATGAGCCATGCTCCAAGCATACCCGACTGCAGACTACAATGTCCAGCGCTTTTGGCTTAAGTTATGACCAATGATCTTATCGCAAAAACGGCTTGCCGAATAGCGGTTTTTGCTGATAAGGCATGCGTAAAAGCAGGACAAGGATCTGGCAACTTGAACGTTTGCGTGAGAGTTACTATCAAGCGGTCAAGTTCGATGTTCAGACCAAGTATAATTTGAAGAGATCGTTCAACTTTTACGGAGGTCCCCATGCCCACCGATATTCAAGACCAGATTGAGCGCCGGCGTGAACGCGCCCGCGCCGAAATCTTAAAGATCGCCAACAAAGGCAGCCATCCCGTCTTCAGCCAGTTCGAAGTGAAATCCATCTCCGGGCGCACCTACCGCGTCGAAATCCGGTCACTGGACGAGATGCAAAATTCCTGTACCTGCCCTGATTACAAAAGCAACCTGATCGGAACCTGCAAACACATTGAAGCCGTGCTGATTCATCTGGATGAAGAATATGGCCAGAAACTGAACAAAATGGCTGAACAACGCCCGCGCGGCACGCAAATTTATCTGCTTTACGGGATGGATGTGACCGTACGTGCCACCTTACCCCTGCCGGACCGAGCTCCCGTCCGCGACCTGCTCAACCGTTACTTCGATCCATCGGGACTTCTGGTTGGCTCCCCGCTCCAAACATTGCCGGCGCTGATAACGGCCATCGAGAGCTTGCCGCCGCGCGAGCGCCAACTGGTTAGCGTGACAGAAGCTGTGCGCGAGCACCTTGCGCTGCTGCAAGACCGCGACGAAATCCGCCAGCAAAAAGAGTGGTTCCTCGACCAGGTCAAGCGCGGCCGCCGCACCTTCGACGTGCTCTCCACCAAACTCTATCCCTACCAGGAGCAGGGCGCAATGCATCTGGCTTTTGGCCGCCGCGCCATGCTTGCCGATGACATGGGTCTGGGAAAAACCGTCCAGGCTATCGCTGCAGCCGCCCTGCTGAGAGAGATGCGGGATATCCAGCGGGCCGTGGTCATTTGTCCGGCTTCGCTCAAGCACCAGTGGGCGCGTGAAATCCGCCGCTTCACGTCCCTGTCCGTCACCGTTGTGGAGGGCAATCTCAAAGCCCGCCGCGATTTATATCGCGACTCTTCCTTCTTCAAGATCATCAACTATGAACTTGTCCGTTTCGATCAAGACGAATTGCTCAAACTACGCCCTGATCTGATCATCCTGGACGAGGCCCAGCGCATCAAAAACTGGCGCGCCAAAACCGCCCAAATGGTCAAAGCCTTGCCCAGCCGCTATGCTTTCGTGCTGACCGGCACACCGCTTGAAAACCGCATCGACGAACTTTATAGCATTTTCCAGTTCCTTGACCCGCGCATCCTTGGCCCGCTCTGGCACTTTAACGACTGCTTCTACGAACTCGAAAAGCGCAGCAGCGGCACTTACAAAGTGCTCGGCTACAAAAACCTCGACCAATTGCGCGCCCTCATCGCCCCTTACACCCTGCGCCGCACCCGCGACGAAGTGCTCAAAGACCTGCCACCGCGCACCGACAACAACTATTTCGTCGAAATGACCGACCCGCAATGGAAGGCTTACAATGAGTTTAAGGAAACTCTCGCCAAACTGATCGCCAAATCCCATCGTAAGCCGCTCACCCCCAAAGAACGCGAAATCTTGCTGATGTGTCTCATTAAAATGCGTCTGATCTGCAACGCCCTGGCCCTGCATGACAAGGAAATCCCGCCCAAAGAACAGGAACGCACCAGTCCAAAACTTGGCGAACTGGAAGAAATCTTGGCCGAAGACATCGCCTCCAACGGCCACAAGGCTGTCATTTTCAGCCAGTGGGCCAACATGCTGGCGCTCACCGAGCCGGTCATCAAGCGCGTCGGCCTCGGCTACGTCAAACTGACCGGTGACGTGCCCTCCAGCAAGCGCGGCGAACTCATCCAACAATTCTTCGACGACCCCGCCTGCCGCGTCTTCCTCTCCACTGACGCGGGCGGCGTCGGCCTCAACCTGCAAGCTGCCTCCCTTGTCATCAACCTCGACCTGCCCTGGAATCCGGCCGTGCTCGAACAACGCATTGCCCGCGCCCACCGCCACGGCCAGCCTTCGTCGGTGCAGGTCATCAACCTGGTTGCCAAGGACACCATCGAAGAACGCATGTTGGATACTTTGGCCGCCAAGAAGAACGTCTTTGCCACCGTTTTTGGGACGGATGAATCGCCGACTGCGATCCGTTTCGAGGATACGGGACAGAACCTGCTCCAAAAACTGGGCGACCTGCTCAAAACCCCCGCCGAAGTCGAGCTGGACCTGGCGCCTGCCACCGTTACCGAAGCCGCCGCGCCGCTCGAACGCACCCCCGCTCCCACCCTGAGCAGGTTTGCCGCCCTGTTGGTCGACCGCCTGCCGGGGAAAATCCAGCTTGTCCGCAAAGCCCCGGCCATGCCTGGCGCCAGCGGCGAGGGCATCCTGGTCGTGGTCAGCGGTGCGCCTGCCGACCTGCGCCTGCAAGTGGAAAACGCCCTCGCCGAACATTACGTGGACGGCGCGCTGCAACTCCACCTGATGGATTCGGAAGGCTACCGCGCCCTTTCGGCTTTCATTCCTGCCTTGGCCCAGCCGCCTGCCCCCGAAGAAGTGGCCTACCACGCCGTCAGCCTGCCCTCCGCCCCCGCCAGCGACATACTCGACTCCCACCGCAAACGCGCCAGCGAGGGATTGGCTTTCGCCGAAAAGCGCCTGGCCCTGGCGGATCTGCTGCTCAAAGGCAACTTCCCCGAAGAAATGTCCCGCCCGCTGCGCGAAGCGCTCGGCTGGGCACTCACCTCCCTGCTGGCCCTGCACACCGACCGCGACCCGGCCTCCGATTTGCCATCCCCGCGCCTCGTCCAGGCAGAACTGGTCGAAACGGGACATCTTCCCACAGAACTCGCCCAAAGATTGTCCCTGGTTCGGGATTTAACCGCGCAGCCCGAAGTCGGGGAAGAAGCGGTCCCATTATCCATGCAAACAGGCCAGACCCTGCTCGAATCCGTGCGCGATGCGGTCGCACTGGCGCAGGAACAAATAGTTAAAGCTGGTATTTAATGTTCCCTCGCCTGCTGCTCGCCCCTGCCGGGCATGGCAAAACCGAACACCTGATCCGGCGCATCCGGCAAATCCTCAGTGAGGAACCGTTTGCGCCGGTGCTCGTCGTCGTCCCCAATGCCATCCAGGCCGCCGGGTTTCGCCAGCGGCTGGTCGCTGCCGGGGGCGCACTGGGGGTCAATGTTTACACCTTCCACACGCTCTACGCCGAATTGCTGATCCAGGCCGGGCAGCCCATGCCCCTGCTGACCGACCCGGTGCGCGTCCGCCTGTTGCGCGCCATCGTGGATGATCTGTGCGAGCGCGACGAAGAGGGCCAGGGTGAGGGGAAAATCCGTCATTATGCCGCCCTGCGCAACCGCCCCGGTTTCATCACCCTGCTGCGCAACGGCATCGAAGAACTCAAACGCGCCCGTATTTTTCCCGCCGATTTCAACGCTGCTGCCCGTGACCTGCCGCCGCGGCTTGGTGAAGTGTCCCTGATTTACAGCGAATATCAGGATTGGCTGCAACGAAATAACTGGGCGGACAACGAAGGCCGCGGCTGGCTGGCAGCGATTGCGCTCGAATCAAACCCGGACCTGGGGTCTGCCACCCGTTTCCTGGCCGTTTCCGGCTTCGACGAGTTCAATCCCACCCAACTAGCCGTACTTTCCCTGCTGGCGCGGCGCGCCAAAGAAACCACCATCACCCTGACCGGCGACATCGAACGTCCGCAGCGTCCCGCGCAGCGCCGCTTCCAACGTGCCCAGGCGGCCATTACTTCCAGCCTGGGAATCGAGCCTGAGATGATGGGGACGGAAACCCAGCTAATCGGTGAAATTGCGCAAGTCGAAGATTCGATATTCGATACTCGAACCTCGAATATCGAATATCGAACGCCAAATATCGAGTTCCTGGAAGCCCAGACCCGCCCGGTGGAAGTGCGCGCTGCCTTGCGCTGGTTGAAGGCTCGCGTGGTACGCGACGGCATGGTCCTGAACGATGTGGCCGTGCTGGCGCGCGACATCGAACCTTATCGCCCTTTTCTGGAAGAAACAGCCGCCGAGTTTGGCATTCCCATGCGTATCGTGGGCGGACAGCCGTTGATCGGGAATCCTGCCGTGGCGGCGCTGCTCTCGCTGCTGTCCCTGCCCGTGGAGGATTGGCCGCGCCGTCCTGTGCTGGATGCCTGGCGCAGCCCTTATTTCGACTGGTCTGGGTTGCGAATCACTCCCGAATCTGCCACTGCGTTGGATGAAATTTCGAGAGCAGGGAAGGTATTGCAGGGATTGTCCCAGTGGGATGAGGCTTTTGAGATTTGGGAAAAGAAGCAAATATTGGCCGATGAAGATGGCGAACTGCCTGAATCCATTACACCCACTGATAAATCCAACAGGGAAAAATTTGAAGCATTCGTCGACCTGCTCACTGTGCCTGGGCATGCCACCGTCAAACAGTTTATCGCCTTTATCGAGAATTTGATGGGGGAAGACCCGGCTTTGACAAGTGCGCAACTTGAAACTGGTAGCACCAACATCGTCGCCTGCGCCCGCGCTGCGCCTGAAACTAGCGAACGGGATGTGGCTGCCCTGCGCGCGTTCAAAGATGTGCTGCGCGGGCTGGCGCTGGCAGAAGCCACGCTCGAAACTGTCTCGCTGGATTATGCTAATTTTTACGCCGACCTGCGCGCCGCTGTAGAATCTGCTGCGTACACAATCCCGGGCCAGGCGGGGATGCTGGCTGCTTCGGTGCTGGATGGGCGCGGGCTGGCTTTCCAGGCGGCGGCGCTGCTGGGACTTTCGGAAGGCGAGTTCCCACGCCTCGAGCGGGAGGATGTCCTTTTCAGCGAGAGTGACCGGGAGATGCTGCGCGCCCGCGGCCTGCCGCTGGAAACCCGTCTGCGTGGGGACGAAGGCTCGCTGTTTTACCAGGCAGTTACCCGCTCCCGGCAGAAGTTGCTGTTGACGCGTCCGTACCTGGCGGATGACGGCCAGCCGTGGGAACCGTCGCCGTTTTGGGAGGAGATGCGCCATTTAAGCGGGAGCAGGCCGGTGGTCCGGGTGCGACCGGAAGACGGTTTGACGGATGCGGCTGAGGCGGCCTCGCCGGTCGAGTGGCGGGAGGCGGCCCGGGAGTTCGACATCCACATGAAAAAGGGGGGAGAGGCGCTGATGGCGCGGCTGGCCCCCAAAGCGGCGGGAGAATTCGAAGGCGGAATTTTCGACCTGAGCGAGCGTTTTGGCCAGGGGTTTGGCTGGAGTGCATCCAAGCTGGAGAGTTACGGGACGTGCCCGTTCGAGTTTTTTGTGGCGTATGCACTGGGGCTGGAGCCGCGTACGGCGCCGGAAGAAGGCTTTGACGTGCGCATGCTCGGCTCGATGCTGCACCAGATTTTGGAGGATGTGTACGGGGCGGCGAGCGACCTGGAGACGTGTTTGAGTTTGCTGCCGGAGAAGGCGCGGGCGGTGTTCGAGCGCGCCCCGCAGGAGTATGGCTTTCGCCCGACGGCGCTGTGGGCGGTGCAGCAGCAGGAGCTGGAGCGGCGGCTGCGTGAGACGATCACGGCGCTGGACGAGGTTTCGCAGGGTTTCAGGCCGTTCCGCATGGAAGCGCGCTTTGGAATGGGGGAGCCGTCGCTGGTGCTGCGCACGGAGGCGGGCGAGGTGCGCCTGCACGGCTACATCGACCGGCTGGACGCCGCGCCGGACGGTTCGCTGCGGGTGATTGACTATAAGTCGGGCGGGGCGGCGATTTCGGCGGCGCACCTGAAGGAGGGCCGACGCCTGCAATTGCCGATCTATGCCCTGGCGGCGCGGGATGCGCTGGGGCTGGGCGAGGTGTCGGGCGGCTTTTATTGGCACATCCAGAGCGCTAAGGCGAGCAGCCTGAAGTTGGAGAAGTACGAGGGCGGGGTGGATGCGGCGTTCGCGACGGCTGTGGCGCATGTTGGCAGAAACGTGAATGGAATCCGCTCCGGGCATTTCGAGCCCAAGCCACCTGCTGAGGGCTGCCCGTCCTATTGTCCGGCGGTGGGATTTTGCTGGCGGTATAAGAAGGGATTTTGATGACTCTCCTCTCCCAATACCACTTCAAAGGCCGCCAGGAACAGGCCGCCACCGACCCAAACCCGGCCATCGCGGTCACTGCCGGGGCAGGTTCAGGAAAAACGCTCTCGCTGGTCGGGCGCTACCTGCACCTGCTAGAGCAGGGCTACCCGCTGCGCTCGATCCTGGCGATCACCTTCACCGAAAAGGCGGCGCGGGAGATGCGGGGGCGCATCCGAAAAGCGCTGGCGTATCCCTCGCCAGAAAAAGATATAACCGCAAAGTCCGCGGAGAACGCGAAGGAAAATCTTAATAATCTTGGCGTGCTTGGCGGTTCCAATATTGACTCGGCCCGCATTGGCACCATCCACAGTTTGTGCGCCGAAATCTTGCGCACCTATCCCGCCGAAGCGGGTCTCGATCCGGCTTTTGGCGTGCTCGAAGAAGGGCTGGCCGCCGCGCTGCAAGCCGAATCCATCGACGCGGCCCTGGCCTGGGCTGCCAGCGACCCGGGTGCCGCGGCGCTGTTTGGTGATTTCAAGGAAGGCAACCTGCGCAAGATTCTCGGCGCATTGTTGAGCCGCCGCCTGGATGTTTCCCCTCTCCCAATTTTGGGAGAGGGGGCAGGGGTGAGGGGCGTTTTCGAATCTTCCCTTTCCACCTACTTCACCGCCTGCCTCGACTCTCACGCCTGGACGACCGCCCTGGCCGACCTGACCGCCTGCCGTTCCGCCGTGCCGGATGACAAACTTGAACTGGCCCGCCAGTCCGTGCTCGCCTGCTGGGACGAAGTCCAATCGGCGCGCTCCGCCGGGGACTGGGATGCTGTTCTTTCCAGCCTGACCGCTTTGCGCAAATCCATATCCACCCAGGGCAAAAAAGACAACTGGGACGATGTCGATATCCCGCGTGCCGCTATGTCCGAATTGCGCCAGGTTTACGATGAAAATCTCAAATTCCTGGCCGAGAAATCCCGCTTCAGCCTGGACGAAAAAATTGCTGCCGATTTACCGGCCATCCAGCAACTCTTCGAGCAGGTTTTGGCCGAATACCAGCGCCGCAAGGACGAGCGCCAGGCCCTCGATTTTGATGATCTCGAAGACTTGACCGCCCGCCTGCTGGCTGAAAACCCTGCTGTTTGTACCCGGCTCCAGTCCGGTCTGCGCGCCGTGCTGGTGGACGAATTCCAGGATACCAACGACCGCCAGCGGCAGATTGTGTACGCGTTGACCGGTTTCAATCAACAATCGAAAATCGAAAATCGAAAATCGGCCGATCTTTTCATCGTTGGCGACAGCAAACAATCCATCTATCGCTTCCGCAACGCCGACGTGACCGTCTTCCGCCAGGTGCAGGCCGATGTCGGGGCTGCGGGCGGGACGCTGATCGCCCTCGACCTGACCTTCCGCGCCCACAAGGGACTGCTCGACAGTCTCAACCCCCTGCTGGCTCCCGTCCTTGGCGAGAGCGAAGACCCCGCCAGGCCGTATGCCGTGCCATTTGCCCCGCTGCGTGCCTACCGCCAGGAGCCGGCCCGTCTTGAAATCCAGCCGCCGTTCGTGGAATTCCATCTCGGCTTGGGCGAAAATGCCGAGGAAGGTCGCACCGCTGCCGCCCAGGCTCTCGCCCGCCGCCTGCACCAACTCCATGCCGCGGAAGGCTTCAGCTGGGGCGAGATGGCGCTGCTCTTCCGCTCGTCCACGGCCTACGCGGTCTATGAAGATGCCTTCGAGCAGGCTGGGATTCCCTTCATCACCGTGGCCGGACGCGGCTTCTACGACCGCCCCGAAATCCGCGACCTGCTCAACATCCTGGCCGCGGTTGCCGATCCCGCCGATGAACTGGCCCTAGTCGGCCTGCTGCGCTCGCCTGCCTTCGCCCTCACCGATGCCGAAATCTACCGCTTGCGATTCCTGGAAGAAATTCCTGAAAACCTTAGTGTTCTTAGTGCCCTTCGCGGTTCGGATCTGCCCGTACATATCAGGGCCTGTAGCATCCTCGACGAACTCCGCACCCTCGCCGGCCGCGCCCCGGCTGCCGCCGTGCTCAAGCGCCTGCTCGATCTGACCGGCTACCGCGCCATCCTTGCCAGCGCTTCCAATGGCGGGCGCATGTTGCGCAACGTTGAAAAACTGCTGGCTGATGCCCATCGCTCGCGGCTCGTCAGCCTGCCCGATTTCCTCGCCTACGTTCAAACCCTGCGGGATGTTGGCCTGCGCGAAGGTGAAGCGCCTGCCGATGCCTCTGCCAGCGGCACCGTCCAACTCATGACCGTTCACAAGGCCAAGGGGCTGGAGTTCCCGCTCACCGTCATCGCCGACGCCGCCTATGAGCATCGCGGCGCGGGCGGCAAGGTTCAACTCGCGCCCAATGGCCTGCTGCTCGACCTGAAAGACAACGACTTCCATCCCACTGCTTGGCAATTGGCATCCCGCCTCGAAGACGATCGCAACGAAGCCGAAGACGCCCGCCTGCTCTACGTGGCCGCCACGCGCGCCAAAGAAAAACTGCTTGTCAGTGGCCATGTCAAACGCAAAAAAGATGGTAGTCTCACCCTGGCGGGCTGGTTGGGACAATTTCCTTTTTTGGGGATGTCTGCGCCGGATGATTTCCCGCTTAACCAGGATGGCCTGACAGCCGTGTTTTACCCCGTTTCGCCGGTTGACGCCTCGAACTCCCCCCAGCCTGCCCCCGTTTCAACAAACTCCCCTCTCCCACAGGGAGAGGGGGCAGGGGTGAGGCCCGATCTCCTCGCCCCCCTCACCCCACCTACCCTTGTCAGTGACGATAAATCCCACCTGCGCCACGCCGACCCGCCCCAGCGCGTCTGGCGCGTCGTCTCCACGGCCAAACGGCCGCGCGGCCCCGCCTGGGTGGTGGGACGTCTCGTCCACGAGGCCCTGCGCCGCTGGCATTTCCCCGCCGGAGAGCGGGGCTTTCCGGATAACAGCTTCGAAGCTTTCCTTCGCCCGCTTGCGCTCGAAACTGGCCTGACCGACCCTGCCGAAATCCACGCCACCCTCGGCGAAGTCCGCCGCCTGCTGGAACGTTTGCGCGCTCATCCGCTCTACGCCGAAATCGACGCGTCCGAACATCACCACGAAATCCCCTATCACCTGCCCGGCGACAGCGGTATTATTGACCTGCTCTACCGCACCGATGCAGGCTGGTTCCTGGTAGATTTCAAAACCGACGAACTCCGCTCTGAGGAAGAAGCGCGCCTCGTCATCAAGCGCGAGGGGTACGACCATCAGGTGGAGCGTTACGCCCAGGCAATAGCCAGCAACCTCGGGATTCAGGCAAAGACGAGGTTGGTTTTCTTGAATGTGAACAATAATCTTTCAATTTTTGATTTATAGGGAAAAAAGGCCATTGGGATATTCCGTCTATCCATTGCCAAGGGGCTTTTTCGTTGTGCGACGGAATTCTCAGTTGGTAGTTCTGCCGAAGAGACGCTTGCAATGTGTGGGCGTCTTTTCGGTTAAAAATACAACTTCCCCATATCATTTTCATCAGATCTGGATTGCTTCTTGTTCTAGTTTTAGCCCGCGATGGATGAGATGTTCTATGACCGACTGTTCGTTTGAAAGTTCTGGATGGTTGCACAGGTGTTTCAGATTGCGCACATCTGTTGAATTCAGCGGGCGAGATAAGTGGGCGTAGGCTTCAAAGGTGGGAATATCCATCAGGTATGGATGGATTTGATGCCTGACATACCGCCGCATTTGCGAGAGGCTGTTGAAGCCACCGTAATCCATGTCAGACCACAGATGAATAGGGGTTGATTCAGGGATGAGCCTGAGCAGGCGGCGAATGGATGGGGATGGGTTGCCCATGAGGCAGAGGGTAGCCTGTTTCTTGTTACGTGTTGCGTGGATGCGGAGGTGTCCATGGAAGGATGTCAGGTTTTCAATGCAGAGGACGGAGTCGGCGTGGATGGTGACAGATTGGATGGTTTCGATTTGCGCAGCGGGGAATCCAACGGAAGGGATGAAACCGCCCAACGACAGGATTTCCCCGCTGCGGGTGGTGAGTTGCCAGTTGCCAGCCAGGTGAATATAGTTGGGGTTGGCAACGAGATTGAGTTCTCGGAGGATGTCTTCGTTTGAGAGAGATTTCCATTCCCGATTGGCGAGGCGTGCCAGACGGACGATGGCGGGTTTTAGATCGTCGAAGCGTTTGCTGTCGTTGAAGGTGTGGACGCTGAAGACGCGATAGGGGGTTTCTGTTTCAAGGCTAGATAAGGCTGATAAAACGGTCAGCAGGTCGAGGTTCCAGGATGAATCGGTCAGGATGAAGGGTGTGGGGGATTTTCCAGCGCGGAGTTGGGTCAGGGTACGGTGGATGGTACGGCTCCGCCAGTCATCCTTTGGAAAGCGGAATTGATCGGCGAGAAGTAGAGTCTCGAGGCGGGCACATTGGTCGGTAATCGCTGATCGATGAAGTAATTCGTAGATACATGTTGCATGTTCCGTTGTAAGGGCAACGGTTTGAAGAAGGTGTCCTTTCTCACCTTGGAGCCAGGTGAGGCTGAGCAGGCCTATTTGCTCGAGTTGGTCGAACTGCTCATTGGCTATGAGGCGTGGTTGCGGGTCAATTTGAGAGAAGTAATCGGGCAGTTCTGATTCTTTAAGGGTGATTTTGATGGAGTGTGTTGTACGGCTTTTATCGCGTATTTCGTATTTTCTGCGGCGCTCGAGGATGTCAAGCAAAGCGTTGAGCACGACTGCAACTTCTGGGGATGGGACAAATGAAATTTCCATAATCGTGTTGCATTATCCCTTTTCAAGCTCGGCGATCATCTCGTTCTTGTCGATTTCGATGATAAATGCATGGCTATTTTTGCGAACCACGGTGCAGACGGTATCTACGAAGGGCAGGAGCGAGCCAGATTTGTCGGGCGGGGTGGCGAGCAGCACTTGCAGACCGGCGTCACGCATGAATTGCAAGGCGCTGGCAGTACGAGCGGTGTCCATTTTGCCGAAGGCTTCATCGAAGAGCGCCAGGCGGATGGTGTCGGAGGGGCGTGGCTGGTTGAGACGGTAAGCCTGGGCAAAGGAGGCGGCCATTGCCACGTAAAAAGGCGTGGTGGTTTCGCCGCCAGATTTTTTTGCATTGATCTGGCTCAACAGGGCACGGTCGCCGTTAGGGTAATGGATCGTATTGCAGGTAAGAACGGTAATCTTGCAGTTCACGCAGTTCGGTGGACAGGCTTTCGCCTGTCTGGTTGTTGAGGGTCAGGCGTTCGAGCAGCAGATCCCAGGCTTGCTGGTGTTTTTGGCGGAAGTCCGAGTCGAATAGCGAAGCACCGAGCACGGACTGGCTGTCCATGACCATGTCATACATACCGCGCAGGTTGGCGGCGGGTTGGGTGATGAATTCGTAGCGCTCGCCGCCGAATCGCAGTTGCGAGAGGGTAGTGTTCAGGTAGGCCAATTGTTGGCGGGCTTCTTCGATCTGTTCGCGCAGGCGATGGATGAAGTTTTCGACCAGTTCCTGTTCGGCCAGGCCACGTTGGTGGGCGATTTGGGTTTCGTATTGGGGGAGTTCGGAATTTACCAGCTTACCTTTTTCACTGTTGTAGCGTGTTGCATCGTCCATGTCATCATAGCCAAAGTCGTAGCGCATCGAGTAAGCTTGCTTGGCTTCGCGCAGGCGGTCGCGGTTGCGAGTTTCGGCAGTCTGGTAATCGTTCTCGTAGCGTTCGGCATTTTGCTGGATCACGTCGACGGGCTGGCGTTCCAAGCGGCGGGCGTATTCTTTTTCGATTTCGGCGCGGGTGTCTCCATCGGGATTTTCGCCAGTGAGAAATTCTTCTGCATTTTGGACGGATTGATCAATCTCGCGCTCCAGCCGGGGGATTTCACCCTCAGCCAGGGTCTGGGCGTCGGCTTCCATCCCGCCGATGCGACGCTCGACCGTGCCTGCTTCCGCTTGCAGACGGTTGTACTCGGCCTGGCGCCCTTCCACGGCGGCTTTCAGGGTGTCGGTAGTGTGTAAATCTAATGCTTCAAGTTCTTGTTTGAGTGTTTCGTGTTGCGTGATGCGTTCGGGTAGGATGGCGAGGGTTTCGAGGGTGTGTTCGAGGTCGATGAGCGGGCGGTTTTTGTCGCGGGTAAGGGCGAGGCGTTCGCGCAAGGCAGAATCGCGTTTGTTGAGAGAGAGCATTTCCTTTGTGATTTCGTTCAGACGCTGCTGACGGCTTTCGACCTGGCTCGTGACGGCGCGTTCGCCGATGAACCAGCGCCCCATCGCCAGCCGGATGAGTTTTCGGAGCAAAAAGTGTGACCGAGTTACTGGCCGACCTGGAAAAAGATGCGTTGGTTGCGCTGATAAGTCATCTTGTTGAGCGTGATCCCGATTTGTATGATGCGTTGAAATTGGCAATCCCAGTAGCGAAAATTACCGCGCAGCCCGTGTCTTCGGGCTCATCGCGAAAACCCCAAACCCAGGTTTCAGAACAGGCTTATCGTAAACAAATCGGCCGGATTTTGAAATAAAGCCGCTATAGCGATAATTATAATGACTGGAGTAAATTGGTTAAATTATCTTTTGTGAGCAGTTCAATTTCCTGTTCCGTTTGCAGGAAAGGTTGCACATCGTTTATAAGATGATCCCAGGAAAAGGATTTGATTCGGGTAAGCGTAACACTACGCCAGTTAGCGACTGTAAGGGTTGGGCCTGTCCAGTCTGTTTGCGCGAGAGCGTTGTTAAGCATCTTGATATTTGGATTGGGCCAAGTCCTGTCTCCCAGATACCAGATGAGGTCATAAATGTCGCGTCCTTTCGGGTAAGGACGCTGCAGGATCGCATGGAGTTTGCCAGCAAGCAAAGAGGACTTGTCGTGATGTTGTAAATTCAACAAAACGTGATGCCGAACAAGACTTGTCTCCAGCCCGGCTTTCTTTGGCGGGTCGGTATCTACCTCGATTTTGACTGCCAAGACTTCATCGCGATGTGAGGAAAGGTTTAACTCGTAAAGTAGACCAGGGAATCGGATGTAGGCGCTGTGGACCGTTTTCCGGTCACTGACTTTCAAGGCAACCTTATAGCCCTGTGCCTCTAAATCTTTTTGTAGGGCTTGCAGATAAGCCCGAAAATCATACCTTGATTTGTTGGTCTCGAGAGCAAAATCCAGGTCGTCAGAGTAACGCAGTAGGGAATACAAGAAGCGCAAAGCCGTTCCACCGTGGAAGGCGAGTGAGGTCATGGCCCCTGATCTTTGTAAGCTTTGTAAAATCAACGCCTGTAAATATTCTCGTGCCAGATTGCGCCTTTTCAGGGCGGATGCATTGGGTTGAAGCAAAGTCGCCAAGTGTTCTTTCATGTTAGTTCCTCATACTCGCTTTCTTCCTGCTTTGCCAGTTCTGTAACGTAGCGAGCAACTCGTTTCCATTTTGGCTTTCCGGCGCGCTCCGCAAATTCATGGATCTGGTTTAAATCCATCTTCTCCAAGTTTTGTAATCGTAATTGGGACAAATATTCGGGAGCATCTGAATGAGGTGTGAGATGAACGAGATCAAGCAGGGCCTTCTCAGGTTTCGCTATGAAAGCATGTTGTTGGGGTGAAAGTGCTACCACTTGATAGCCAAAGTAAAAATGGGGAGCGATGTGCTGGAAGTAAAAAACCCCACCCCATTGAGAAGGGCGCAGGGTTGTCACACTCAGTGTGCGCGGTGTGTATTCCGGGATCAATCCATAATACGCCAGTGCCGATTGCCTGCTGACATATGAGCCGAGGACCAGAGCGTTGGCAATCAGGAACGGGTGAGGAGCCACGCTTTGATAGGGTGGCTCCAGCATGTAGAGACCACGCCGCAGTTGGCGGATTTTTCCCGCTCTTACCCAACGGGAGAGCTGCCTGCGGATATCGTCGGGATCTACATCCCCGGCAAGGAGCAACCCTGTTTCAAAGAGAGGTTGATTCCCGACTAAAGATAGCAAGTCTTCAAATTTCATTTCTCTATTATGCCATATACGGCAAATTGACGCAACAAAGTTGAAGGCGGCTTGCGGGGCGCTTGATGTATGTTTCTGGGATATTCCGTCAATTCATTGCCAAGGGCTTTTCTATTAAGAAAATCGACCGCGTCAAAAGCGGTATTTTCTTTTTAAGCAACATGTTATTATTCGCTTTTCACAAATGCAGGACTTTCGCTTATGCGGGCAGGAAAGCCTGAATTCGTGGAGCAGCCAGTTCTGCCCGCAGGTAATCACTGAGTAAATCAG
>JAFGKO010000169.1 GCA_016928525.1 Anaerolineales bacterium | reverse complement strand
CGCCATATATGGTGGTTTCATTAGCGACTTAACCGCCACATATACGGGAAAATTGCATTTTGTCTAAACTCGAAAATTAAATTAGGAGAATCTATGGCTTCAGAAATTCTGCAAATCGAATACTACAACATAACAGTCAATGGACAAATCACAGATGCATCAACGTTACTTTCCACAATTGCCGGTGCTGGTGTTGACTTCCATGCCTTCAAAGCGATTCCTCTGGAGCCGAATCGGACACAATTCACTCTTTTCGCGAAGGACGGCTCAAAGATGACTGATGGAGCAAAAAAGTCTGGATTGAAATTAGATGGTCCTTACTCAGCCATCTTGATAAAAGGTGATGAAAAACCGGGAGCTCTTGCTGATATCTACAAAAAATTGTCCCGGGCAGGGATTCAAGTTAATGAGGCGAGTGGAATTGCCGACATAAATGCAGGTTACGGTGTCATCCTCTACCTAGATCAGGCAGACTGCGGTAAGGCAGTAGCAGCTTTGGAAATGTGAATTTTGCGGGCGATCAAGATCTATAAAATACAAAGAAAGCTGCCCAACATAGCGTATACGCGGGTCCCGCAACAGGTGCTCCGCAAAACGCGCAGGTCAAGCGGATTGATTGCCCAGCGCCACGCGCTCCCCTTGACGAGGACAGGCGGGATGGGCAATCCCATCCGCTACGCTCTTGGGTATGATGATCATAAGAAAAACGGATAGTCTCCCCCTATGGTGCAGTTTTCTTTTGAACCCCGCACCGTCCCGGTATCCCCGTTCGGGCCGAGAGCCCGCCGGGGCGAGACGGCCTTTGGGAAAGCACGCGAAGTTCGCAAAGATCTTAAAAGGGTTTTCTTCGCGCCCTTTGCGGTCTTCGCGGTAAATTTGCAGCCTAAAGGACCAACTGTACCCGACAGGGAGACTATCGAAAAATGAAGGGATTAGATATGGGACCATTCCATGAATATGTAAATGAATATAGAAAACAACTGGAGAAAGGGGCCATTCAAGTGGCGTATCGGGGGTTGATGGAATATATGATGGGTTTAAGAACTCATTTTATAAAAAAATATCCAGACTATGTCGAATCGGGAAGTATCTATTATGGCTATATGGATATGACATATTTTTCTGTCTTTCCCAAATCATTCAAAGCGCGGAAATTGAAGTTGCCGATCGTTTTCCTTCATGAAGCCTTTCGATTTGAAGTGTGGCTATCAGGCGTGAATCGGCAGGTTCAAGAAAAGTATTGGAATTTGATAAATGAAAGTAAATGGAACAAATACAAACTTGTTTCACAAGAAGGGAAAGGCGTTGATTCGATCTTAGAACACATATTGGTTGACAATCCTGATTTTAGTGATTTGGATGCTTTAACTCAACAAATAGAGGCAGGAACTTTGAATTTCATTCAGGATGTTGAGAACTTTTTGTCCGAACACTCGACGGGATAGGGTCTCTGACCCTGCCCTCGGCGTGGCATACGGTCTCCGAATATTTCTGGAAAAGATTATCCTATCCAATATGACGATCCTTGGCATCGATACCGGCGCGACATTCACGCGGATTTGGGACGGAAAAAATCCCGTTACCAAGACAAAGACTCCTTCCAAATACGATGAGTACTTGGAGCTTCTAAAGAGGAGGATCGAATACTCTCAGGAAGTGCAACACCTGGTGATTGCATTACCGGCGGTCATCGAAGGCCAACGGGTTACGAATGTCCCGAACCTGGGGGAAAGCTGGCAGAGAAGAGATATCAAAGCTGATTTGACCGCAATTGTCCCTTCTCTTGAAAACGTCATTGTGCTTCAAGATACGCATGCCGCTGCGTATGGAATCCAAAGTCATGAGCAGGTGGCGCTGCCTGCTGTGGTGGTCACTTTATCCACAGGCGTCGGGGGCGCACTGATAGCCGATGGCTACGTCAGCCCCTTGGAGATAGGGCATATCCCCTTGAACCTGCGCAACCAAAACACGCCATGTGTATGCGGGCAAATCGGTTGTGTGGAAGCGGATATTTCCGGAACTGCCATCTACAAACTGCTAGGGGTGCGAGCGGAAGAAGTCGATGATAGTGCGTTTTGGAAAGAATACGCCTCTTATCTTGGTCGATGCCTGTCGGTGTTGACCCTGCTTTTCAAACTCAAACAGATCATTTTGATGGGCGGCATCAGCAACAAGAGCAATTATTTTCTGGGTGAAACGCAAGCGTATCTCGAAAGGAAAATTACTTACGTGCCGGTCCCGGTCATTCAGGTCTCTACACTTGGAGATCATGCCGGAGTGTACGGCGCGTACGAGGTTGGGGAAACCTTTGCGAGAGGGGCTGCAATACCACTTCCGTGATCCTTGCTGGAAAGTGGTCCCCAAACTACCTCGGCAGAAACCAGGGTGGCTTTCTAGTATAATCCCCTACATGGACATAAAAGCTCAACTTAACGAATCGATGAAGGACGCCATGCGCTCCGGGGATGTGGTGCGCAAGAATACAGTCCGTATGGCGCTGGCCGCCATCAAGCAGGTCGAAGTGGACAAGCAAACCACGCTGGACGAGATGGCGGTCATCGCGCTGCTGCAAAAAGAGATCAAGAACCGCAAGGAAGCTATCGAAGAGGCCAAAACCGCTAACCGCGACGATCTCATCAAAGACAACCAGGCCGAAATCGCCGTGCTGGAAGCCTTCCTGCCCGCAGCCATGTCCGCGGACGAACTGCGCGAAATTGTCAAAGCCGCCATCGCCGAGACCGGCGCCTCCGCGCCTGCCGATATGGGCAAGGTGATGAAGGTCGCCCTGGAAAAGGTGGCTGGTCGCGCGCCCGGCGGCGAGGTCAGCGCGCTGGTGCGAGAGCAGCTCGCTGGCTGATTGATGGCTCCTGCTCGCCCCGAGAAAGTCCCGAAGCGCGTCCGCGCGGTTCAACTCATCCTGCTCAGCCTTATAGGCCTGGTCTCGCTGATTGCCCTGATCGCGCCGCTATCTCTCAGCCCGGGAGCGCTGCCGCTGAATGCGGGCGACGTTGCGCCGCGCGACTTTCAGGCCCCTGAAGCGATAGAATACGTCAGCGAAGTGCGGACGGAGGAAGCGCGCGCGGCTGCGGAACGCGCCATCCCGCCGGTCTATTCCCCGCCCGACCCATCCATCGCGCGCGGTCAGATCGAACGCCTGCGGGCTGCCCTCGACTATATCGGCCTGGTGCGTGTCGATGAATTTGCCACTCCCGAGCAAAAGCAGGCCGACCTGGCTGCCCTGAGCGACCTGACCCTCAACCCGGAAACCAGCGAACAGATCCTTAACCTGCAGGTTGCCCGCTGGGATACCATCCAGCAGGAAGCCCTGCGGGTGTTGGAACAGGTCATGCGCAACACCATCCGCGAGAGCGACGTGCAGAATATTCGCCGCGGTGTGCCTTCGCTGGTCAGTCTGGCGTTGACCGAGGATCAGGCAGACCTGGTCGTAGAGTTGGTATCCGCTTTTATCGCGCCGAACAGCTTCAACAGTCAAGAATTGACCGAGGCCGCCCGTCAGGCTGCGCGGGATGCCATACAACCCGTGGTTCAGACCTACAAATCGGAAGAGATGATCGTGGCCGGCGGTCAGATCATCAATTCTGCGCAACTGGAAGCACTCGAGAAACTGGGCCTGATCGAGCCGGGCCAGCAATGGCAGGATTATGTGGGCATCTCTGCGCTGGTGGTTTTGACAACTGTGTTCTTAGGGATGTACTTCTACCGCCGTACCCGGCCTCATCTTTTGGAAACTCGCAGCCTGGTGTTGATTGCCATCATCTTTATCATTTTCCTGGTTGGGGCGCGGTTGACCATTCCCGACCGTACGGTCGTCCCTTACCTTTTCCCACTGCCCGCTTTTGGCCTGCTGCTGGCTACATTGTTTGGACTGGAAACCGGGCTGATTTTTTCGTTGGTGATGTCGGTGCTGGCGGCTTATGGCCTGCCGAATACGCTTGACCTGATGCCTTACTACCTGCTGTCCTCGCTAACCGGCGTACTTGTGCTTGGATCGGCCCGGCGTTTCTGGACTTTCTTCCGTGCGGGGATAGCGATTGCCCTGGCGGGGGCAGCCATGATCCTGGCCTTTCGCCTGCCCTATACACAAATGGACTGGGTTGGAATTGCCACACTGTTGGGTGCGGCGCTGTTCAACGGCATCGCCTCGGCCAGCATTACCCTGTTGCTGCAATATTTCCTGGCGCAAATCCTGGGGCTGACCACGCCGCTGCAACTGCTTGAGATCTCCCGGCCCGATTTTCCCCTATTGCAATTCTTCTTGCGTAATGCGCCGGGCACTTACCAGCACAGCCTGCAGGTTGCCAACCTGGCCGAGCAGGCCGCCGAAAATATTGGTGCAGACGCGCTGCTCACGCGCGTGGGCGCGCTCTTCCACGACGTGGGCAAGGCCGTGAACCCCACCTTTTTCATCGAGAACCAGGCGCACGGGAATATCAATACACATGATGATCTGGAACCCGCCGATAGCTCCGCCGCTATCACCCAACATGTGTTGGAAGGCGTCAAGCTGGCGCGCAAACATCGACTGCCGCGTCGTATCGATGATTTCATCCTTGAACATCACGGCACCATGCTCACGCGTTACCAGTATTCCAAGGCCCTCGAGGCTGCGGGTGGTGACGAATCCAAGGTGGACCCGGAACAGTTCCGTTACCCTGGCCCGCCTCCGCGCTCGCGCGAAACGGCGCTGCTGATGCTGGCGGATGGTACCGAGGCGCGTGTCCGCGCCGGGAGGCCGAGCAACGAAGAAGAGTTGCGTGAGATCGTGCGCAGCGCCATCGAGCACGCGCAATCGACAGGCCAGCTCGACCATACGCAACTCACCCTGAGCGATCTGAACACCATCACAGAATCCTTCGTCACCACCTTGCGCGGCTCCTATCATCCGCGCATCGAATATCCAAAGGCGAAAGATGCGCCTGCTGCCCAGGATGTCCCCACCAGCCCGCATAAAGAAATCAAAGCGTGATCCACGTCGAAGTTAATCCCTCCTTGAAAACCGGCCTTTCAGCAGACCTTCTTGAGCGCACCGCGCTGGCTGCGCTCGAACATCAATCCGCCGATGGCGACCTGACGATCGTATTGACGGACGATGCGCAATTGCACGAACTGAATCGCGACTATCTGGGCATCGACGCGCCGACTGATGTGCTCTCCTTCCCCGCCTCCGAAACGGACCCGGAAACTGCCCGCCGTTACTTGGGCGATATTCTCATCTCGGTTCCGCGCGCCGAAGAGCAGGCTCGCGCCGCCGGGCATGCGTTGGAGTCCGAAGTTCAGCTGCTTGTCGTCCACGGGACTTTGCATCTGCTGGGCTACGATCATGCCGAAGCCGGGGAAAAGGCCCGCATGTGGAAATCGCAGGCTGAAATCCTGGAAAGACTCGGCTTG
>JAFGKO010000168.1 GCA_016928525.1 Anaerolineales bacterium | reverse complement strand
ATCGGCGGCCTCCTTTGGTCTTCAAGCAACCAAATTATGCCGTATTTGGTGAGCAGTAGCAATTTAGACCTTCTGTAAGGTAATCAGATCGACTCTTATAATTTTATGGTTTATTACAATCTTATCATTGGTATAGGTTCTCTTGCAGTAATCCCATACATCAAGAAGCAAAAAGCAACACTTCTATTACCAGGCAAAGATTTAGCGTGGAGTTTAATTTCTGCAATTTTCCTGGTAGTTGCAACTTTGCTTCTTACAGTTTCATTTAAGATTGCCAAGGGAGTGGTTATACCCAATATCCTGGTATCAACCAGGGGTATTTTTATTGTAATCATAAGCGCAGTTTTATCTCATCAAGGAAGCACTTTACTCGAAACACAGACCCGGAAAATATATTTATTACGACTTTTGGCATCAAGCCTGATAATATTTTCCATCTGGATTATATTGAGCAAGTAAGTTTTTTACTTTAAGGGATTTGAAGCTTTCAGGCATACCCGAAATGTCGTAGGTCAATTGACCATGGTTGGTTTTGGCAATAAACTCGAGGAGTGCTTTGAGAAGCAAAGACTGTCTATAGATAATCGAACCTGCTGAATGAATACTGGCTCTACCGCTATCGACAAGAAAAAAACCGAAAATCAGGTTGTGATTTTCGGGCCTCTTCCCCGCCAAAAATGAAAGAAGCCAAATATCAGAATGCGATTGAATTAGATATGTCATCAAACAAGAATCAATCAGGCCCATCATACCTAGAATTTGTAGTTCTGGTGTCGATGATGATGTCATTGATGGCATTATCCATTGATGCCATGTTGCCTGCCCTGCCCCAAATTGGCAGTGACCTGAATGTGCAAAACGCCAATGACCGGCAGATGGTTGTTTCGACAATTTTCTTGGGGGTAGCAGTGGGCCAGTTCTTTTTTGGGCCGCTTTCGGACAAAACCGGGCGTAAACCGGCCATCTATTTTGGTTATTCACTGTATATCTTTGGAGCATTGTTCTCAGCCTTTGCCTCCAATTTTCCGATGATGCTTTTCGGGCGTTTATTGCAGGGAACTGGAATATCGGCACCTCGGGCTGTCCTTTTGGCCTTAGTTCGTGATTTATACGAAGGCCGGTTGATGGCGCGGATGATGTCGTTTGTCTCGACCGTCTTATTGCTGATCCCAATGATCGCCCCAACCTTGGGTCAAGCGATCCTGCTTCATGCGGGTTGGCGCAGTATATTTCTCAGTTTTGTCTTGATGGCGCTGATCACGTTGATCTGGTTCGCTCTTCGCATGTCAGAAACGTTATCTCCTGAAAAACGCATACCGTTTTCGCTGCAACGTATCATTGCTACAACCTTCGAAATTATAAAGATACGCTCTGTTTTTGGATACACTGTTTCGATCGGTTTTATCAGTGGGGCTTTTCTAGGTTATTTGAATTCCGCTCAACAGATCTTTCAAGAAGGATATGCCCTCGGTGAAAGATTTCCGTTATATTTTGCATTGATTTCTCTCTCTATTGGGATAGCTTCCTTTTCGAATGCGCATTTGGTGTTGCGCTTTGGGATGCGCTTTCTTGTCCGCTGGTCTCTCATCATCATTTTGGGACTGTCTACCGTGACCTTAGGGATCGCCCTAAAAACGTTGGGACAGCTGCCTTTGTGGCTCTTGACGATCTATCTCATGTCCACATTCTTTTCCGTGGGGATTTTGTTTGGTAATCAGAATTCTCTGGCTATGGAACCATTAGGTCATCAGGCTGGTATCGGAGCTGCGGTAGTCGGTTCGCTTTCCACCCTAATCTCCATACCGCTGGGCACACTCATTGGTCAGAGCTACAACGGTACAGTTGTCCCGTTGATCATCGGGATTGCGGTTCTTTCCGGATTGTCGATTATTGTTGTTCGTTGGGCGAAAATAGAGAGGGAGTGAAAAAGCTATCCGAGCGAAATACTTGCCTGCGCGTAAATTTTCATCCGCTGACCAACTGGTGCAACCAAGCCACGCGCCATGTGACGGTTGACCCGTACAATTTCGAATCCGTAACGCTGCAAAAGAGCGATGGCATCCGTGTTTTCGCCCGGCACAACTACCGAGATCGCCCCATCAAACGGCAGAGATAAGGCTGCCTTGAGAAGTAGCTCGGCGTTTGCTGTATGTTCCATCACCCAAGAACCGATGCGTTTTTCCTGGGCAATGAGATACCCATTGACGCCTCCATGCCCATCAGTCGAGAGGAAAGCACGCTGAGGGTAAGCCTCCAGCAGGGTTCGCAGAAGTCTTCTCCGGTCGGCGCCGAAGGCCTGTTTATCGGTAGCAGTGATCAGGTCCAGGTTTCGAAGCGACAGGGGCCGGACTTCGGCTGGGCGCTGAAAGGTTGGTCCTCCAGTTTTTCGTTGGAGAACATATACTTCGTCAAAAGGGACAAAAACCAATTTCTCATAAAGAGGTTGACCCATCTGGCTTGCATCCAACATGACTTGATGGATCCCTTGTTGCTCCAGCCAAGCAAGGAGATGTTCCATGAGCGCCAGACCTATCCCCTGTCCCTGGAATTCCTGATGTACTCCCATCAGCCCGACATATGCAAAATTTGAATAGATGATTGACGCCACCATGCCGGCCGGAATGTTGTTCTGTAAAGCCAGGAATACCCCTTTGGGTTGAAGCATGCAGAAAACGCTCAGGTCGCCAAGCCAGCTTTCAGTCCGTTGAAATGCGGATTGTAAAATGGCATCCGCACTTTCCAGGTCTGCCTCTGATAAAGTGCGGATCGAAATGGCCATAAGTAAATTGTAAGCGATTTTGGGGGGAGTTTATTTCAAGTGCTTATCAAGGAATGAAAACACACGCTCCATATTTTCTTCTGTTTCAAACAAGGGGTCGGCATGACCGGCCCCTTCTATAATGTCAAATTCAAAGCGATCAGGGCTGACGTATTTTTCCAGTTTTTCCACGAATATCATGGATTGTTGTACAGGCACCATCGCATCCAGGCGCCCGTGCTGGATCAATAGGGGAGGCATGTGTTCATGAACATAGGTCATCGGATTTGCAAGCACAACCTTCAGTGGCACATCGGCAAGTTTTGCACCCAGATACATGGATTCAGGCGAATCTGCTTCACCGTGATCTCCAGGGCCATACCCATTTTCAGCAAGCTGTTCATCCATTTTCAGGAAATCTGTCGGGCCAAACCAGTCTACAGCCGCCTGAACATTGCATGGGTATTCCGGGTTGCCGAGGCTAAGATCGTCGAGCTCGGTTACACGATCTGTCAGGCAGATCATCGCTGCATAATTGCCTCCGGACGAACCACCGCAAGCCGCAATCCGATTCCCATCAAGATGGTATTGCTGACTGTTTGCCCGTAACCAGCGGATGGCTGCCTTAACATCCTGTATCCCAGCCGGGAAGATCGCCTCGCCGCTCAAGCGGTAATCTACACCAACCACAGCGTAACCACGCTCTACCCCCTTCAAGAAAGGTAGAAGGTGAATTCTACGTTTATCTTCCGAGGCAAACCCTCCTCCATGGATATACAAAATAACCGGGAAGGGACCATCGCCTTCATCTGGCAAATAAATATCCAGTTTTTGGGTTGGTGAGAGACTGGCATAGGGCAGGTCCAACCACTTACGGCGAACGTGAGAGACATCTGCTAGTGGTGCATCAAATAGAGGCGCTTTGGTTGAAACCTCGTCTATATGTGTGAATTTTTCAGGTGGTTTCATTGCATTCTTCCTTATGAAAATTGTATTCTAAGATCCTTTCACAAGCAGTTTTTCAGGCTCTGAGCATTTTTGTCTGGAATTTCTTGCATTTCTCTGGTACTCATCGAAAGCCACCGCTCCGAGCAGGATCAACCCGCGAACGACAAATTGGGCATACGTTCCCCAACCGGCGAGTTGCATCCCGTTGCCTAAAACTGCCAAGATAAACACCCCAGCGACCAGGGCTGGAATATTGCCCTCCCCACCCATAAAACTGATTCCACCAACAATGGCTGCGGTCAGGACGATGAATTCCGTCCCCGGCCCGAAGGATGAATTGGTTGTATTGGCTTTGGAAATCATCACCATCGTACCAATGGCTGTGAAAAGGCCACACAGCGTGTACAGGATGATCTTCATTTTGCGGATGTTGATGCCAGATAAGCGGGAAGCTTCCTCGTTGCCGCCCAATGCCATCAACCTGAAACCGAACACGGTTTCGGAGTAGACGATACTGACCAGGACAGCGAGCGCCAAGGCCAGGAAAACGTCAAAAGGCATGCCGAGAAACCTTTCCTTGGTGAGAAAGAGGAATTCATCCGGGTAACTCCGGAAGGTGTTCGCCTTCGAAATCATGTAGGATATTCCCTGAAAAACGATGCTGGTCGCTAACGTAGCAATCAAAGGGAAGACCTTGATGCTGGAAACAATCAGGCCGTTGAGCAATCCTAAAATCGTGCCCAACGATAATCCCAGGATGACCGCAAGCCAGACCGGAACGTCATAAACAACCATCAGCATGGCAGTGACGACCCCAACCAGGGACATCTGGTAGCCAACGGACAGGTCGATCCCGCCGCCGATCATCACGAATGATAAACCAATCGCCACGATAATGAAGTAAGTGTTTTGCGTAATAATGTTAGTCAGGTTGCGTACAGTGAGGAAATAGGGACTCGTAAACGAAAAGAGCACCATAAGGATTGCAAGCACGAACATGACCGTATATTTCTTCAGACCGCCAAAGTTAATTTTCGCCATTATTCCTCGTATTATTGCGATGGAGATTATCCGAACGATCTATACTCTACATCAGGAATTTGATTCCCATTGCCAGCTTTGCCTTTGACGATCATGGTCACCACATCATCCAGGGTAACCTTGCTGACCTCCAGAATATCCTGTCTCTGGCCGCCTTTGAGAACAAATACGCGATCGGCTATTGCCAGGATATCCGGAATGCGCTGGGTGATGAGAAGGATTGAGAGTCCCATATCCTTCAAGTTCCTGATCAGGCCCAGCAATTTGTTTGCTTCCGTAACGCCCAGCGCAGCGGTTGGCTCATCCATGATCAAAATCTGCGATTGGAAAGCAATCGCACGGGCGCAGGCCACCATTTGGCGCTGTCCACCGGACATACTGGCTACATTCAGTTTTGGTGATTTAATATCGACGCGCAGTTCCTGGATTAAATTTTCTGCTTTTTGGTACATGCTTTTCTTGTCCAGGAAAATTCCGAATGGCCCACGAACGAGTTCCCTGCCAACGTAAATGTTCTTGGTGACGTCCAGATTGTTAAACAAGGCCAAATCCTGGTAGATCATGCTAATTCCCAGATGAAAAGAATCTTGAGGATTCTGGATGTGTGCTTTTGTGCCATCAATGTAAATCTCGCCCTCATCCGCCTGATATGCCCCTGAAAGGATTTTCATTAAGGTTGATTTTCCTGCCCCATTATCCCCTACAATGCCCATGATCTCACCATGCCGAAGTTCCAAGTCCACGTCTTTGAGAGCATGAACACCGCCAAAACGCTTGCAAATTCCCTTCATCTTAACGGCATATTCTGTATTCATTAAGCCTCGTTATTGAAAATTTCTTTTCTCTTGTAAACAAAGGGCTGGAGATTCCCGTTTGGGGGGATGATCCCCAGCCCAATCCTGTATGTTATCGTGTGACCGATTCCAATCCCAACTTTTTATGGAGGGGGTGGACCGGGCAGAATCAATTCCTGTGGCTTGACGGTTGGAACGGTGAGCACGGTGGCGCTCTCAACAGGCACTGACATGAGCTTGCCATCCACAGATGTTACCAGTTCCAGATCATCCCAAATGTCCTTTGGAACATTCTCGCCGTTCAACATCTTGGTGGCATATTCCATCGTCCTGCCGATCAAATCTCCGCCAAAACGAACTGTGCCGCGAAATACACCTTTTCCAGTGGAAGAGTCAGCAACCGCTGGGCCTTCAGGGCCGAGCAAGCCTACACTAAAAACCGCCACTTTGTTCAAATCATCTATGGCACTGACCCCATCTCCCTTGGCGTACTCATCCATGATAGCCTGGGAGGCACCCATGGCCCCATCGCCTGCATACGCAATAACAAGTTTCACATCGGGGTTGGTGGTTAGCACATTCTGCATCGCGGTCTGTCCGGCCTGGAACATCTCCGCTTGCACGATTTGAACAACGTTCACGACTGGTGAGTAGGCCGGATTATCCACTTTATTGGCCTCATCTACGACATTTCCGGATGCATCAACATACTCGCCCTGCGCGTTTTTCAAATAAGGCTCACTGATCATCTTGAGACCTGCAGAACGGTCAACAGCTTCCGGGTTGAGAGTTGATTCGAAGATCACCGTTTCAACCGAACCTGGAGCAGCATCCGGATAGGTTTCGTCAACCCACTGCTTGGCCATGTAGGCTGCATAGTGACCAGACAGGAACTGGTTCATGTGCATAACAGATGTATAAGCATCCGGATCTCCCGGGTCCCCACCGGCAAACAGGATAGTAATTCCCGCCTCTTTCGCCGCCTTTAGCTTGGGCACGATGCTGGTCGGTTCCACTGCCATGACGAACATGAATTTCACGTTCATGGCGGTATAGTTTTCGATCTGCGTGGCCTGGGTATTGGCATTACCGTCGGCGCTGGCTACCTGGACATCATAATCGGCGCCAAAGGCTCCCGTGAATGCATCCTGGAATCCAAGCATAAGGGGATTGTCCAGAGCCGGCAAGCAGACTGCAATGATTCCTTTCCCTTCCGGGGCGGCTGGCTCTGGAGCTGCAGGCTCAGGCGCAGTTGTTTCTGGCGCTGCTGGTTCTGGAGCAGCTGTTTCGGTCGCAGCCGAACAGGCAGATACCAGCACCATCACGGTGACGAGTATCAAGATGGTCAGTTTTTTCATGTGATTTCTCCTTTTCCTGATTTATAGGGAATTTTCTTTTGTGATATGTATCACATTAAAAACAGCATACATCTTATCAAGTGAAACAGCAATTCATTTAATGATACAACTTATTCCATATCGGAATGGATGATCAAAATACTACGGAAAAGATGATTTCCCAAAACGATCAGGTCGTTTTCAAATGTTGGTCAAGGAAATCAAGCACCCTTTTGACGTTCACGGGCGACTCAAACCTGCGATCGCCATGTTCAAACCCCTCGAACAGTTCAAGGACCACCCTGTCCTCCCCACAGACACGTTTCAGATTCTCAGCCAAACAGATGGACTGCTGAACCGGTACAGTAAAATCAGCAACCCCATGCTGGATCAAAAAAGGCGCCGCGTTCTCTCGGACATAGGTCTCTGGGTTAGCTGCTTTCACCTGTTCGGGGATTTCGGTGATTTTGCCGCCCAACAGCAATGATTCAGGGGAGTTCGCACCGCTGTGCTCAGCGCCTTCCATGGGGGCCAAGCCGCTGGCAGTCAACTGCTCATCCATCTTAAGAAAATTCGTGGGACCGTACCAATCGACCGCAACCTGGACGTTGCAGGGTAGATCCGAGTACCCCAGGCTCAAGTCTTCCAACTCTGAAATGCCCGCTGAAACTCCCAACATGGTGGATAGATAACCACCTGCCGAACCGCCCCAAGCCGCGATTCTCTCGGGATCGAGATAATACAGGCTCGCGTTTCCACGAACCCAGCGTACCGCAGCTTTAGCATCCTGCACCAGCGCTGGGAAGGTGGCTTCCCAACTCAAACGGTAATTCAACGCCACAACCGCATAACCTCGATTCAGCCCTTCCAGCATTGGCAGGACCTGCATGTCCGCTTTGTCACAACCCATGAAAGCGCCGCCATGGATCGACAAGATGACCGGGAAAGGCCCATCTCCCTCATTTGGCAGATAGATATCCAGGGTTTGAGATAAAGAGAGCTTGGCGTAGGGAATATCCAGATATCGTCTCTTGACGTGATGGGTGTATGCTGGAGGCGGTTGCATTGCCACCGCGTAATGCGTATCCGGATCAAATCGGTTTGTCATAGGTTGTATATTGATGGGCATAATCCGATTCCCTGCTTTCTAGATTCTATATATGAAACAATCAAACCCTGTATCAAGGTCAGGTTGAATCTTTTCCTTACAGCGCCACCTTTCGAACCGTCTCTTTGGCTTTAGCGCTTTTTTGGTAAACGTCGAAACCTACGGCAATCAGCAATACCGCGCCTTTGACCACATTCTGAGAAAAATCGGGAAAGCTGGCCAGTTGCATGGCATTGTTCAAGACGCCGATGATCAAGATACCTGTCATCAATCCGAAAATAGTGCCTTCACCGCCTTTGAAACTGACCCCTCCCAGAAGCGCTGCCGTCAGAGCATCGAACTCAAGGCCCTGGCCGGTGGCAGTCTGACCTGCAAAAACCCGCGACAGCAGCAGGACAGAGGTGATACCAGAAATAAAACCACACATCGCGTACAGGAGCACCTTCATCCCGTTGATGTTCACGCCGGCAAGACGCGCTGCTTCTTCGTTACCACCCAATGCAAACACAAATCTACCGAAGTAAGTCCTGGTCAGGATAAAGGAACCAATCAACGCAATGATGATCATAATCACAATCGGTACCGGGACCGGACCGATATAACCCTGGCCAAACCAGCGGAAGGAATCGGGAAAGCCCATGATGTTCCTTGATTGGGCAAAAATGTATCCCAGGCCCTTGTAGATCGAGGCCGTACCCAGGGTGATAATCAGCGGATGGACATTCAATACAACGGAGAGAAGTCCATTGATGGTGCCCAGCACGGTTCCTAGCAGGAGAGTAAGGGGAATGGCTACACCCAAAGGAAGATTCCAGTCAACCAGCATAATGGCTAAGACGATATTGGTCATCACGATCTGGGAACCGATGGAAAGATCAATGCCACCAGCAATCATCACAAAGATGACTCCTACCGCACTGATGGCTGCGAAAGACACCTGTCGGATGATGATGATAATGTTGCGGGAGGTCATGAAATTTGGTGAGATGATAGAGAAGAAGATCACCAGACCGGTCAAAATCATCAGCGGCGCGTATTTCCTCATCTCGCTTCCAATTCTTGCACCCAGATTCGAGAGGCTTATGGTTGAATTATTCATAAATGGTTCTCCTTAATGTGTGCCCGATGCAAGATCGAGGATATAGTCTTGACTGAATTGTTCTTTCTTTACTTCGCCGGCTAGTTTTCCCTCACTCAGCACGATGATCCGGTCCGACATCCCCAACAACTCTTCCATGTCTGATGAAATCATCAGGATCGCGTTGCCATTATCGGCCAACTCGCACATCAAGTGGTAGATCTCCTGCTTGGCGCCCACATCGATACCGCGCGTGGGTTCATCAAAGACCAGGATTTTGGATTCCGCCGCCAGTGATTTGGCCAGGACCACCTTCTGCTGGTTGCCGCCGCTCAGGTTGATGACACGCTGCTCTATGTTGGGTGTCTTGATATCAATGCGCTGTCTGTATTGCTCCGTAATATCCTTTTCTGTTTTAGTATCCACCACCCCATATTTTGAAAGCCTGCGGACGATCGGAAAGCTGATATTCCAGCCTACTCCCATTTCAAGGAAAAGGCCTTTGTTCTTTCTGTCTTCTGTTAAAAGACCAATACCCTGCTGGATTGCATCTCTGGGTGAACGCATTCGAACCCGTTCACCATCCACCCAGATTTCACCGCTTTCGATCCGCGCGGCGCCAAAAAGCAGCATGGCCAGTTCCGTCCTGCCAGCCCCTACCAGGCCGGATATACCCAGGATTTCACCTTTGCGCACTGAAAAGGAAATATCCTGATCCCCGTTGCCTGTCAGATTTTTAACTTCCAGCGCGATCTCGCCCAGGGGGTTCGACCGGGGTGGATAGGTTTCTTTTAGTTCACGGCCGACCATCAAACTGATCAGTTCTTTGCGGTCGGTATCTTTGGTCAACTTGGTGGCGACATATTGACCATCACGCATGACCGATACCCGATCCGAGATTCTGAAAACTTCTTCCAGTCGATGGGAAATATAAATGATGGTGACGCCTTTTTGTTTTAACCGGTTGATGATTTCAAACATGTGCTCCACTTCCGAAACCGATAGCGGAGCACTGGGCTCGTCCATGATCAGGATCTTTACGTTTTTCGAAACCGCTTTGGCGATCTCGATAATTTGTTTTTGGGCAGGAGATAGCTCCCGCACCAGGGCTTTTGGATTGATATCCACATTGAACAAATCAAATATCTCCCTGGCCTTACCTTCCATCGTATCGTAATCGACCAGGGGATTTCCGCTGACCCTGTCTCCCAAAAATATATTTTCAGCAGCAGACATGGTTGGCACCAGGTTGAATTCCTGGTAGATAACTTCAATCCCCATACTTCTGGAATGATGAGGGGTCATATGCTGATAATCTTGGCCCTCGACATGAATAATGCCACCGTCTAGATTAATTGCCCCCGCCACGGCTTTGATCAAAGTGGATTTCCCAGCGCCGTTTTCACCCAACAAAGCATGCACCTCCCTTTCAAGGAAGTCGAGCGAAACATTGTCCAGGGCTAATACACCGGGGTATTTCTTGGTGATGTTCTTCAGGGATAGTACGATCTTGGAATCCATGCCTCTGTCACCTCTACAATTTCAGTGAGGAGGGCTTGGCCCTCCTCGCTGATTATATAACCTTGAATAACTCGTCAGGGAAATTATTTAAGGGTCTCCCAATCGCAGTGGAGCGGTTCCAACGCGTCATTGGTGATCATCGGGTATTCCACACCCTGAAGCATGGCCTTAATGAGGCTATAAGTGGCCTTGTCAAGATCGGTACCACCGATTGCCACGAAACCCTTGTAGGGATCCTCACAGCTCGTGACGACCGGGATCACGCTCGGATCCATATCACCTGCAAAGACAGCATATTCCGAAAGGTCTACACCCGGCAGGGCCTTGATGGTTTCAGCCGCACCCTGGGCATGAGCGGTGGACTGCATGATGAAGACCTTGACGTCCGGGTTGGCGGCCAGGATATTTTCAGCAGTGCTGGCGCCGATCGGTATGCTGTCACCAGTAATTTCGAGGTATTGCACCACATTGGCTTTTTCGCAGTCTTCGATGGTGCGATAACCCTGATAGCGCAGCCACATCTGCCGTTCTTGGTTCTCGCTTCCGGCAACGGCAACGTCCACCTTCTCGGCATCCGGGTACTTTGCATTGATGAAGTCACAGGCCATCTGTGCTACCAGCGTACCATCTTCATACTGGTTGGTGTGCATAATGGCATCAAAGGGCTCCAACTCTCCGGGCGGAACACCCATCACTTTGATGCCTGCGGCCTTGGCTTCTTCAACCGCCGGGATCAAACTTTCGGCCGAGCCTGCTGCCATCAGGTAAATGAAATCCACCTCTTGGGAGATGCAGTTTTCGATCTGGTTGAACTGCAGTTGTACGCCGCCATCATCAGCGCCATAGACCATCACTTCCACGCCATCTGCCGCAGCCTGTTCTTCAACGGAAGTTGCGACTCCGTTCAAGAAGGTATTTGCCAGAGACGGGATCAAATAACAGACTTTCTTGCCCTCGATATCAAATGGGGCGCCTGGTTCTGCCGTGGCCCATGGGATCTCACCAGCGAGGTCTTCCGCTGCCATTGCCGCAGCGTCTGGAGCTTCTGTAGCGGCAGGAGCAGGTTCTGCAGGAGCAGCAGGTTCTGCCGGTGCTTCGGTCGCTTTAGGGGCGCAAGCAGTTAACAGGATTCCAGCGATTAAGACAATCGCCAAAATGAACGAAAGGTTCTTTTTCATCTTTCTCTCCTTATTCGGGTATCGTTTGCAATGAACGTACTAGAAGTCTTACTTTCAAGAACAACAAGCATATTATTTTTTTGATATGACTCCTCCATTTTCAAGGTATAGGGTATTCCTTTTATTGATACGTTCTCATACTATTAGCATACATATTGCCAGATAAAACATCAATTCATTCTATGATACAATCTATTCCAATTTGGAATGATTCAAAGGACAATCATGGAAATTCGCCAGATCCAATATTTCTTATCGGTAGTGGAAACAGGCAGTTTTTCGGCAGCTGCCGATGAGCACTATATTTCCCAATCCTCGCTTTCGAAAGTAATCATTGCGCTCGAGAAGGAGTTGGGCATCCCCATTTTCGACCGCAGCAAACGCAAAGTGTTCCTGACCGAGGCCGGCGAAGCCTTTTTGGGACATGCGCGCAAACTCAACGCCGCCTACAAGGCCATGATTGTCGAATTGGATGGATACAAATCCAACATGGATTCCTTCTCCATCGCCGCCATCCCCGTATTAACCCAATACGGAATCACGACATCGATTGCCCAATTCAGGGACTTGTACCCGCACATCCGCTTCAGTTTGGAGGAAATCGACGGCTTGAACATCCTGCCTGCCCTGGCTGAGCACCGTTTTGACCTGGCGTTTACCCGTCACAACAACCTGAACCATGACCAATACGAAAGTCTGGAAATCTGCAAGG
Source organism: Anaerolineales bacterium (assembly GCA_016928525.1). The sequence goes on along the minus strand of JAFGKO010000168.1, from coordinate 20,867 downwards.
ATAAACTACTGGTGGTGGTTTCTAGAAAGAACCGGCACGCCAACCGCTCATCCATCTCGCTCAAAGAACTTTCCAGCGACAATTTCATCGTGTTCGACAGGGTGACGGATATGCACAAATTGATCATGGATGAATGCGGGAAGGCCGGTTTTGAACCGACAATTTTTTATTCGAGTCACCGCAAGGTGAGCGTCTTTGGCCTGGTGGGAACCAACATTGGGCTGGCCCTGATGCCGGTCAAAATCTACGAGTATCACCAACACCCGGATGTGGTTGCCATCCCCCTGGATGAACACATCGAGTGCAATATTGTGCTTGCCTACCTGAAGAATAGAAAACTTCCCCAAGCCGCCAGCCTGTTTATTCAGTATATGGCGAAAGTGGCGGCAGAGAACCAGGGTTGACCTGTAAAATACGGCTACCTTGCCCCCGCCAGCCAGGCTTTCCCCTCGACGTATAATTTCTCCACTGCCGGGCCGCGCAGGCCAGGCAGATCATCTTTGACGGTGAAACCATTTTTGACCTGCAGATAAGCCAGGTGGCGGTAACCTTCCGGGAAACGGGCAAGCAAGTCAAGGTCCAGATGTAGAACCGCGGCCGAGTCAACCGGGTCAAGACGGTCCTTTTCGTAAATCGGCTGTCGCCGGACGATCCCCCAGATTCCATCCCGCTTTTCGAGAAAGTCATAGAAACGCCCGAAACAGACCACATCCACCAGGATGCCGTCAAGCGAGGCGCGCTGGTTGATGTTCATCTTGACTTGCGAGATGGCGCGCGTGCCGGAAATATCGCAGGTCCAGCCGCCGAGCGTATGCAGGATATTGCCGCCCTGGTCGAAAAGTTTGCGGCTGGCTTCGATGAAATCCCTGGCCGGTCCCTGGAACCAGGTGGCGGTCATCCAACCATCGGAGTGCCAGACGGTCGCAAAGCGCTCCCAATCCCCGGCATCGCGATAGATGATCCAATTCTCCACCGTCTCACGGATGGCGAGCTTGTCTGCCAAAAAATCACTCATGGTTGTTTCCCTACATCAGGAATATTGTGAAAGGTCAAGGCAACCCCCTCGCTCATTTCCTTAATGTCAACCGAAAGGGACAGATAGCCGTTTTCGAAGCGCTCGCTAAACGTTTCCTTGAGCACCCTCATTACGCGTCGAGTCATATCCTTTTGGACCTCGATTGGGCGACCCGCACGGATCAACAGGTTGACACTTACAAACGCGTACTCCGGATTACCGTCCGCGATCCGGTATTCGCTATGTCGGACGGCGCGGCTTTTGAGTCCCTTCAGACTGATGGCTCCCGTCGCCACCAGTTCGGAATGCAGACGCGCCAGGAGCGGCTGAACATCGAACTCAAGTTTATCGGTGTATTCAAGTGTCAGGTGTGGCATAAGATTACTCCACCGGCGGTGTACCGTGCGTATGGAAGGATGGGATGGTCGGCAGTCCCCAGGCCTGACCCTTTCTGCGCTCCGCTTCGCTCCAGACGATGGGCTGCCAGTCGGGAGCCAGCATCAGACGCGCCCCGGCACTGGCAATCTCGAAGCGGTTACCACCGGGTTCATACACATACAGGAAAAATGTCTGTTGGATGGCATGTTTATGCGGACCAGTCTCCATGAAAACACCATGCTCCAGGCAGATATCGGCAGCGCGCAGGATGTCCTCGCGGCTATCTACCGCATAGGTGATGTGATGCAGACGTCCTTTTGCGCCAGCCCAGTCTTCAACGATGGCTACGTCGTAGGTTTTGTTCGTAACCGTTACCCAGGCTGCTTTTTCCGAGCCATCCTCAAAAATGACCTGTTCTGTCAGGCGACAACCAAGCACTTCCTGCATGAAAATCCGGCAGGCGCGCACATCCGCCGCCAGGACATTGATATGGTCAATTCGCCGCAGACCGATGCCATGATCGGGATACCGCGAGGCCTGGTTCTTGAGCGCCGGGCGCAGGTTTTCGGGCGGCTGGTACCACTCGGTTTCATAATAAATTTCCATATTATGTTCATCGGTATCGGTGAAACAATAGGCAGAACCATGTCCGATGTTGTTCTCCTTCCAGCCCACTCCCAAGCCGGTTTTTTCCAGTGCCGCCACTCTTCTTTCCAATGCCTGCGGACTGGAAGCGCGAAAGGCATAATGTCCCAGTCCCGGTTTTGGAGAGGCGGTTAGTTGCAGTGAGTGATGCTCGTAATCGTCCCAACCGCGCAGGTAGACCGAGTCGCCTTCCCGGCCGCTTTCGACCATCCCCATAATTTCCACAAAAAAACGCGTGCTCTCCTCTAGCTTGGGGGTCAACAACTCCACATGGGCAAGGTGTGCCAGATCAAAAATTGGTTCAGGGTTCATACCTACCTCCGATACTTTTCTACGACTTCGCGCAGGCCGTGCAAGTCGTAAGACATTTCACCAGCGACGAGTTTCTCACGCAAACGCACTTCTTTCTCGAACCGAGCTTCCGAAGCTTGCAAGACTTCTGTTATACGCTCGCGCCTGACGCACACCCCGCCGTCCGTGTCCAAAACCAGGATGTCAGCGGGAGAGATTTGTGTCCCGCCGACAGTCACGGGCACGTTCAGTTCGCCGACTTTCGTCTTGGTTGCTCCTTTTACCCGGATGAAACGAGTCCAGATGGGCAGACCAAGTTCTACTAATTCCTCAACATCCCGGACCGCCGCATCCACCAATATCCCCGCTGCTTTCCTGACCTTGACTTGCGTGGCCAGCAATTCGCCGATCAGCGCCACCGAGCTTGGTTCCGGCATACTCAAGACCAGCACCTCTCCCGGCTGGATCTGCTCGATGACGGCATGCACCATCAGGTTGTCATCCCGCCCGCATAGCACGATCCGCACGGGGCCGGCCACACGGCTTCCCGGCAGGAGTTGGATGAGCGGAACATCGATCAATCCTGCCCGCCCGGAGGCTTCGTAGATGGTTGCCACGCCAAGTTCGCTCAATCGCGCAAGTTCATCTTTTATCATAAGCTTTTCAACACCCAGGGCAATGTACGTTGTAACGCCTCTGCAAATTTAACTTCTTGCAGGCCGGAAATTCGTCTTGCATGGTTGCCGCGCCGCGAGGCGAGTTCCGTGTAATAACTTTGCAGGTAACTCTGCGCCTGCATGCATTCCATGGCCTTGCGCTTTTGTTCCATCACAGGGGTGATGTCCACAAAGGTATTGGGGTGGAACTCGCACAATTCCGGTTGATGCGGCTCGAAGAAATACAAGTCTGGTGGAGTGATGCGGCTGAAAGCACTTGCCACACCTGCCCCAGATGACAATAGACGCGCTTTCTGTACTGCTTGGCAGGCAACAGGATGGTCAGGATTGAACGGGTCTGCAGGAGTATGTGTCAGGAGGATGTCCGGCTGGACTTCCTGGAAAATCCCCACCAACTGTTCCATAGCCGACTCGGTGATGGTCAGGGGGTAATCGCCCAAGTCCAGGCAACGGAAGGCAGCCCCAAGGGTCCCGGCGGCTGCGCTGGCTTCCTCGTGGCGGATGCGTTTGACGTTTTCGACGGTCTGGTTTGGTTCCTTCCACAGTTCCCCCGATTCCCCCCGTTCCCCGTAGGAAAGCGCGATCACGGTTGCACTGCCGCCCTGCGAGGTGACCAGTGCAATCGTCCCGCCGGCCCGCCAGACGAAATCGGCGGAATGTGCCCCGATCACAAGAAGGTTTTTACCCATAAATGCTCTCCTTATGAAATCAAGAATTTTTCAATTACTTATCCAAGAAATCCAATAACCTCTTATTGTGGATTTCCTTTCTTCTGTAAGTCTATTGTTACTTTTTCCTATTCTCGTAGCTGGATTACATCTTCAATGTATTCCATATCAAACCACCATTTATGGTCGGGGCGACCTTTGCCCGGATCAAGAAGATAGGCGGCTCGGATGGCAATCCGTTGTGCCAGACGTGAATGCATGACCATTGTACGAACCAGGTCGTGCGGCCAGGTGGGCGGATTGGTCCAGGGGCAGCTTTTCACGCAGCGGTTACACATGGTGCCATTTTTATTGGTGAAGTTGAAACTGGCACAGCGTTTTACATTCAATTTCCAGGTTTCGTACCCGTTGTATATCACCTTATCCCCCATCGGTATCGCCCGACTGGGGCAATTTTCGGCGCAAATCTTACAGTTCTGGCAGAAATTTTGCAGATCGAAATCAATTGGTTTGTCAGGGATGATCGGCATATCAGTCAGGACAGCCGCGGCTTTATATCCAAGTCCAAGGAAGGGGTTGAGGACAATTCCCACGCGGCTGACCTCACCGATGCCCGCAGCGATCAATAATGGTGGCATTAATACCGAATACTTGTTCACAAAGGATGGACCGTACTGAGGGGAAGCATCCCATCCCAGGCGGCGGATATAATTCGCGATTGTCTCAGCGACCATGCCAACATGCTGATAAGCTTGAAAACTGATAGGATCCCCCAGCCAATCCTTGCCAGTAGAGGCATGCACCGCATTACTTTCTTTCCCCATTACAATAACAATAGCATTCTCATACCGCACATCTATCGGTTTACCTTGTTTATCGTGGCTGTAGTAAGCTGACGGTGGCACTTTGCAAGCACCCATAATATCGGCTTTTAGAAAGTAACCTACCGCTTTGATATGGCGAGTCAGGATTTCAGGCTCCTGAGGGATCGGCGCTTTCTCTCCAGCTGTCGGGTTGGATTTCATCAAAGCAATATGATCGATTACATCCTTCTGGGCAGCTGACAACGGGTATTTTTCAGGCAGTTTCTTAGCCACGGCTTTCTGAACTGCAGGACCATACTCCCCGCGAGCGGCCAACCCGTATGCAATATCTCGCAGGTCAATTCTTTGAACAGCATCGGTAATCTTGTTCGTAGGCTGGTCCACGCGCTTCAGCCGTTCCATAGGGAACGGCCCTAATTGGTCTTGCCTGTGCAGAATGTTTCTTTGTTTTTCAGATTCCATTGGAAACCAGTAATCCAGTAATTTGATATGCTTTCTAAGGAATGTGACGATGGTCTTTGCGGCCATCGTCACATTCAGATTGGTAAAGGCTCCAATACCTTTTAGCGTTCTTCAAACGGTGGAGCTGGATAGAGGAAATCAGTGGTGGCGTGTTCTGCGGGCCAGACCAGTTCTAGCTTTCCGCTCTGCCATTGGATGAGCGGATTCCAGACATTGCCGGTGCCATCTTCATTGAAGGTCACCGGACCCATCACGGTCTCCATATCGGTAGCAGCCATCGCATCACGGACCGCTTCGCGGTTCAGCGTGCCAGCATTCTCGATAGCGTTAGCTATGACCTGTACGCAGGTGTAAGCCGAACCCGTCAGAAGGTCAGCGGGGCGCCCGAACTCGGCTTCGTAGGCCGCATTGAGTTCATCCACACCGGGGAAACTAGCGCCGTTGTGCCATCCGGGGAAGATGGTGACATAATCGCCAATCGCGCCCATGGATTCGCCCCAGTTGACGCCTTCCGGCGCCCTGATCACCAGAGCGAATTTCGGAGTCCAACCCAGTTCGGCCATGGTCTTGAACATGCCGCTGCCATCCGGGAAGACCGGCATAGAAAGCAGCACTTCTGCCCCTTCCGCCTTGGCCTTGAGGATCGCGTCAGACCAATCGTTATCAGGCGCTACGGGTCTCTCTTCGTAAACGACCACCTCATAACCGTATTCTGCGGCATTCTGTTGCCAAAGACCACCCTGCTCTTTGCCCCAGTCATCGCTGTAGGAGAAGATCGCCGCCTTGGTGGGCCGTTCACCTTCCGGGATGGCTGCATTCAGGATTTCAAAGGTGTCCTTCGCCTGCTGGGGTGTCTTGGGGAAGGGTGAGAACAGGTACTTGTACCCTTGTTGGTGAATCGAGTAGAGCGCGAAGGCTACACCACAATAGGGGACCTGGTTCTTTTCAGCGATGGCTGAGGTAGCGGCGTGCATACCGCTGGAAGCACCCCCCAGATAGGCGGTCACATCCAGGTCGGAGTAGACGGTTTCCAGGTTGGTGACCGCCTTGGTGGGATCGGATTCATCGTCGTAATAGGTCAGGCGCAGTGGGATTTGGGTCCCATACTCTTCAACGTAGACACCTCCAGCTGCGTTAATGTCCGCCACGGCGATTTCATAACCGGGGAGCACTTGGTTGCCGAGGGAGCCAAAAGGCCCAGTTAGCGGGATCGAAGCGCCCAGTTCGATATATTCGGGTGCCGGTGGCTTAGGGGCTTCCGTTGCCGGAGCTTCAGTGGGTGCGGGTGCTGCGGGTTCTTCAGCAGGTGGCGCCTCAGTCGTTTCTGGCGCCGCTGTGGGTGCCGGGGCACAGTTGGTGACCAAAAGGCTCATCAAGAGCACAACCACGATCAAACTTGTTAGTTTGGCTTTCATTACTCATCCTCCTTAGAATTGTACGAAAATGGGACAGAATCATTTTTACTCTTCAACGTAAGATCAATAGTTTTTCTCCTTTCTTCTGGCTTGATGCCAATAACATAAGATGTCAACTCTCTTCTTTTGGGGAGAGCTTTACTGCATTCGATTTTGAGCGGCGAGCAAGCGCGCTCTGGATCTTGTGCCATATTGAAATAATTCCACCTGGCAGGAACAGCACCACGAGGACAAACAGCACGCCAAATACGATCAGATGATATTCGCCTAAATTTCGGACCAGAAACTCTCTCAACCCCACAAAAAACACTGCCCCGATGACAGGACCTAGAATGGTACCCGTACCGCCAATATAGACCATGGTCAACATGTCCAGACTCCATACCGGAGTAAATGGAAATTGGAAATAGTAACTTACGTGATAGTATGCAAAAGCTCCGCCAGCCAGCCCGGTGAAGAAAGCGCTGATTCCAAGGGCAATGAGTTTGTGCCTCAAAGCGCTGACGCCCAGCGATTCTGCAGCATCTTCTTCCTCACGCACAGACATCATGCCAAGACCCAGTCTGGAGTTAGCAAGGAGATAAGCGGCTCCGACAATAAGAACCGCTAAACCCAGGAAGAGGTAATAACGAGGAGTAAGTTGATAGGCAACGAGTTCTTCAACCGGAAGAGCGGCAATTGCAGGAAATACATTCCCAACCGTAACATTGAGAATCTGCGCAAGCGCCAGGGTACCAATAGCGAAGTACACGCCCTTTAACCTGAAGGCAGGAGCACCGATCAGCAAAGCGAAAACCACAGCCAGGAGGCTTCCTGCCAGAATACTTGGAAATACAGGAAATCCTTTGATCCACAGCAAGCGGGTTGCAAGGGCTCCCAGGCCAAAGAAAGCGGCATGACCGAGGCTGGTCTGCCCGGTGTAACCTCCCAGGATATTCCAACTCGAAGCTAGCGAAATGTACAGGAAAATCAAAATCAAGAGATTGATCGTTTTATCCTTTTCAATCACCATAGGGAGATAGGCTAAGATGATGATGAGAAGTACAATAGAGATGGGCCGCAGAAATTTCATCGCTTACCTCTCTTTTGCTCCGAACAATCCCTGTGGCCTGAAGATCAAAATCAGTAAAAAAAGTACAAGGCCAACCACCTGCCGGTAATTGCCGCTAATGAAAAATGCCGTGGCTGATTCTGTGGCACCCAAAAGGATTCCCCCAACAAAGGTGCCCATGAAATTCCCCACTCCCCCAAGAACCATCACAATCAGTGATTTGAGGGTCCAGTGCATTCCCATCGCCGGTTCAACTGAGAAGCTCACGAGCACCAGAGCCCCCGCTACGCCAGCCAATGCGGTTCCTATCAGGAAGGAAAGCAGGTAGACCTTTTTTACATCAATTCCCACCAGAGAAGCTGCTTCCCAATCCTCTACCGTGGCCCGGATGGCTTTCCCCGTATAGGTTCTGCGCAGGAATTGCTGCAGGGCAAACAGGCAAACCAGCGAGATTACCAACCCAGCAACGCGCACATATGGGAAGCGCACACCTAGCAGGGTGAAAGCCATGCCAGAATAGGAAGTGGTAACCCCTCGATCATCTGCAGTCCAGAGGAGCAATGCTATGTTTTGTAAGATTAAGGTCAAGCCGAAACCGACAAGCATGGTGTTCTTGATTTTTTCCTCCTCCGATAATTTGACCATGCGAACGAAAATCAGCTGATATAAAACTACTCCGATCAACAGAAGAAAGATGATGGTCAGGGGGAGTGACAGGAATGGGTCAAGGTCGAAAAGATTGAAAAGCCAAAAGGTTGCGTAGCCGCCGAACATCAAAAGCTCGCCATGAGCTACATTGAGGAACTTTGTGACCCCAAAAACCATCGCGATTCCAACAGCAGCCAAGCCGTACAAGGCGCCCAACAGAATTCCGAAAACTAGATTTTGCACTACAGCTTCAATCATTGAAATGTCCTTTTCTATGCTAGGTATGCGCTGCGTATAGACTCAAATGACAAGAGATCATCGCCTTTCCCTTCCCCTACAATCCGGCCATTTTCGATCACATAAGCCCTCTGTGCCAGTTCCAGAGCCGCCCGAACATTTTGCTCAACCAGCAGTACCGTCACGCCTTGCTTGTTGATCTCTTCGATCATTTCAAACATCTGTTGCACCAGGATAGGAGCCAGGCCAAAAGAGGGTTCATCCAACATCAAAAGCTTGGGTTTAGACATCAATGCTCGGCCTATAGCTAACATTTGCCGTTCCCCGCCACTCAGAGTCCCTGCCTGTTGGGTTTGCCTCTCTTCCAAGCGCGGGAAGATTTTATAGACCCACTTCAGGCTTTCATTCTTGACTTTTCTGGCATCAGGAACGAACGCTCCCAGTTCCAGATTCTCAAGAACGCTCATTCCGGCAAAGATCCTGCCTCCCTCGGGGACCTGAGATATTCCGAATTCAACGATTTTATGAGCTGTTTCTTTACTTATGTCATGATCGAGGAAATTGACACTGCCTGAGGCAAGTTTTAGCAGGCCGGTAATCACTTTTAGCGAGGTGGTTTTCCCGGCGCCATTTGGACCAACCAGGGCAACAAGTTCCCCTTCATTAATCTGCATTGAGACACCCCAGAGGGCCTGGAGGTCTCCATAGTAAGCGTTGATATTCTCTACTTTAAGCATGGGGTTTTCCTAAATAAACATCGATAACTTCAGGGTTGTGAATAACTTCTTGGGGAAGGCCTTCCACTATTTTCTCGCCCATGTTTAACACAACAATGCGATCAGACAGGCCAACTATTGCTTTTACAATATGTTCCACCATCAAAATAGTCAAATTCAGATCTTTCTTTATCTGTCTGATCAATTGCATAGCATCTTCGGTTTCAGCGTGATTCAAGCCAGCCATCAATTCATCTAATAGAAGCAGCTGGGGCCTAGCTGCCAGGGCCCTGGCCAACTCCATTCGCTTGCGTTCCATCAGAGTCAGGTCTTTGGCTAAAATATCCGCTTTGTCCAAAAGCCCCACGATTCCAAGGATTTCTTTGGCTTCCTCAGCAGCTGCTTTTAGATTCTTGGCTGGTTCTTGCCCATAAACCCGACCCACCATCACATTTTTCAGAGCCGTAAATTCAAGGAATGGTTTTATGATTTGGAATGTCCGGGCTACCCCTTTTCGACATACCTGGTAGCGTGGGAGCCCAGCTACATTTTCCCCTTTGAATACAATGGTGCCGGAATTAGGTTTTAAGAATCCGGTCAGCAAGTTCATAGTAGTAGTCTTGCCAGAGCCATTGGGACCGATCAGGCCCAGGATTTCACCACGTTCGATCTCAAAACCCACATCGTGGACTGCTTTTAATCCCCCAAAAGATTTACTCAGCCCGTGAACCTTCAAATAACTCATGCCAGTCCTCCGATCTCGAAAGTTGTTATTCACAATTCAATCGAACTAGGCACCTTGCACAATTTATCCGCCAGACATATAGGGGAAGAAACACAATCGGCAGCCTGGTTCCACTAAATCTTCCATTTCGCTCTGAACACCATCAATGGTGATCAACCCAATTTCTTCCGGCTTCAAGCCGATTATGTTTGCCACTTCCCGAACCAAAACGGGACGTTTCATACTCAAAAATTGACGTCGTTCTGTAAGTGGTAATAGCTGTCCGAATATCTCGACTTCTATGCTCATTCTTTATCTACAAAGCATCAAAGACAGCATCTAGCTCAGAATCTGGGATATCAAAAACTGTATTGTGTGGTGCCAGGGGTTCCTCGCGCATATATTCAGGGATGCGATAATCCGCTGCCGTAATGCCGGCGCGGCGATTGAACTCCAACTCGTTCCGTAATACATCCCGATAGAAGCGATCCAAATCATCCTTGTTCCAACCCCATCCGTAAATGCCATTGACCATATCCACCATGAGTTGCGGATCGGCAATCACAGGCGGGCGGGCGAATAAACACAAGCCCGTGCTATCCAGCATTGCGGCGATGATTTGCAATTTCAGGGAAAGCGCCTTCTGTCCCTCGATCCCAAGGGGATTCACTTCTTTGCGGGCTCCAAACGCGTTGCCTGCGGTATGGTCCGCGCCCTGCGGGGACGTGGCATAGGTTACTCCGTTCCCTTTCAAACTGCGCGGGTCGTAACCCGGCATAGCCTGACCCAATGCGGCCGGTACGCGCCGGATTCCAAATACGCGACCGGCTGTCACCGCGCCGTTGCCAATGACCCGCCCCAGAACGGTACCTTCTCCCACCTGTTTTAATAATGAAATTACGCCTTCTGTATCTCCAAATTGGACCAACCCCGCTTCGATGGCTACCCCCAGGGCTGCTCCCGTTTCGATGGTATCCAGGCCGAAATCGTTGCACATATAATTCAGCCGTGCAACGTCATCCAGGTTGCCGATCCCCAGGTTAGAACCAATCAGGGCTATCGTCTCATATTGCATCGTACCGACGATTGGCATGCCCGCCTCGTCCACGTACTGGTTGCGACAGGCAATCACACAGCCGGGCATGCAGCGGGTACCGATTTTCCCTTCTCGCGCCAGGATGACCTCGCGCATGTGCTCGCCGCGCAAATCGGTGGACTGCTCGAAGGAGCCGCTGCCAAAGTTACGGGTTGGCAACGAGCCCATTTCGTTGACCGCCGCCACGATGGAGGCCGTACCGTAGAGATGCTGTGAGCCTTGCGCGCCCAATTTCGGATCGTTGATGAGTTTCTGGGCAAAGGCGCGCGAGGCGGCGCGGAAGAGTTCCACATCTGCAAATTCGACTGACTTGCCAACCGGCTTGTCGATGATGATGGCCTTCAACCCCTTGCTGCCCATCAGCGCGCCGAGTCCACCCCGGGCGGCATGATTGCTGCGCTGCTCGTGGTCGCCAGTCGAGGCGATTCCCGCTCCGCGCATCAGGAATTCGCCCGCCTGCCCGATCGAGATGACCGTGCATTCTGCGCCGAAGCGGGCCTGGAGTTTCTCGGATGTAGCGTACGTCCCCAGGCCGCGCACCTCGTCAGCTGGTAGGAGTTCCGCCTCATCGCCTTTGACGTGCAGCAGGTAGAACTGGCCTTGACCGGGCTGGCCTTCGACCACAATTGCTTTGATGCCCAGTTTTCCGAGCACATCCCCACCGTTGCCGCCCGTATTGGCTTCCTTGACGCCGCCAGTCAGCGGGCTTTTACCGCCGACCGAAAGTCGGCCAGCGGTAGTCACCCCGGCGCCGCCCAACAGGCCAGGAGAAAAGATCAGTTTATTGTGTGGCCCCAACGCGTCGCAAGTAGGTGGTACTTCTTCCAAGAGCAACCGGGCAATTAAAGCCCTCCCGCCAAGGTGCTCGTAGACGCTGGGTACCTGATCCCATTCAACTTTAAGTTGTTTCATGTTCACACGGAGTAGCTTCATCAATTGCTCCATTTGCCTAGAAAACCAACACACTCAATTCCGGAAAAACCCAGGGGGACAAAAGCCCCACTATCACCAAACAACTGACAACAGCCAAGAATTGGTAGATAGTGGGGCACTTCTCATCACATCTAGTCAGCGGTCTGGCTGGGATCGCTCGATTGCATGGGGGCGCTCACTTTTCGTTTCTAGGGCGGATAGGCGAGGGTGTAGATAGACTTGCCGCCGTTCAGCGGTCCCTTGACGTATTCTTCGACCTCTTCCTTGCTGCGCATGGTGACCTGGTCCACCGGGGGTAGAACGCCCGCCGGGAACCTGGTCATGATGTCGCCGATCAGCTTGCACATGTAGTCCATGAGAGCGTTCAGGCCCGCCATGGCTTTATCCGCCGAGGCCTTAGTGGGAGAACCGATGACCCCTTCCGGATAATCCTTCACCTCAATGCCGGCCAATCCGACATGCTCATGGCCTTTGATCGGGGCGTGGTATACATCTCCGCCCTTGTCCGTGTGGCCAGGGGGCAGGAAGCCCGACGGCTTGTTGTCCACGAACAACTTCGGGTCCATGAATTCCGGGAACAAGGCCAGCGAATACGAGGCCTCCGCTTCATCCGCGTGTGCGAAGGGCGTATCGAAGGGGCCACCGTGAGCCTTGTCCTTCATGTGATCGTGGATTACCGTCCAGGTGTGGAGCGTGATCAGCACTGCCGGAAGCTGGTATTTTTTCTGCCATTGCTGGATTGCCAGGGGCAGGACCTCTTCCTGGCCGTGGCCATTGACAAAAATCTGCTTGCGGAAGCCCATGTTCCAGAGACCCGTGATGATGGCCCTCATGTTCGCCAGCAGGACATCCTCGGGAACCACGATGGTCCCCGGCATGCCCAGGTGGTTGTGGGGGTGCGAACTGTACCAGATTGGCTGGGCGATGGTGCAGCCCATCTTCATGGCCACCTGCTCGACCATGCGCGTTACCAGGAACGTGTCCTCGCCTAGCGGCTGGCCGGCTCCATGGCACTCCGTACTTCCCACAGGAATGATGATCAGATCGTTGGTCTTGAGGCGTTCGTTGATCTGGGTCATGTTCATGGTCTGGAGGTAAAGCCCATTGGGGCTTTCCAGGTGACCGCCTTTTGGCGGTAGTTCCCAATTACCCATAGTGCACTCCTTTCTCCTATAAGTAACCTGTCAGGCAGACCTGAAAGGTCTTCAGAAAACCTTTCGGGCCTAAAATCGTTCTACACCGCCGGGATGCGAAGATCGCTCGATCCCTTGGGGGATTGCGTGAGATTCGGATAATACTTGTTAACCATTTCAACGATGATGGTGGCCTGGTCAGCCATCTTCTTGCCATCGGCAGCGGAGGTCATTTCGCCATGTGCGCTGATTACTGAGTTGCCGGTCTTGCAGTGCAAAGGCGCACCGACGCGCACGATTTCAGGCGCTTCGTAAGCGCGGATGAAACCACCGGAGCCAGGGGGATTGTCTGTGTGGATATCGAGCGGGGTCTTCACAGCCTGGCGCAGGGCGGCAATCATCGGGATCTGCAGGTCACGCACCGGGTTGATGCTATCCGCGCCCAGGCTTTCGAGCAGTTTGAAGGAGCACGGGTTGCAGTGTCCAAGGTGAGCGGAGGTCTTGAAGATGATCTCTTTCGGCAGCGCACCATCGCGGCGCATCTGGCCCGCCAGCCACAACATACCCTCATCGTAAACGAGGAAGGCGCGCACACCCAGGTCATAACCGCGCTTGACATCCTCAATGCCGCGCAAGATCTGTTCCATACCGCGCAGGCGGTAGCCAATACGGGCACCCTGCGCCGAAAGGACTGTCGCGCCAGTATCGTAAGTCGCGCGCGGGCCGGTTGACATCATCAACTCAACGCCATGATCGTGACATATACGGCAGTATTCCTTGATCTCTGCGGCGGTGTGGCGGAACATGCCGTAGGTCTCGGTGATGCGATTGATGACAATGCCGTTCTTGGCCGCCGTCTCCAACAGGGCTGCCGCTGTTTCGGCAGTGTTCACGGTCGGGTTCTCGATCCGGAACGCCCCCCCATCCGGGAATCGCTGGTCCGAGGATGGCATATCGAAAGCGTCGCCCTGCGGCATGCCAATTTTCTTCAAATACGCACGAGTTTCTTCAAACATGGTGTCTCTCTTTCTTTACAAAATGGAATTTGATTACGCGCGATGAGCAGGCAAGGGTGGGCAGTAGACCCACACAATCCGCAGCGGCTCATCGCCTATATTTTCGACACGGTGCTTCTTGCCCAGTGGCGAATAGAATGCTGTTTCGGGCCCAATTTCCCATTCCCCTTCGCCTTCGATCACAATTTTGGCACGTCCGCTGATCAGGAATAGCACTTCTTCCGATTCATCGTGTTGATGGTCGGGGATCATGCTGCCCACTTCAGTTATATTCATTCCCATTGACAAGTTGTGCACGCCTCCATATTTTGGGGCTAGCAATAATTTGGAAACACGAGGAGGGGTCCGATATTCCCCCTCTACATCCGCCGCTTTTACAAAAGGTAGCTTCTTCATGTATACTGTCCTCATTAGTCTGGAGATATGCCATTGTTTCATTTAGTGAAACAATGTTTCGTTATGTGCGACAATTTGATTGTAGCAAATGTTTTACCTGATGTCAACTACTTTCATTCTGCGGAACAGCATTTGATAGTCACTTTATTGACACGCTTTCGGTATGATATTTGTAACTTGACGATACAATAGGGAGATGATAATATGAAACATAGTTTCATTAGGTAAAACCGCAAAATAACTCCCCATTGGGCATCTTCGTTTTGAGGTTATTTGACCGTAAAGTTGGTATCCAAATTTATCTATGAATCGTGCTTTAGTAAATTCTTGACCTTGCAAGGAAGCACGCATCTATGCCAAACCAAACGTACCGAATCCCCTATAGCAAATCTTCCCTGGAATTTCATCTTCTTCCTGGCATGAAAGCGACGGTTGCTGTATCCCAGCTGGCGCAATCCCTTGATAATGTACCTGCGGCCATCCAGGAAGCACTCAACCATCCAATAGGAACACCGCCCTTGCGAGAAATTGCCAAAGCGGGGAATCGTGTTTGTATTGTCTTTACCGATATCACTCGTGCCAGCCCTGACCACCAACTGGTTCCAGCCCTCCTGTGTGAATTGGAAATGGCCGGGGTGCGGGACGAAGACATCACCCTGCTGTGCGGCATTGGGATGCATCGGCCATCCACCGATGAAGAAAAGAACATCAAGTTGGGAGCAGATATTGCGGCCCGTTATAAAGTCATCGATAACGAACCCCAGAACCCGGAAGCCCTGGTGGATTTGGGAGTAACCCCGGGTGGTGTGCCCGTCTTGCTGCATCGCTCTGTGGTCGAAACCGATCTGCTGGTCGCTACCGGTATTGTCGAGCCGCACCAGTATGCCGGATATTCTGGCGGACGCAAAACTGTTGCGGTTGGCGCAGCTGGGGAAGCTTTGATCGCCCATACCCACGGTCCGGCTTTTGTAGACCACCCAGGCACGCGGCTGGGACAGATCGAGGGAAACCCCTTTCATGAAGCAGTGAGTGAAGCCGCCCGCCGTGCAAATTTGCGCTTCATCCTGAACGTTGTATTGGATGATGACAAGCGCATCCTGCGCGTGACCGCCGGGGATCCAGAACTGGCCTTTCACGACCTGGTCGAATTTGCGAAGTCTGTTTATGAAGTTCCCATTTTCCAGCAATATGACATCGCCATCGGTGGCGTCGGTTTCCCAAAAGATGCCAATCTGTACCAGGCCAGCCGCGCGCCATCCTATCTTTTCTTTGCGCCCACCCCGGTCGTTCGCCCCGGCGGTTACTTTATCATCCCGGCGCGTTGCGAGGAGGGTGCAGGGGCGGGAGTGGGGGAACAGCGTTTCCTGGCAGCAATGCGCGATGCACCCGATATCCAGTTCATTCTCGACGATGCACGCAAAAATGGGTATCCACCCGGACAGCAACGCGCCTTTGTGATGGCCAAGATGCTGGAGCAGTCGAACGTTGTGATCGTGGGCAGTGAGTGCCCGGACCTGGTTGCAGCCTGTAAAATGATTCCAGCAGCGACCATGGAAGAAGCCCTTGAGCTTGCCGCTTTGAAGCTGGGACCAGCCTGTGACGTGCTGATCGTGCCGCATGCCATGCTGACCCTGCCAGTTTTGCAGACAAAGGCATAGCAGTAAAAACAAATGAAAGCCTTACAAGTCTTAAAACCACGATATTTCGAACAGGTTCAGGCTGTCATGCCGGACCGGAAAACTGCCGGCCCGGACCGGATTCTGGTCCAGCCCGAATGGGTTTCCATGTGCGGCAGTGACATCCCTTTTTTCACCGGGGGGAAACGCCACAAAACCTACCCTTTGCCCGTTGCTACTCCCATCCATGAATGTGCTGGGCAGGTTGTCGATAGTACATCCAGTCTCTTTCAGCCCGGCGACCGGGTAGTTGCCATCCCTGACAGCGACCAGGGTTTGTCCGAATACTTTGTGGCCCAGGCAGCCAAAGCTGTCAAACTACCTTCTGACTTGAAGGATAATGGTACGAGCTGCTTGATCCAGCCGCTTTCCACGGTGATCAATGCAATCGACCGGTTGGGAAATGTCGAAGGAAAATCGGTCGCAGTGGTCGGGTTAGGCTCGATCGGGCTATTCTTTTGTTGGATGCTCAAAAAACGAGGAGCAACCCGGATCGTGGGCATTGATCCGATCGAAGAGCGTTGCCGGGTTGCTGCCCGGATGGGGGCAACGGACCTTTTAACGGCACGCAGCCTCGAGGTCCTGCACGCTGCGAGGCAAAATCCGGGGGGATGGGGTGCGCCTGACATCTGTATCGAGGCTGTCGGCCATCAAATGGAGACCCTGAACGATTGTCTGGGGCTGGTCAGGCAACGAGGAACGGTCCTGGCTTTTGGCGTCCCGGACCAACCTGTTTATGCTTTTGAATGCGAGACTTTTTTTCGCAAGAACGCTCATTTGGTAGCCTGTGTAACCCCAAACTGGAGCGAATATCTGGCAATATCCCGGGATATTTTCATTGATGCGCGCGATGAACTGGAACCATTGGTAACACACCACTTTCCCATTCGAGATGCCGGGCAGGCTTTTACAATGTACGAAAAACATGAGGATGGCATCCTCAAAGCACTGATCGATATGTCTGATTGGTAGAAACTATGGATATCCTGACTGATTTGGAAAAACCTGCTGAATCTGATTATCTGAACTGCATCCGCTGTGGGTTGTGTTTGTCGGTCTGCCCAACCTACCGGGAGCACCTGAGTGAAACCGCTTCGCCTCGTGGCAGGGTGGCACTGGCACGTAAAGGCCTGGAAGGCCAACTCGAACTCAGTTCCAACCTCATCGAGCAGATGTACGGATGTTTTGCCTGC
Organism: Anaerolineales bacterium; assembly: GCA_016928525.1. Next base: position 3,673 of record JAFGKO010000168.1, on the reverse strand, counting down.
ATGGCCTGCAACGATGCCTGCCCGGTCGGCATCAAACCTGCCGAGTTGACACTGGCAATGCGTTTTGTCCAGGAACAGAGACAACCTGCAGGTTGGAAAAAGGCGCTATTTGAAGGCTTAATCCCTCATCCAGCACGAATGGAAATCGCAACACTTCCGCTGCGGTTGTATGAGGCGCTGGGCATCCGCCGTTTGGTGTATGCCTTGGGGTTGACGCGCATCCTGCCCAAACAGATACGCGATATGGAAGCCATGCTGCCGCGCCTGCCGCAGCGTCCCTTGCGCCGGGTGCTTCCGCAAATTACAGTAGCGCGCGGTGAAAATAAGTATCGGGTCGGCTTTTTCCTTGGCTGCGCCCAGAGCCTGCTGTTTGCGGATGAGAGCGCAGCCACCGTACGGGTATTGAGCCGCAACGGCTGCACGGTCATCACGCCCAAGGAAGTGGAATGCTGCGGGATGCCAGCCCACGGTTATGGGCGTTTAGACCTGGTGCGGGCGCAGGCGAAACACAATATTTCCGTGTTTGAAAAATTAGATGTTGATATAGTTGTCACCGATTGCGCCACCTGCGGTTCGACGCTCAAGGAATATGGCGCTTATCTCAAGGATGATCCCGAATGGGCCGAGCGAGCTGCAAATTTCAGTCAAAAGGTTCGAGATGTGAGCGAGTTCCTGGCAGAAATCCCTCTCGAAAAGCCCAAGGGACGCATTCGGGAAAGGGTCACCTACCATGATCCCTGTCACCTGCGCCGGGCGCAGCACGTCTGGAAGCAGCCGCGTGAATTGTTGGGAATGATCGACGGCCTCGAATTTGTCGAGCTACCCGAGTCAGACTGGTGCTGCGGTTCTGCGGGCAGCCAGCTTATCACGCACTATCAAACTTCGCTGCAAGTCCTGGACCGCAAAATGGACAATCTCGAAAATACGCAAGCGGGTGTGATCGCTTCGGGCTGTCCTGGCTGCCAGATGCAATTGAATACCGGTATCCAGCGCCGCGGGCTGGATGTGCGCGTTGTCCATCCCATCACGCTTCTGGATGAAGCATACGAGGCCTCCGATGGATAGTCATTTCATTGGTCAATTGATCGAAGCTGTGGGGGAAAAATATGTTCTGCATACGCCGGAAGATCTGGCGGTCTATAGCTATGATGGCACTTTTGCAGAAGGCAGCCCGGAAGTAGTGGTTTTACCTGCAACGACCAAGCAGGTCAGCCAGGTCGTCAGGCTGGCCGCTGCGGCGCGGGTTCCGGTCGTGCCGCGCGGCATGGGTTCAGGGATGGCAGCCGGATCCATTCCGTTCAAAGGTGGGATCGTCATCAGCCTGACGCGCATGAATCATATTTTGGAAATCGATACCGAAAACGCAACCGTCCGGACCGAAGCGGGCGTCGTCACTGCGGACCTGCAGGCTGCGGTCGAAAAAATCGGCCTTTTCTATCCCCCCGACCCGTCCAGCATCAAACACTCGACCATTGGCGGGAACATCGCCTGCAATGCGGGCGGGCCGCGCTGCCTGAAATATGGCGTGACCGGTGATTACGTCCTGGGCCTGACCGTCGTCCTGGCCGACGGTCGCATTCTGAAAACGGGCGGCAAGCCCATCAAGGATGTCACCGGCTATGATTTGAACGGCCTGTTCACCGGTTCCGAAGGGACCCTCGGCCTGGTCACCGAAGCCCTGTTGAGGCTGGTTGCCAAACCCTGCTATGCCAGGACGGCGCTGGCTGAATTTGCGTCCCTAGATGACGCTTCGCGCACGGTGAATGCCATCCTCCTGGCCGGTATCCTTCCGGCAGCACTGGAACTGATGGATCAGACTGCAATCGTGTGCATCGAAGAAGCCCTGCACCTGGGTCTGAATACGGATGTGGAAGCCTCGCTCATCATCGAAACCGATGGGGCGGACGACCAAACCGTTTTGAGAGAAATCGAAGCTGCTGCTCAAATTTGTCAAGAATCCGGCGCACAGTCCGTGAAGCTAGCCGGGGACGAGTCGGAGCGCGCCAGCCTGTGGAAAGCGCGCCGCTCGATGTCGCCATCCCTGGCGCGTAAAGCGCCCAACAAACTGGGTGAAGATATCACCGTGCCACGCAGCGCTATTCCCGAAGTGATCCAGCGTTTGCGGGCTATCAGCGCCAAACATGGCTTGCCCGTTGTGATCTTCGGCCACGCCGGGGATGGGAATCTGCATCCAAATATTCTTTTTGACAAACGTCAACCGGAACAATGGCAGAAAGCCGAACAGATGGTTGCTGAAATCTTCGAAGCAGCCCTCGCCATTGGAGGAACGCTCTCCGGTGAGCATGGCGTTGGTATGCTCAAACGCCCCTACATGGAACGGGCGCTTGGATCGATATCGATTGATGTTCAACGGCATATCAAGCAGGCTCTGGACCCGTTGAATATCTTGAACCCAGAAAAGATTTTTCCAGCCTAAACCTATTTTTTGGAGTTGATTATGTCTGAGCAAAGTGTCAAAGTCCCTGTCAATACCCTGGTTGATTTCATGCTGGAAGCCCTGGTTGCTATGGGCACCTCGCTCGAAGATGCCAGGATTATTGCGGATGTCATCATCACTTCTGATTTGTGGGGAATCCGCTCGCATGGAATTGCACATCTAAAGATGTATCACGAGCGTATCAAGAAAGGCTTACAACTTCCAACCACGCTCATCACGTTGGTCAAGGATACTCCCACTACCGCTGTTCTTGATGGTGGGAATGGAATGGGTATGGTAGTTGGTCACCATGCAATGAAAATGGCCATTGAGAAAGCGCGCCAGTACGGGTTAGGCGCAGTGGCCGTGCGCAACTCCAGTCATTATGGCGTTGCCGGTTATTATCCCCTGATGGCTGTCAAGGAAGGGATGGTGGGATTAAGTGTCACCAATGCGCACCCATCCATAGCGCCAACGTTCGGCGTCAGGCCCATGCTTGGGACAAATCCGATTGCCGTTGCTGCTCCGACAGATGATCCTTTCCCCTATATGTTCGATGCCGCCACTTCGGTCGCCCCGCGCGGAAAGATTGAAATCGCGAAACGCGCTAACAAACCCATCCCTGAAGGGTGGGTGATCAACCAAGATGGGATTTCGGCAACGGATCCTACCGATATGATCAAAGAAATGGACCTGGGCAACATGGCTTTGCTGCCCGTCGGCGGGATGGGTGAACTCATGGGAGGCCACAAAGGCTATGGGTTGGCAACCATGGTCGAAATCTTTTCGGCTGCATTCCAAGATGGCACGTATCTATGGGGCTTGACCGATACCGATGCCGATGGGAATCCGCAGTTCCTGCGTATTGGTCACTTTTTCCTGGCGATCGATATCGAACATTTCATCCCGCTGCACACCTTCAAGAAGATCACGGGGGATATGATGCGGGAGCTTAGGAATTCAACGGTATCGCCGGGGCAAACCCGCATTTATACTGCAGGTGAAAAGGAATATTACAGCGCACAGCGTGTCCAAGCTGAAGGTGTAGAAATTCCACCTGGCGTGCAAAAAGCACTGCAAACATTACAGCAAGAACTGAAACTTTCAAATACCCAACTGGGTTTCTGATGGAGTATAGGTCAGATTAGACCTGTTTCTCTATTCTCCCTTGCAAGCACCCCTGATGATGTTAGAAATCATCAGGGGTGCCGGCTTAAACGGCCATTTTCAAATTTT
>JAFGKO010000167.1 GCA_016928525.1 Anaerolineales bacterium | reverse complement strand
TATGAAGTCGGGGCGTCGGACGGTGCGCATCGCTTTGGCGATAGTTGGGTAGTGCTTGAGCATTTTGTCCCTGAACCGGAGTGCTCTCCGCAACCTGGCGTCCCTCAGGGCACGGTTACGGAATACCTCTGGCGCGGCGATGTCTTTCCCGGCACGGTGCGTGGTTATTGGCTCTACGTGCCCGCGCAGTACCGGCCTGACGAACCAGCCCGCCTGATGGTCTTCCAGGATGGCGGGATGTACCTGCAACCGCCGGCCCCCGTCCCCACCATCTTCGACAATCTCATCCACCAGGGCGACATGCCGGTGACGGTGGGATTGTTCGTCAATCCCGGCACATTCCCGGAACAGGAAGGTCGCTTCCAGAACCGCGTCACCGAGTACCACGCCCAATCCGACCAGTACGCCCGCCTGATCCACGACGAACTGATTCCCGAAGTATGCAAACAGGTCAACCTGCGCGAGGACGCTGCCAGTCACGCCATCGGTGGGATTTCGTCCGGCGGCGCGTGCGCCTTTATCGCCGCGTGGGAACGCCCCGACTGGTTCAACAAGGTGTTGTGCCACGTTGGCAGTTTCACCAACATCCTGAATTCACACGCATATCCGTTCATCATCCGCCAGACGCCGCGCAAGCCGCTGCGCATCTACCTGCAAGACGGAGCCAACGATATCGACGATATGTGCGGCAATTGGGCGTTGGGGAGCCAACAGATGGCGGCGGCACTGAAGTTTCGCAGTTACGACTACCGCCTTGACTGGGGACGGGGCTTTCACAGTCTGGTGCACGGTGGCGCGGTCTTGCCCTCGGCGCTGCGCTGGTTGTGGCGAGAAGAATGATGCGCCCACCGCAACCCGTCCTGGATTGGCTGCTGGAAGCCGAAAACCCCTCGGTGCGCTATCGCGCGTTGACCGAGCTACTGGACGTCGCCGCTGACGATCCACAAGTTCAACAGACCAGGGCACAAATCCCTGAAAGCCAACCCGTCCAGAAGATTTTCGCCAAGATGCACCCCGACGGCTACTGGTTGCACCGGGGCAAAGGCGCCGGCATCGAGTACGCGATGTCCAATTCCACCCACTTCATCCTGGCGTTTTTAGCCGAACTGGGGCTGGACCGGCAGGATGAACGGATCGCGCGGGCCGTTGAACGCTACTTGAGCCTGACAGAGCCTGAAGTCTCCAATCCGAATATCTGGCAGATTCCACCGGATACCCGCAACCACCAATCGTGCCTGTACGCCTACAACCTGCGCACCTTCGTGATGTTCGGTTATCACGATGACCCGCGCATCCAGGAGCGCATCGCCGTACTGCTGGCGGATGAGCGCCACGATGGCGGCTATCTGTGCGACCGGCCCACATTCAAGGCAAAGACCAAAAGCTGCATCCGGGGCAGCATCAAGGCATTGATGGCCTTCGCCGCCCTGCCCGAATTGTGGGAAACAGCGCGCTGTTACCAGTTGGTGGATTACTTCCTGCGCCGTCGCGTACTATTTCGTACAAGGCAACCGGAGATGTTAGTACGCGGCGAACTGGTGTGTGCCAGTTTCCCCTTCGTGATCGGCGGCAACCTCCTGGAACCGCTCTACGCCCTGAGCCGGATGGGATATGGGCAGGACGAACGGCTGCAATCCGCGTGGACTTTCCTCGACAGCAAACGGGAGGGGAGCGGGCGCTACATCCTGGATTGGCATCCCCAGACACTTTTCAAGCCCGGCAACAAAGGACAGCCGAACAAATGGGTCACGCTCTACGCTTACCTGGCCCATAAATATCAGAACACAACGAAAAAACGTGGAGGGAAAGATGGAACCATTTGAGATTATTATTGTAAGCAAGGACAACATAGATACTGAACACATCTGTTGTGGGTTTGCCAGCGCCAACAATGTGCAAGGCTACGAGGCCAAGAAGTCCTGGCTGCACGCGCGCTTCGATGAAGGCTTTGTGTTCAAAAAGGTCAATGTCCGCGGTAAGGTGTTTATCGAATATGTGCCCGCCGAGTTCGCCTGGCGACCGATTAATGCACCGGGGTATATGTGCATTCAGTGTTTTTGGGTCGCCGGGCAGTTCAAAGGGCAGGGATTTGGCAAGCGACTGCTGGAATCCTGTGCTGCAGATGCGCTGGCGCAGGACAAAAATGGCTTAGTGGTCGTGAGCAGCACAAAGAAAAAGCCCTTTTTGACCGATAAGAGCTTCTTCATCAAACATGGTTTCACAGTCTGCGATGCCGCACCGCCGTATTTTGAGCTGCTGGTCAGGTCTTTTCGGGATGCACCGCCCCCGACATTTCGCCCGAATGCCCGGTCCGGCACATTCACGCACACAAAGGACCTGGCGATCCTTTACACCGATCAATGTCCTTTCACTGGATTCTACCTTAATGAGATGATCGAGGCTGCCGCCAGGTACGAGCTATCTGCCGAGAAGATCAAATTGACAACAACGCAACAGGTACAAGACGGGCCGTCGCCTTTTGGCGTATCCGGCGTATATTTGCGCGGCAAATTCTTAACGCACGAGATTATGACGCGCAAGAGCTTCGATAAATTATTGAGCAAGACCTTACAATCTTAAGAGAAGTAAGTTTGTGGCATCATCCCTATCCTGCGCACGTTAGCGGGACTGCCCGAAGCCTATCGCAGCGAGGAAATCACGCGTGTTCTGCAAGCGGGCATCGAATTTATGCTGCTGCATCACGTGTATAAGCGCGGCGCACCCAATAAATGGGTTACGTTGCGCGCACTCATCGTATTGAAACGCTGGTTTGAATCACAATAGCAAAGGAGACACAACTATGCTCACATTAGAAACTGACCGGCTCATCATCCGCAATTTCCATCCTGACGATTGGCAAGAACTTCAGGAATTGGCCATCGAGTACCGGGCTTCCAAGTGGGCTAAATACGAAGACCCGTGGCCGACCTCCGAAGAAGAGGTCAAGGGTATGGCAACGTGGTTTTCCGGTGGCGATGGGTATCTTGCAGTTTGTCTGAAAGATACAGGCAAACTCATCGGGCTTGTCGCAATCGAACAACGGGAAGGACAAGAAGGGAGTGTGCATAACCTCGGCTACGTGTTCCATCCCGGCTACCACGGCCAGGGATATGCCACAGAAGGGTGTCGAGCGGCCATGAAGTACGTGTTTAGCTCACTGGCTGCGGATCGGATTTTGACCGGAACTCACCCGGACAATGAGGATTCCATCAGGTTACTCAGACGGTTAGGACTGAAAGAGGTCGCTCGTGGCGAATTCACCATCTCAAAGGCGGAATGGTTGGCAACTGCATAACGAAGATCCCTCAATGATAAAATTGTCACACAAACTGTGCTGTTGGCATGTAGTCTTGGATAGCTTCATCATATATGGTGATTTCAACTTTAGACTTTATACAAGGAGACTTAGCAATGACAAACGATAACTTGATGTATTATTCCCAACCTGGCCCGGCAACCAATCCAGGTGACTATGCCTACCTGTTTGATGATCTCCCCACCGACATTCCAGCCCTGGTGAAAACCCTGCAAGGGGTGATGGTACATATCTTCTGGGCAGAAGCCTACAACCTCAAGCTGACCGATGAGCGCAAGGCCGAAGTGAATCTGCGCTATGTGGAAAAGCAACTGGCGCGCATCGTGGAACTAGTACACTGCGGCACAAATAGAGCTATAGTTTTGACAAATGCTAGGGAAGGGGTAGGATAACGGGAAACAGCAAGCTATAGGAG
>JAFGKO010000166.1 GCA_016928525.1 Anaerolineales bacterium | reverse complement strand
ATCTCGTTTTCTTCATCGGAATCTCCTTGCTTATTTTGCCAGAAGATTCCACTTCCGACTGGTACTATTTTAGGGGAGGGTTACCAAACTTGGCGCTTCTTCTCCCATTCTGAAGAGCCATAAGCACGAATCGCATTCAAAACCAATTCTGAAAGCATGTAATTAGTTAAACCACTATTTGTTGGTCGAGTGGGATCGTCTGCATTTCGAATGACGATTCCAGCCTGCTCGAATTGGTGCAAAACTTTACGCCGTATTGTCTCGCGACTGTTTTCTGCATATTCACGACCATAGCGTTTCTTTACTTCGATCAAGATATCATGAACACGCAAAGCTGGGTTTTCAGCATCCTCCCAATGCGAATTTTCTGATAATTGTGCCAATGCCAACAAAGTAAGAGCCGAGATTTCGTTTTGTTGTGCCGAAGGTAAACCTAATGTCTGTAATATCTCTTGAGTTTGCTCTATTTTTCCCATCGTAATCCTTGTCTCCTGAATCATTGGAAAATCCTCGGTAAGTAGGTTAGTTTTCCAAAGGACTGAAAAAATAATATTGTCAACTTGTTCCGATTTCGGAGTTTCGATACTTTCAACTTTCTTGCCAACTTCTTTAATGACCTCTAAGGGCGGCAAAGGCAGTGTGCGAATTTCTGACGCATTTACTTGGGTATTGCCGTTAACAATGCGAAAGTATCTGTCAACAATTGCGCTATTGAGGAAGGCAGAAAACCCCAAAGCTTCGTGGGTTGAAAGTATTCCTTTTCTTCTAAATATCACGTTTAAGTGATTCTCAAAACCAATTTGATCATGATTAAATTGCTCTTTGATAAAAGGAGCGGCAATGATACGGCGACGATCTTCTTTGGCGCTAAAACGTCGCAATAAAACATAATTAGCCGATGGCATGAGCAGGGATGGATCATCAAGAGAAATTGCTTGTGGTTTTTTGAAATTCGAAATTGGGTATTCGACTCGATAAGGTTTTATATGTTGCATCCATAGCAAAGGAACTGTTTTGTTATCCAGCCTAGCTTGTTCTTTTAGCAATTGTTTTGCTCGAAATGGTACTACTCTCCCTGTCGATACCTGAAAACCATACTTTTCAAAAGATCCATCCCAACGGTCAACAGCTTCTAATATCTGTTCGTCTAACGCTCCTGTTGGTAATCTGAAGAACAACATGCCGTTGTGATCACCTAAAAAATATCTGAAAGGAACTCGGCGAGAAACAGCTTGATCCAAACTCGACTCGTTTGCTGATGTCGAGATGTTTACTGTTCCAGCCCAATAACGATGGTTTTTCGATTCAGAGTTTTTTTCGAAAGAAAAAATAACATTCTCTTGTAGAACTTCATCATCTTTAAAAACATTATTTCGTGATTGAAATAAATGTATTGCTAACGGTGTTACATTCTTTAAAAAATCTCGGCGAAATTCAGAGAAGTAGGCTCCTGAACAAAAGCTGCGCGGTACGATAAAACTGGCTTTTCCTTTTGGAGTAAGTAATTTTGTGGACAACGCCATAAACAAGGTGTAGATATTTGTGTGTCCATTAAGTTTCCCTATACTTGCCTTTACACGTTGATCTACTGTACTAAGTTTGAAATAAGGTGGATTACTGATAACAAAATTGAATTCTTTCTGTGCGATATTTGTAGAACCAAAAAGAGAAGGTTGCCGTTGGGGTAAGCGTGCAAGAATAAAATCTTCCTGAAACACTTGCCAATGAATTTTTATTTTTTGTTTCTCTGCTTGTTGACAGATTATCTCAAGAATTTTACGGCTGACTTCACATAATTCTTGGTCTATTTCATAGGCAGTCAACCAGATTTCAATTGGCTTTTGTTCTTTTATTAATCGCTCAACAACTGCACAGACTAACACCCCAGAGCCAATAGCAGGCTCAAGAATATTATCTCCGTTTTTTATTTCTCCTAACTGTTTTGCCATATAACGAGCGACTTTAGGAGGAGTTAAATACTGCCCATGCTCTTTGAGAGATTCAATATCCCTTTTCTCAAGAGTTTTTTTGCCTTGCTCATAGCTAAAACTAACCAAATCAAAAACTTCCATCACAGAGATTATAGCATTCACTGTTAACCTTTCATCAACCTCCCCAAACCTACAGTTGCAAAAAAGTCCAAGAAGTCTTATAAGTCTTACAAGTCGAACAAGTCCATCTGGTCTAACATGTCGGACGAGTTAGACTTGTCAGACACTTTAGACCTATCAGACCAGGAGAAAACATGTTCCACGGTGGCGGCGGATGGTTTAGCATGATGCGTTCGGGCGATGAGAAGCCCAAAGTAACCAAAGAACTTTTACTGCGCGTACTGGCTTACGCGCGTCCCTACTGGAACCACATCGGCGGGATGCTGGCGACGATCCTGTTCACGACGGGGCTCTCGCTGGTTTCCCCGTTGATTTTCAGGCATCTGATCGACACGATCCTGCCGTCCAAGGACCTGAACGGCCTGATGCTCTTCGCGCTGGCGCTGTTGCTCGTGCCACTGGTCACCGGCGGGATCAACGTGGTCCAGCGGCGGCTGAACGCGACCGTCGGCGAGGGCGTGATCTACGACCTGCGCGTGGCGCTCTTCTCGCGGCTACAACGCATGTCGCTGCGCTTCTTCACCAACACCAAGGTCGGCGAGTTGATGTCGCGCCTGAACAACGACGTGGTCGGCGCGCAGAACGCCATCAGCAACACCATCGTCGGCATCGTCACCAACATCGTCCAGACGGTCGCCATCCTGGCCGTCATGTTGACCCTCGAGTGGCGGCTGACGCTGGTCAGCGTGCTGATCATGCCGCTCTTCATCCTGGCCGCCCGTCGGTTGGGCGTGGTGCTGCGCGACATCGCCCGCAAGGCCATGGACCAAAACGCGGCCATGAACGCCCACATGAACGAGACGCTCAATATCGGCGGGGCGCTGCTGGTCAAACTGTTTGGGCGCGCGAACGAGGAGACTGAACGTTTCCGCCAACGCGCCGAAGGCGTGCGCGATATCGGCATCCGCCGCGCCGTGGTCGGCTCGAGCTTCTTCGTCATTATCGGGCTGGTCAGCGCGGTCGGCACGGCGCTGGTCTACGGGCTGGGCGGCTGGTTTGTGATCCAGGAGACTTTCACCATCGGCACCATCGTGGCCTTCGGCTCGTACCTCGGCACGCTGTACGGCGCGCTGCAGGGGCTGGCGGGCGCGCCGGTCGAGTTCAGCACCAGCATGGTCTCGTTCGAGCGCGTCTTCGAGGTGATCGACCTGCCGCAGGACATCGTCGAAAAAGAAGATGCCCATGCCCTGCGTGATGTGCGCGGCGACCTGGAATTCGAAGACGTCTCTTTTCTGTACAGCGTGGACGCGTCCAAACTGCTCAGCGACGTCAAGCGTTACGGCAAGATGGACAACATAAATACAGTGATCAGTGGACAGTTGCCAGCCCGTCCCGGCTCCGCCGCGCGGGCCGGGGTGGACAGTGAGCAGGGAAACGGGAAAAAGGGCGGGCAAACGGACACCGCCCCCGAAGGAGGAGCAGAACTCGCGTCTGACTTGATCGAAGAGGCTCCCGCTTCACAGGCCCGGGACGTGGCCCTCGAGTCCATCTCGTTTAAGGCGTCCGCCGGACAGTTGGTCGCCCTGGTCGGCCCTTCCGGCGCGGGCAAGACCACGCTGACGTATATGATCCCGCGCCTGTACGACCCGAGCGAGGGCCTCATCCGCATCGACGGGCATGACCTGCGCGACCTGACGCTCGACTCGCTTTCGTCCGCCATCGGCATGGTGACGCAGGAGACCTACCTGTTCCACGACACCATCCGCACCAACCTGACCTACGCCAAGCCCGACGCGACGCAGGCCGAGATCGAAGCGGCGGCGCGGGCGGCCAACATCCACCAGTTCATTAGCGAACTGCCCGAGGGCTACGATACGGTGGCGGGTGAGCGCGGCTACCGCCTGAGCGGCGGCGAGAAACAGCGCATCGCCCTGGCGCGCGTGATCCTGAAAGACCCCAGGATTCTCGTACTGGACGAGGCCACCAGCCACCTGGACAGCGAGTCCGAGGCCCTGATCCAGGACGCATTAAAACGGGTCATGGCCGGGCGCACCAGCATCGTCATCGCCCACCGCCTGAGTACCATCCTGGCCGCGGATTTGATCCTGGTGATGGACCGCGGACAGATCGTCGAGCGCGGGGTGCACGAGGAGCTGCTGGAGCTGGATGGGTTGTACACGCAGCTTTACGAAACGCAGTTCAATCGGGAGAAAGCGATTTAGTTTGAACCGCCAAGCCTGCATACCTGCCCCGGCGGGCGGTGCAGGGGTAGGACGCCAAGGTCTTGAAAAGTCGCCAAGAAACCTTGGAATACTGCTCACTCCTCCACATAAAAAACTCCGAGACTTTCAGCCTCGGAGTTCTCGTTTCATGACTTCGTTGAATATTGACCGGCTTTTTCCTTCACATTCTTCAACTTCATCACTAACTTCAATGCTTCGTTGACAGCTTTTTCATTTGGAAACGCTTTTGCAACTTCCAGCTCTAACAGTACAAGATTGGTTCCCTTGCGATACTGTTGAGCATACTTTCCTTGCACCCCATCCTTGAGCAAAGCTCTCATATCATATTCTGGGCGCAGTTCATCATTCATTTCATTTTGTTTCTTCTTCATATTCTTTTCGCTCACTTGGCGTCAATTCACGCGCACTGAACCAGCACCATCGGCCAGGCGAATACCGCAGTCACCACAATCGTAGCTTTCCCCAAAAGGAATCCATTAATCTCCCTCGCCATACATCTCCCAAACCTGGCGCATCAACTGGATGTGCCCCATGTGCGTGGCGGTATGTTTTAGGGCGTGATCGAGAATCCAGGCCACACTCTTTTTGCGTCCGCGGAAGTCGCGTGTGGAGGCGAGATCGTCAACGGTCAGGTCATCCATCACGGAGCGGATGTACTCGAAGCTCTCGTTAAGACGTTGCGTTAAGGCATCTGCATCCAACCCCTGGACTTTGAACTCAGCCTCCCGGTCGCGGTTGGCCGGGTCACCGCCTACGGCTTCCCCGATCAGGAAGCGCTGCGCGCCTGTTGTATGCACCACCAACACGTTGATCGAATTCACATCCAGGGCCGGGCTCCAGTCCAGTGCGGCGGGCGGCAGGTCTTTCAGCGTGTTGAGAATATCGTTGTGCAATTCTTGCAAGTTGAGCAGGTAATCTTCGAAATAGGGTTGCATTTTTCCTCGTTCGGCTGATGAGACTTCTATTTTCGGTTAAATTGTAGCATCCAGCATAAATAGAACTCCAAAATCGCACCCGTTAAGGGAAAATAGCAGGAAAACCAAAAGTGACCAGGTCCGCAAGGAACTGGTTTTCAGTATTGTATTTTGTTCAGTGAGGCTGATCTACTTCCTGGAGTACAAAACGAAGCCGACGACTGCGACGATCACTCCTACAACGGCGCCAATGATTTGTTTATAACCAAAAGCGTCTGCTGCGCCACCAAACCCGATCAAGTCGGCTGCCAGCGAGACGATCAACACAATCACCCCCACCGCTAACAATGCAATCCCTACTGTTTTTTTGTTGCCCATGGTTGTCTCTCCTTTACTCAAGACAAAAGGCAATTATCGGATCCTGCTTGCCAAGGTCATTATAGCATCCGACGAAATCCGTGAAAACTCCCAATCGGGCTCAATTCCAGGCATTTTCCATGTCAGGTTTTCAAATACGATTTGAAGGTTTCGGCCAATTGCTGGTAGACAGGCTGCTTGAAAGAGACAACGATGGATGTCAACTCATCCATCCCGATCCATTTCCAGGCCTTGAATTCTTTTTGATCGCCAAGGGTGATCGCTTCGTCCGATCCCCTGAACCTGAACAGGAACCAGCGCTGCACCTGACCGCGGCCGATCTTTTTACTGCGCGCTTCTTCCGGCAGTTCATACGCCAGCCAGCGGGGCGTGGACGCTAGCAGTTCCAGGTCACTCCCCTCGATCCCGGTTTCTTCCCAAATCTCCCGTCTGACAGCTTGCTCTGGTGCTTCATTGCCATCCAATCCACCCTGGGGCAGTTGCCAGGCGCCGGGAATATCCTTTCGTTCCAGTCCAAGGACTTTCCCATTCCCGTTCAGGATAATCGCTCCCACGCCAGCGCGAAAGGTTTGCGCGACGTGTTCTTTCTTTTGTCTTTTTTTTGGCATCAACTATCTCTTCTCTGTTGGACTAAGCGGCGCTTGGCCATACTTGGCTGATGATGAAAGAGAGTATTGCATTCACGACGATTGCCCCATAATAGTACTTTCCTATCCGCTTGTATTTCTTCTCCCCATCTTCCTCATAGACAATGAAATCAAGCCAACTCTGCGAAAATCGTTTAGTCTTGACCCGATACATAAAATGGACAACCGCCATCAGCCCTACAAAACAAATGAAGAAGACAGTCATCTTTCCCCACCCGAATAGAAACACATAGAGCCAAAGAAATCCCAGTAAGAGAAATACCTTCAGAACCTTGAACCACTTGGGTTGCAATGTGTGCGATTGGATGAAACTGAGATCGTATTTGATTTCTTTAAGCAGTTTGCTCATCTTTGCACTCCTATGGAATACAGGACCTGAAACCAGATGTAAACTGGGTAGTTTCTACAAGGATGCGATCGCTGCGAGTATCTCTTCATCTGTCGTCGGACCGTTGTTATCGATGACTGCATCCCAGGGATGCTCCACGCTGGCCGCGATGCGGTTGTATTCCCGGACTTTGTCATCGGACACAGGAATGTGATCTACGCTGTCCCGGTTTCTAACTCGCCGCAGGCACTCCTCCAAATCAGTTTCACCTGATATTTAGCTCTCAGAGAAGCATACATGCGGTCGAAGCCCCTCGCGTGCCTTGCAGGCATAACTTGACGATCACATTGTTCAAATCCATGACTATGATTTTACTATGTCAATGTTTTCTCGATGCGCCTGTCAAGGATCAGCTACATCACTGCCACGAATACGTAAAGCCCTCCGGCGATCCACGCGCTGACGAACGCCAGCGGATGGCGACCAGGTAAATTACAACCAATATTTTGCCCTTGAAATCTCGACCGACTGCGGTCGCCAGGATGGATTCACCGCCATGGATTGCAATCAGAGTCTGGCTCAGAATGAAATACTCAATTGCCGAGAACAGCGGAACAATGCCATACAAGGCCAGACACCAAACTTGTTCTCACCCATCCAACTGGTGACAAAAGGGATCAGCGAGAGCCGGAACATCAGGTGCAGGTTGGCCCACAACACACGGCCGGCAGCTTGACAGCCTGGCAATCAGGCATATAATAAATTATATACAAACGCAACGACCGGGAGAGTAAGTGGTTCGTGCGCCAACAGAGAGAGCCAGGCCAATGGTTGAGAGCCTGCTCCGGCGTGCCCCAGTTGAAAACCACCCGCGAGCGGAATTCCTAAAACTGTCAGCAATCAGCTTTCAGTGAATAAGATGAACGGTTGGCTCCGTTATAAGCTTGAATGAGATGCGTCAGATAAGAGACCTTTAAGGTCTGGCTGGCTCAAATCGGGTGGAACCGCGTGACCGCGTTAGCGCTCTCGCCCCGTGTCGGGTGAGAGTATTTTTATTTATCTGGCCCCACCCGCCCTATCGGTCAGGGAAGGGGCCGAGTCAGGTGGCTGCCATGAAAACTACTACTCTACGGCGGCCCGGAGGTTGTGTACCGCTGTGCTCTGGGACCGCGTAACCCTCTCGAAACGGTAGCAAACACAATCATAAGAAAGGAAACGAAAATGGCTAAACAAGCTGAAGAAAAATACCAAGAGTCACAACTCTATAAAATCCGTCACTCGGCGGCGCACATCATGGCGCAAGCTGTCCTGGAACGATTCCCTGAGGCCAAGTATACGATCGGTCCGCCCATCGAGAACGGCTTCTATTATGATTTCGAACTGCCCGAACCCATCTCCCAGGATGACCTGCCCCAACTCGAAAAGCGCATGCGCCAGATCATTGCCGGTCAGTATGATTTCGTGAAGGAAGTACTGCCCGCGGAAAAAACACGTGAGATCTTCAAAGATCAGCCATATAAGTTGGAATTGATCGACGGGCTGGAAAAGGGCGGCTTCGACGAGTACGGGGAACCACTAGACGAAAAGCCCGAAATCTCGATTTACAAATCCGATTCGTTCGTGGACCTGTGTCGTGGGCCGCACGTGGACAATACCAAGCAGATCAATCCGGCTGCCGTTAAGCTGATGTCGATCACAGGAGCCTATTGGCGCGGCGACGAGAACAACAAGATGCTGACGCGCATCTACGGCACTGCCTGGGAAACAACACAGGAGCTAGAAGAATACCTACATATGCTGGAAGAAGCCAAGAAACGAGATCACCGGAATTTAGGTAGGGAACTTGATCTCTTCAGTATTAGTGAGGATGTGGGTCCTGGGCTAATTCTTTGGCATCCAAATGGAGGAATAGTTCGAAAAAAGATAGAAGATTTTTGGGGCGAAGAACATGAGAGAGGAGGCTATGACTTCGTATACACACCTCACATTGGGAAATCTGCACTTTGGCAAACGAGCGGACATTTGGATTTCTACAAAGAAAATATGTATTCTGCAATAGAAATTGAGGATCAGAATTATTATTTGAAGCCGATGAATTGTCCATTTCATATGCAAATATTTAGAAGCCGTATACGATCATATAGAGATTTGCCCCTACGCTTTGCAGAAAGAGGTACCGTATATCGGTACGAACGAAGCGGTGTGTTACATGGCCTACTTCGTGTTCGAGGCTTTACTCAAGATGATGCACATCATTTTTGTAGACCAGACCAAATGGATGATGAACTTTCATTTGTGTTAGATTTTTGCATGAACATACTACGCGCATTTGGGCTTACAGAATTCAGTGCTTATTTAAGTACAAAACCTGAAAAATCAGTAGGCTCTGAAGAACAATGGGAATTTGCAGAAAAAAGTCTCGAAAAGGTACTAATAAAAGCCAATTTACCTTTTAAAATTGATGAAGGCGGTGGTGCCTTCTATGGACCCAAAATCGATCTAGTTATCAAGGATGCACTAGGGCGGGAATGGCAAATCTCAACCATTCAATTTGATTTTAATATGCCCGAAAGATTTGATCTATCTTATGTTGGCGAAGATGGTAAAAATTATCAACCCTATATGTTGCACCGTGCATTGCTTGGAAGCATGGAGAGATTCTTCGGTCTCATTGTTGAACACTTTAGCGGTGCCTTTCCAGTATGGCTTGCTCCCCAACAAATTGTCGTTCTTCCTATAGCCGACCGGCACGTTGGATATGGCGAAAAAGTTACTCAAGTTTTAAAAAGCCAAAATCTACGTGTTGATTTAGATGCTTCTTCCGAGAGGATATCCAAAAAAATCCGTAATGCTCAACAGCGTAAAACACCATATATGCTTGTAATCGGAGATCGCGAAGTAGAAAGCAACACTGTATCAGTTCGGTTGCGGTCAGAGGAAGATCTAGGTACTATGGAACTTCCGGTCTTTATACAACGTGTTCAGAAAGCAATCGACGAAAAACGAGAGTTATACTAGAAAATGGCTAAAGCTGGCCTGACTAAATTCAGGCCAGCTGGTCTATCGTTTCATAAGAAATGAATTTGTTATGCCCTCACCAACGAGGTTGAAACCCAAAACTATAAGTACTATAGAAATGCCTGAGAAAAACATGATGTGAGGGGCTGTCCGTAAATATTGGCGCCCGTCACTTAGTATAAGCCCCCAATCGGGGGTTGGGCGGGGTACTCCTAACCCAAGAAAACTTAATCCAGAAGACATTAATATTACGGCTCCTGCTCTCAATGTTATTTGGACAATTATCGGTATCAAACAATTAGGGAGTATGTGTCGAATAACAATTCGAATATTAGAACTTCCTAAAGCACGCGCAGCTTCTACATAATCTAGTTTCTTCACCTTAAACGCAGCACTTCGGCTTATCACAATAAAACCTGGAAATGTGTATATGATTACAGCAATCATCATATTTCTAATACTTGACCCCAGCACACTAACAATAACCATCGCCAATATAAGACCAGGAAAAGCCATAAGAATATCAACAATGCGCATGATAAGCAAATCAACCACTCCACCATAAAACCCAACTATAATCCCTACACAAACACCAAGAGCGGAAGAGATAAAAACAATAATTGAAGTTGTGTAAAGTGAAATCCTAAAACCATAAATAACTCTACTAAACAGGTCTCTTCCTAATTCATCCGTTCCAAAGTAATGTTCTTTATTAATGCCCTGAAGAGCAATGTTTAAGTTTTGCTTAAGAGGATCTTGTTTACTAATTATAGGTGCAAAGATTGCAATAAGAATATAGAATATGATAATAGAAATCCCAATAACAAGCTGTGTATTTTTATTAACTAAACGATGAGAAATCATAAAGTTAATCCGCTAGCTTTACTCTAGGATCAAGAAATTGATAAAGAATATCAACAAATAAGTTATTAAAAATAGTCAGAAAAGCTATTATTAATGCGCAAGCTTGCACAATTGGATAATCTCGAGAGTTAATAGACTCGACCATTAACCAACCAATACCAGGATAAGCAAAAACCATTTCCACCAATGCTACTCCTCCAACCATATAATTAATTTGTAGACCAATAATTGTAACAATTGGTACTAGAGCGTTTGGTAGTGCGTGTTTATAAATGACCCTTGACTCATTTAAGCCTTTCCCCCTTGCTGTTCGAATATAATCCGCATTCAAAACTTCGAGTATCGCAGATCGTGATGTTCTGGCGATAATAGTTGTTGTTCCAATAATAAGAGTTAAGCAGGGGAGAACAAGGTGTCTAATTCCTCCAATCCCTACTGCAGGTAACCACCGAAGATTTACAGAAAAGATTGCTACAAAAAAAATAGCCCACACAAAGGAAGGAGTACACAAGCCCAGCATTGTTCCCAACATTACTAGGCTATCAAAAATGGTATATGGCGAATTTGCCGTCAGAAAACCAATCAAAATACCTAATAGTGTGGATATGAATATTGTGATTGCAACCAATTGAAGTGTATTTGCCAAAGCAGGAATTGCTTCATTCATGACTGGCCGAGAAGTTAATATTGAATTTCCCCATTTTCCAGTAAAAATATCGCGTACATAAAATGAAAATTGGACTATGACAGACCGATCAAGTCCTAAATTATGCCTTACTATCGCGATATCATCAGGTTTGGCTTCAAAGCCAAGTAGTAAACTTGCTGGATCTCCAGGGAGGACGCGCATAAAAATAAAAACTAATAATAGCACGCCGGCTATGCAAATTATTGCTAGAACGAATCTCTTTATAAAATATCTTTGCATTTTAGAAGTAAAATGGAAATGCTGGTCTGAGCGTAACAGCATTCCAGACCAGCGCTTATCAAAATCGTCTTAGGAAATTATGGTTCTATTGTCGCATCCTTTAAGCTAATAAGAAACTGTGTGTAATACACGTCCTTAATTTTAGTAGTTCCAACCGCAAGTTGATTTGGGGAAACCACGAATATCCAAGGTGCATCGTTCCATACAATTTCTTGAATTTTTGCATGCAATTCATTCCGCTTACCTTCGTCCAGAGTTACTTGTGCATCTTGAATTAATGTATCTACCTCTGGATTAGCATAATAAGCAATATTCACGTAATTGGGTGGCCATGAGTTTGAGTCAACGAATAATTTCCAAATCATGTTGGGCTCGCCACTTCCTGGTTGGGCATTCCAGAGGGCCAAATCATAATCTGGAATTTCCCCCGGCGTTGGGTTTCTCAACCTATCAAGGTATGTTGCGTAATCCATGCTGACTATTTTGACTTCGATGCCTATATCGCTTAAATATCCAGCAACAGCATCCGACAGTTCACGTTCCATAAGATAACGACCATTAGGAACCCAAAGAGTTAATTCCAGTCCATTACTGTAACCAGCATCGGCTAAAAGTGTCCTTGCTTTATCTGGGTCATATTGATAATTGCCCACTGCAACATGGCCCGGAATTAGTTCTGCCATTGGCGAGTTTAGTGGTTTCGCATATCCCAAGTAGATTTTTTTTACAATACTATCTTTATCAATTGCATAGTTAAGTGCCTGCCTAACTCGTAAATCCTTAAAAGGTTCCTTCAACATATTCATTTCATAATGATACGCTTCAGCTCCTGGCCCAACAAAAACTTGAAAATTAGAATTTGACGCTAACCGATTCACATCTTGAATTGGAGGCGAAAATGCTATATCAATATCACCTGCTTCCAGTGCTGCAATGCGGGAAGCTGGCTCAGGAATAAACTTAAATGTTATCTTCTCGAGATTAGGTAATCCACCCCAATAATCGTTAAAGGCCTCAACAACGATTTGCTGTTTAGGCGTCCATGAAACAAATTTGAAGGGTCCTGTTCCAATTGGATTTGTATTAATTTCTTCATCGGATCTCTCCAAAGATTTTGGACTTAAAATCCTTGCATAGGAATTGGCAAGGTCATATAAAAATGTTGGTCGTGGGGCCTTTAAAATAAATTTGACCACATTATCTTCCACAACATCAACGCTTTCAACAGTATCCTTGAAAGCTGCATAACCAACTAGTTTTAGATTGGGGTTTAGTATGCGATCAAAGGTTACTTTAACAGCCTGGGCATTGAACTCTGAGTTGTCATGGAATTTAACATTCTCTCGGAGTTGCACGGTTAGCTCAGTTCCATCATCGGAAAAATTCCACGAAGAAGCTAAAACAGGCGCTAGAGCACCCTTTTGGTCCCAACCAAATAATCCTTCAAGCATATAGTCATATACAAGACCTGATGCCCCATCTCCAGAACTTGCTGGATCAAGCGAAAGAGGCTCTGCTGGAACTCCAACAATCAATGAACCTCTTCCTTTCTGTGAATTTGATGATGTTTGCGCACATCCAAATAGCAGAAAAAGAGCCAATAGAAGTGATACACATCTGAGATATTGGTAGGGGTTTCTTGCTTTCATGTCAACATCCTCCTCTAGAAGCACACATAAATATATGAGTATATTATATCAATTTTTCATAGGAAAAAACTCCTGTCAAAATGACAGGAGCTTCACTTTTTACTTTTTACCTTCTACTACTCACTCAAATCCCCATACAACTTCCGGTGCACAATCGACAGCGCCCGCACCTGCTCCGCGGCATGGTATGACGACCTCACCAGCGGCGCGGACTCGACCCATTTGAAGCCGATCTCCCGGCCATAGTCTTTCAATTCCTTGAATTCTTCCAGCGTGTAATAACGCGAGATGGGATAGTGCTTCTTGCTCGGCTGCAAATACTGGCCGATGGTCAGGATGTCCACGCCCCAGGAGCGCTGGTCGCGCATCACGGCTTTGACTTCTTCGAGCTCCTCGCCCAGACCGACCATGATGCCCGATTTAGTCAGCACTTCGGGATCGAGTTTTTTCGCATTGGATAAAGTCGCCGCGGCCCAGTCGTAGTTGTCCTGCGGCTGGATGGTCTTGAACAGGCGCGGCACGGTCTCCACGTTGTGGTTCAAGATTTCGGGACGGGCTTCCATCACGATCTTCAAGGCTTCCAGCGAGCCCTTGAAATCGGGGATCAGTACCTCGATGGAACAGCCCGGTCGCAGTTCGCGGATGCGGCGGATGACCATCGCAAAGATGGGCGCGCCGCCGTCCCGCCGTTCGTCGCGGTTGACCGAGGTAATTACGGCGTGCTTCAGCTCCATCGACTTGACGGCCTGCGCCACGCGCTCAGCCTCGCCCCAGTCCATCAGCGCCGGTTTGCCATGTTTGATGTCGCAGAACACGCAACTGCGCGTGCACACGTTCCCCAGCATCAGGAACGTGGCAGTGCCGGAGCCCCAGCACTCGCCCATGTTCGGGCACATGGCTTCCTCGCACACCGTGTGCAGTTCCTTCGAGCGCATCAAGGCGTGCAACTTCTCATACGTCTCGCCCCCTGGCGCGCGCACTTTGATCCACTCCGGCCGGCGCAGGGGTTGGGTGTTGATCTCTTCGGGTTTGACCCGGTCTCTGGTAGGGGTAGCAGGCATAAATCCTCGTTTGGTGCGGATACGTGACAATCACTTTCAAAGTGACTGTCACGTTAGCTATTATATCTTACGAACTTTCAATCTCAATCCCTTGACTTCGACGACCTCGATCCGGTCGCCCTTACGGATCTTTCTGGACCCTTCGTCTGCTTCTGCTGTCCACAGCTCAGAGCCAACCTGGACCTGCCCTGTAGGTCTGAACTCGGTCGTAGCTGTCCCTGTTTTGCCGATCAGTGACTCACGTCCTGCACGGATAGGCGCTTTCAGCGCACGAATGCCAAAACCGACGATTACGCCGAACATAGCGCCGGTGAGGATGCCCACTCCGATGACCAGCGGAATGGACACCTGCTGGAACTGTGGCGTGCCTGGCGAGTTGAACAGCACCAACGCCCCGACGATGAAAGTGGCGATGCCCGCCGCAGTCAGCGCGCCATGCGTGGGCGCTTTGATATCCAGAATGAACAACACAAAGGACGTGATTAGGAAGACGATGCCGAACCAGTTGACCGGCAGCCAGCCGAGACCGTAGCCTGCCAGTGCCAGGCAGACCACGCCGATGAAACCCGCCACCCAGCCGCCCGGGCTGCCAAGCTCGATGAAGATGGCTTGCGCGCCGATGGTGATGAGCAAAAAAACGACATTCGGGTTGGTGAGCATAGCCAGCAATTGCTCGATAAAGCTGGCTTCCACAGTTTCGGTCGTGGCATTGCTGGTTTCCAGTGTACGTGCCCCGCCGACTAGATGCACTTCGAACCCGTCTAACTGTGCCAGCAAGTCGTCGAGATCTGTGGCAATGAAGTCCACCAGGCCAGCCTCCAGCGCTTCCTTTGCCGAGGCTGCTTTGGCTTCTTCGATCGCGGATTCGGCCAGCGCGACGGCCTCTTCACTGCGCCGTTCGGCCAACGTGCGGGCAGTGGCTTTGAGCGCCTCGATTTCTTTGGCCTTTAGCGTTTCACCCAGGTCTTCGCCCTGCCCGCCCACCGGGCTGGCCGCGCCGATGATGGTTTCCGGCGCCATGGCCGAGGCATGCCCTGCTAACGTGATCATCGTCCCGGCGGAAGCCGCCATCGCCCCGCGCGGTGTGACATACACCACCACCGGGATGCGACTGTCACGGAGTTTCTGGACAATGTTGTTCATGGTGTCGATACTGCCGCCGGGAGTATCCAATTGCAAGATAACTAGGTCGGCGTTACGGCTTTCTGCGATCCCCAGTCCACGCTGGATATATTCCTGCATGGCCGGAGCCACAGCACCTTTTGCGTTCAGCACGATGACAAGCGGCGAATCGCCCTGAGCCCCAACTGGTTGAAAAACCAGCAAGAGGATGGCAAGCGTAAAGAGAAAGATCAAACGAGCGGATTTCATAGCGCCTCCGGTAGGAATTCATTATAATAGGAGTCACGCATTTGAAAATGAGAGAGGCCCGCCCCCCTTATTTTCGGTATCTTTTCGCGAATTGAGAAAGTTCTATATAATTGCTAAGGAGGGAACCATGGTAAATCCTAAGCTTCGATTAACCGTCCGTACTGTCGTACAAATGCTGGTTTTCATTGTGCTTGTGCCGTTTTTGCCTCTTCTCATCTCCTGGGCCTGGGACTGGTGGGAGGCCTGGGCCTATGCCCTGATTGGCATTTTGGGTTTTGTCGTCAGCCGAGTGCTGGCTGCCCGCCGTCACCCCGACTTGCTGGCCGAACGCGCCAAATTCATGCAGCATGAAGATACCAAACCCTGGGACAACGTTCTGGCGCGCCTGGTCGGCCTGGGCGGCGGGTTGATTCCGTTGGTGGCTGGCCTGGACGCGCGCTACGCCTGGCCCGGCCCCGATTTCAGTTTGCCAGTGGAGCTCGTTGCGCTGGTTTTGGTCCTGGCTGGCTTTGCTTTCGGCGCGTGGGCTCTGATGGAGAACCGCTTTTTCTCCGGCGTGGTGCGCATCCAGAAGGAGCGCGGTCACCACGTCATCTCGACTGGCCCGTACGCCTGGGTGCGGCATCCCGGTTATGCAGGTGCGTTGTTGAACTATTGGCTTACCCCAATCTTCCTCGACTCGCTCTGGACTTTTATCCCCGTTGCTTTTATGACAATCGTACTCCTTGTTCGAACCGACCTCGAAGACCGTACCCTGCAAAAAGAATTACCTGGCTACAAGGAATACGCTCAACAGACGCGTTTTCGCCTGCTGCCGGGAGTATGGTAAGAGGTTTTCAAAAAATTTAAGAGCTCCAGGTCAACCACCTGGAGCTCTTTTCAGGGACAAACTTGCTTATTGCTGCAAATCGATCGTCTCTCCACCGTACTCGCCAGTGACCGAAAGGCTGCCAGCGTTGCCATCGCGGGTATAGGTCAGCGAGCCGGTTTCGTCACCGCTCACCTGGGCTTCGATGGTAAACAATCCATTCTCATAATCGTACTCCCCTGTCCCGGTCAGGGCAAAGCCTTTGGTGTAAGCACAGTTCTCGAAGGAGTAAGTCTCTCCGGCCTCGCTGGGGCCAAAGGTGAACGAGCCGCCGAAAGGACAGGCCACCGAAGTATCTTCCTCGAAGTAACTGTAGAAATATTCAGGCTGGAGCTGGATCTCGCCGTCGATCGCGGAAAATATCTCGAGTGGATCGGCGTAGTCGCTGGCATTTTCCTGAATGTAGGGTTCGTAAGCGCGGATGACCGCCTCGCCCCAATCTTCGCAGACGATCTCGCGCTGGTCAGGCAGGGTACCATCCACCATGAATTCCGTGATGTAGGTGTCGGGGCAGTCATAACCCCAGCCATAAATAGAGTGGCGTCCACCGTTCACGTACAGGTGGTAACCATCGGCCAGGTTCTCGAAGACCGTCTTGCCTTCGTGGAAAGGTGTGGCAGGGTCGAGGGTTGCATTCAGCACAAAGGTAGACACGCCTTCGGCCAGCAGTGGTTCCATCTGGACCAGGTCGGTAGGAGAGCTGGGCCAGAGGGCACAGGTGATTCCGGTGTACACGCTGCCATCCAGTCGCGGCACCGTGCCGTTGGAGGCCTGCCCCGCTTCGATGGATTTGGCGATACGCTCGTCTGCCGTGCCGCTGAAATATGCGTTGTCGGTACAATGCACGCTGTAGAACATGGTATCCGAGAAGGTTGGGTCGCCAATATACTCGAACGTTTCCGGGTCGATCAGCGCCTGCTGGTAGAGCAGGCGCGCCATGGGAACCATGTCGCCGTTCTTGGCGGCAGCCAAGGCGCGCAGGAAGAGCATACGCCCGCTGAGCGAGTACATCTGGTAAGCCGTGGCAAATTCAAGTTGATTGAACGTGAATGTGCGCGTCACCTTTTCGCCCGAGGGCAGGGGAAATTCGTAAGTGACCGTGGTTTCCGAAATTTTCCTGGCCAGCTCATCATATACCGTCAGGGCATCCCCGCCGATTTCGGCTGCGCAGGCCGCATCCGCGTCACAGGCTTTGAGCGTAGCTACCAGCACTTCATCAAAGCCCTTCTCCTGCGAGAGAGCCCCCTCTTCGCCTGTGAGCGTCAGGTCGACTGTGCCATCCAGCACCAGGCCCATCAGACGGTCCGGGTGCGCGGCTGCATAGGTTTGCGCTACGGCTGTGCCATAACTGACACCATACAGCATAAACTTTTCGTCGCCGATCACCTGGCGGAAGGTCTCGATGTCTTCAGCTACCTGGTCGGTGCCGAAGAAACCCAGCTTGGCCGCCTCCGGGCCGATCTCGGCCACACATTCCTCCACAAAAGTACGGGCATCGTCGATGGCAGCCTGTTGTTCTGCGGGGGTGTCCAAACCTTCCAAGCCAGCCTGGTCGTCCTCATTCAGGTAGCCCAGGAAATCCTTGGCATATGCCGCCGGGCAGGCCAAAGGGTGAGAAAGACCCAAACCGCGCTGGTCGAAATAGACAATATCATAGTGTTCCAATACGCTTTCTGGAAACCAGAAAAGACCGCCCGTGCTGATACCCTCACCGCCCGGTCCGCCGGGAAAGGCCTGCACATACATGCCATAGCGCTCTCCTGTGGCAGGCGAAACAGCGAAAACCACGTCCAGCGTCTCGGTGTTGGCCGCGTCGAAATGATCCAGCGGGACCTGAATGGTAATGCAAGTGAAATCTGGGTTCTCTTCGCAGGGTTCCCCGCCCAGTTCTGTCAGCTTGGCAGCCATGTCAACCGTTCCAGGCCCGGGCTCGGATGTCTCTGGCGCATCGGTGACCGGCGGCGGTTCAGGCGTCGGCGTGCCGGGGATGAACAGCCGGCAGGACAGGGTAGCCAGGACCAAGGCTATCAGGACAAGAAACAATTTTCTATAATTCATACCATTCTCCTCCATTTTGGGATAAGTGGGTATTCTAAGCGAGGTGATTTGATTTGACAAGCAGGGGCTTTCAGGACGATCTAGCAGTAAACAGCGCAACCTGCCCGGACGACAGGCCTGCCACCGTACCATCGAGCTCGTGCCGCGTCCGTTTGAGCGCCGCTTCGATAGCGTACTCGAAACGCTTTCCGCGTTCGGGACTGTCCAGGTTCATCCAGGCATGCGAATCTCTGGGCAAAAGCGGCATCACGAAACGTTTCAGGAAGGGGACAAAGGAGAGCGCTTCTAACGGGTAATACAACTTGCCGGAATGCAGCTCAGGGCTATTGACCAATTCATCCATAAGGGGATCGATCTCGAGCGGGGAGGGAGGCGTTTTGTCCGTAAAACGGGCCAGCCACAGGTCCACGTAGTTGCTATGGGCGTAGAAGTCCTGGGCGGTATGGGTCAGCCTGCCAAAAGCAGCCCAGGCGACAGGGACATCCCCGTCTTGCAACGAGGAGACCGTCAGCGCCCGTTGTGCCTCGATAAAAGCATAGGACTTCTCGAAAGCGTTATTGTCGAAATGATATTCATCGTGACCGATCTGGCCGCGCAGGTTGTCCTGCCCCAGGTTGGCGGCGACAATGGCCTCCAGCGCGCGCGAGCTGAAGCGCTCCGATAAGGCCTTGCGGGTGATGGTTGCGTGATATTGGGTGAGCATGGCAATAAAGGTTACGAGGGTTGAGTAGGCCGAAGGCCGTACACTTGCAGCACAGGTGCAGGTGTCGAAACCCGGGATCGTTAGTTTCCCTGGCCCGTTCCGGGCAGGACGGGCGATACGGGCAGAAGATCACTGCCCTACTCAACCAACGATCCCTATTTACCTCTTCAACCCCTTGAGTTCGTAAACCTCGGCAGGTTGCCCGCGGCCTTTGACAAGCAGCGGTTCGAGAGGAATGGCAACCACCTGCCCCGCCACAATCGCGTATGTATCCTTATTCAACAGGATTTGGCCGGGTTCGGCCGCTACCTGCAAACGCTGGGCCAAATTGACGGCGTCGCCGATGGCAGTGTAATTGAACAGGTCGTTGGTGCCCACGTTCCCGACCATGGCCTGACCGGTGCTGATGCCAATGCGGAAAACCAGATGTTGCTCGGGGTCAGGGAACTGCATGTGGGCGGCCTGCGCGCGTTTCATAATATTCAGCGCAGCGCGGACGGCTCGCTGGGCATGATCCTCTTGCTTGTCAGGGCTGTTCCAGATGGCAAGCACCGCATCGCCCATGAATTTATCGAGCGTGCCTTCTTCTTCCAGGATGGCCTGCGCCGCCAGTGACAGATACGTGTTCAGCACCTTGAAAACGATCTCCGGGGAGTAGCGCTCACTGAAAGAAGTGAAGCCTCCCAGATCGGCAAACAGGGTCGTGACGACCTGCTTCGTCCCATCCAAACGCAGATTGCCGGGGTCGGCCAGCAACCGGTCCCGCACGCGCGGCGCGACAACCCGCCCAAACGTCTGCCGGATGCGCTCCTGCTCGGCTTCCAGATGGCGGCGTTCGGTCAGGTCTTCGAAGACCAGCGTAGCGCCCTTCGTACCCAGGTGCGCATCCCGCAACGGCGCGCAGGACAGACGCAAGACCACATCGCCTCGTGATGGGATCGGGCGTATGAGTTCTGTGCTGAGAATGACCGCCCCTTCATTTAGCGTACTGGCGGTCACATCGTCCAGATCAATGCCAAGTCCAGGCAAGGCCCGCGAAAGCCGACGTCCCATCACCTGCCAGGCTTCCACTCCCAGAATCTTCTCCGCAGCGCGGTTGAACAGGGTCACCTTGCGTTCCAGATCGGTGGTAATGACGCCAGTGGAGATCGAAGCAAAAATATCGCTCATCAGATTCTTCATTTCCAGCGTCTGGTCCAAGGTGCGGCGTAAATTGGCAAACAGGCGCGCATTCTCCAAGGCCAGCGTGGACTGGGCAGCCACCGCCGCCAAGAAATCCAGGTCATCGCTGGTGTACAGATCACCGGAGCGGCGCGGGCCGAGCATCAGGAATCCAATCAATTTCTCTTCGTAATGCAATGGCACAAAGGTGTACCCCATCAGCCGGCGATAATTGCCGGATGTGGTCTCCAACTCTTTGGGCAGCTCACCGGAAGGCGGCAACCACAGCGGAGATTTCGATTTTTGCAACAGGTGCACCAACGGATCTTCCACCTGATAGGGCGGCGCACTGTCCTCGTGCGAAGCATGCGGGAAGTATTCCCCCAGGTCATCATTGTAAAGGTAGATCACAAATTTTTCGGGGGAGAGCGCCTGATTCAATTGCTCATCCATCAAACGCAGGGTCTGACTGAGATCGGGTGTAATGACCAAGCCTTTCGAGAGACTGGTGAGCGCGTGGCGATAGTCCGCCGGGGAACGATAGAACAGGCGATCAATCGCGCGCTGGATCAGGTTGCGGACGGGCATCAGTCCAACGGCCAGCAGCAGCAAATACCCGGCGATGACCAGCGGATCGGTCGCGTGCATCACATCCTGCATCAGCAAGGTGAGCAATGCGATCAACCCGTAGAAAGCACCCAACGCGAGGGCCATGGTCAGCAGATAGGCCAGCAAGCGGCTCAGAATGCGGTCCACGTCCAGCAGGCGGTAGCGCAGGATGGCATAGGTGATCGAAAGCGGCATGATGATCATCGGTGGAAAAAATACCCAGGCGCGAAATTCAGTCGCCTGTCCCATGCCCAGCAATGCCAGATAGGTCATGATCGGCAGTAAGGCCAGCGTGGTACCAAAAATGATCACGCGGCTTTGTTGGCGTACGATGTTCGACTGGCTTTTAAAAATGCGCCAGATCAGCGTACCCAACAGGGCCAGGAAGCCCACTACAATGCACAGATATCCATACTGCCACCAATGGGTATAGGCATAGGGCGACGGCGGCGC
This sequence comes from Anaerolineales bacterium, assembly GCA_016928525.1. The sequence goes on along the minus strand of JAFGKO010000166.1, from coordinate 37,911 downwards.
AAGGACCACAATAACCATCATAGGAGCCAGAGTAGCCAGCACACCCCAGGGCAGCATGCGCAGGCTTGGATTGACATGCACCATGCGGGTCGGCTGCGGGAAAACCAGCGCCAGGTACATCAACCCGCCTGCGGAGAGCAGGACGGCCAACCCCCATAACACGTTGGTATAACGTGTGGTGCTGATTTCGAATAGAGTGGTTGTCAAAATGGTCGCGCCTGAAACGAAGAACAACAAGGCACGGCTTTCCCACAGGTCGCTGCGCAGGCGATAGGCCCAAAACCCGATCCCCATAAAGGCCAGCCCCATCAAATACGGAACGATGAAGAGCGCAACAATATCAGCTAATGGGAAATGGATGGGAGTGATCTCGAGGCTGTATTCTTCTCCGTCAGGCCGTATGAATGTTGCCTGGACAGACACATATCCATTGGCACTCATAATGTGTTCGAAATCGCGTACGCTTGTCAGCTCTTCCCCGTTCAGGGCGACCAGGCGATCGAGATATTGCACGCCCTGTTCGGTTGCAGGCCAGCCTTTGATATTGACAGAACTGACCACATTGTTCGTTTCAAACAGTGCGCCCAAGAACGGCAGGCGGTACCAGCGCATTGCCCAGAATGGCGTCAAGGCCAACATGGCAATTGCTACAGCCGCGGCAACCAGCGCGGGAAGTTTTATCAGCCCCCGAAGTCGAGACAGGTTCACAGCCAAAAATGCCTCCAAATTGACCAATAAACGACCAATTGATTATACGCGAATTTCCCGCCTGGTGGATTGGCGTTTATCCAATACCCACGGTCACACACCTGCCCTGGCGGGCGGTGCCTGGGAATTGCGCTTTCCCGCTCAGAAAAAAGCGCAATTTGTGACCACCCTGGGTATAATGGCTGCATGACTCTTTATACACGTACCGGAGACGACGGCACCACCGGCCTGCTCGGTGAGGACCGTGTTTCCAAAGACCATCCTCGTATTGAAGCCCTCGGCGCATTGGACGAAGCCTCCGCTGCCCTGGGATTGGCGCGCGCCTCATGCCTCGCGCCTCAAACGCCCCCCATCCTGCGCGAAGCCCAACGAGATTTATACAAACTGATGGCAGAAGTCGCCGCCACACCCGAAAATGCAGAAAAATTCAAAGGCATCGACGCTGCACGCGTAATATGGCTGGAGGAGCAGGCCGACGCCATCCACAAAATGGTAAGCATGCCCAAGGAGTTCATCCTGCCCGGTGATACCCCCAGCGGCGCGGCCCTTTCGATGGCGCGGGCGGTTGTCCGCCGGGCGGAACGGCGCGTCACCGAGCTGTTCACGCTGGAAGAACTCACGAACATCGAATTGCTGCGTTATCTAAACAGATTGTCCTCGTTGTGCTTTGTGCTCGAACTCCTAGAAAATCAGACATCCGGGCGGTCTACTTCTCTTGCAAAGGAATAAGTCGAAATCTTGCGAAGGTTTGGAACCTTCGCAAGATTTACAAGCAATACCATGACCGGGACCATCATCAACATCGTTGCGGTGCTCATCGGCGGCGCATTAGGTCTGCTTTTTGGCGCGCGCTTGCCTGAACGCCTGAAAGGGGCCATTGTAATCAGCTTGGGTTTGTTCACAGCAGCTTTCGGGATGAAGATGTTCTTCGAGACCGAGAATGAACTCATTGTGTTAGGCGCGTTGTTGATCGGCGTCCTGTTGGGGGAATGGTGGAAGATAGAAGACGGGCTCCAGCACCTCGGTCAGGTTTTGGAGGCGCGTTTCGCTCCAGACCCTGAAACTGCCTCACAGCCCCAGACCGCGTCTACGGGAAATTTTGTGCGCGGCTTCCTGACCGCTTCCCTGATTTTTTGCATCGGGCCGCTGGCCATCCTGGGCGCCATCCAGGACGGGCTGGAAGGAAACTATACTATGCTGGCGGTGAAATCCATTTTAGATGGTTTTGCCGCGATGGCATTTGCGTCTTCATTTGGTGTGGGTGTGCTATTTTCCACACTGGTTATTTTATTCTTCCAGGGCGGCATCAGTCTTATCACTGCCCAACTGGCATCTTTGCTTACCCTTCAAATTTCCCCGGAGATGGTGAAAGAATTCATTACACCCTATGTGAATGAGTTGACAGCCACGGGCGGTGTGATCCTGATTGGGCTGGCCATCAGCAATCTGTTGGAAATCAAGAAAATCCGTACCGGCAATTTCCTACCTGCGCTGGTGATTGCGCCTCTTATCGTGTGGATTTTGAAATTATTGGGGCAATAATGCCGGAACCAACGCGGCGCAATTTGGATGCCAATCGGTAACCTGTGGAACGTTCTGGCTCTAAGAAACGCTCGAACTTCTTTTGGTTACACTTGCTCGCAAAGGAGAAAACGGGATGTTTGAAAAAGACACGCTCAAAATTTTGGAAAAGGCGCTGGCCAGGCTGGAAGATGGATTTGAATCATTGCCTGCTGTCGAACAAAACTTTGATATCGAGGCGATGGAAGCCGTCATGTTGCAAGTTGCGGAGAAGATGCAAAATAATTATCCCTACTTTCATCCCTACTATGCTGGTCAGATGCTGAAGCCCCCGCATCCGATTGCGCGTGTTGCTTATATGCTGGCGCTCTGGCTCAATCCCAACAATCATGCCCTTGACGGCGGGCTAGCGAGCTCGCATCTTGAGAAAGAAGCCGTGGCTGAAATTGCAAAGCTGTTTGGTTGGGAGAGTCCCCTGGGACATCTGACCGGCGGGGGAACCATGGCAAATATGGAAGCACTATGGATATCCGGTCAATTGAGCCCTGGCAAGAAAGTGATTGCATCGGAACAGGCACACTACACTCATAAGCGCATCTCTGATGTGCTTGGATTAGATTTCCACTCCATCCCTTGTGACGATAGAGCGAGGATGGATGTCGATGCGTTGAGAAAAATGCTTGCTGCCGGCGATGTTGGGACGGTCGTTGCCACCATAGGCACAACAGGCACAGGTTCGGTCGATCCACTGCTTGAAATCCTTAAGCTAAGGGAGCAGTATGGTTTTCGTTTACATGCCGATGCAGCCTATGGCGGCTACTTCATCCTGGCTGATAACCTGGAGCCGTACGCCCGCGATGTCTATGACCATCTCGTCGAGGTGGACTCGATTGTGGTCGACCCGCACAAACACGGTTTACAACCTTACGGTTGCGGTTGCGTGCTCTATCGTGATCCGGGTGTAGGCAAATATTACAAACACGAATCCCCCTATACGTATTTCACCTCGTCAGAACTCCACCTGGGTGAAATCAGCCTGGAGTGCTCCCGAGCGGGCGCGTCCGCTGTTGCCCTTTGGGCGACCCAAAAACTGTTGCCTATGAAAAGAGGCGGAGACTTTGCGGTCGGTTTATCCAATGGACGTAGGGCTGCGTTGGTGCTACACGAGAAAATAGCCTCCGACGCGCGCTTCAGGACAATTTTCCCGCCGGAATTGGATATTGTAGTGTGGGCACCAGATGGTATCAGCGGCAGCCAGATTTCAGAACGCTCTGAACAGATCTTCAACGCTGCGGCGGAAGAAAACTTGCATCTGGCTACGTTCAAGTATCCCAGCTCACTGCTTAACAACAAGTGGCCTGATGTGGATTTCGACCAGCCATACGTCACATGCTTGCGCTCATGCTTGATGAAGCCAGAACATCTTGACTGGGTCGAGAGCATCTGGGAAATCCTCAGCAAAGTTGCAAATGTCTAAATTCGGCAAAGGATTCCTGCTCGCACTGACTGTTGACCCGCCAATTGTGTGAAATTTAACCTGCGCGCATAAAAAGAGGACGTGGCCCGGCAAGCCATGTCCTCTTCGTTGTCACAGAGTACTTACAACAGCTTACTGGATTCCCATCTCAGCCAGAGCTTCATCGAATTGAGTCTGGAATTCACTGAAGGGGTAAGCGCCAGCAATGAAGCGTTGTTTTTCTTCACCGTTAACCGTATAGGTAATCAAAAAGGCTGGGGTACCGGTCACGCCTGCGGCAGCGCCATCCTGATAATCCTGCTCGACCCGGTCAGCATATTTGCCGCCTTTGAAACAGGAGTTGAAGGCATCTATATCCAGCGAAAGCGATTCGGCAAAAGCCTGCAAGCGACGGTCGGAGTAAGCGCCCACGTTTTCCCCAGTTTGATTGGCGAACAGGATATCATGGTACTCCCAGTATTTGTCCTGGTCACCGGCGCAATACGCCGCTTCGGCGGCCGCCTGGGATTCTGGGCCGATGAAATTGCCAAACGAACGATAGACAAAGTAAACCTTTCCGGCAGCTACATACTCCTCCACAATCTGGCCTTCGGTCTCCTCGGAAAATCTGGCACAGAACGGACATTGGTAGTCCGAGAACTCTTCGACTTTTATCGGCGCATTTGGGTCGCCCATGGCATTATCGTTGACCATTGGGCGTTCACCAGAGTTCGCTGCAAACACCTCTCCGACCGGCCTCAGGCTTGGATAAATCAATGCAGCCGCAACCAGTAATGCCCCTACAACAATAATACCGATTATGCCCAGTTGCTGCACGCGCGCCTGGCGTTCACGCTTGGCGCGCATTGCCTGGCGTTTGCTCATTGCCTTTTCAGGACTCATCTTTCGTCTCCTCAATCAATTTCGAATACAGAAAAGGAATTTTGCCATGTTGAGGGATATTTGTCCAGTATAGGGCATGAAATCTTATCTCTTTTTAAGCTGGGAGTTCATCCACTAATCAGGAATTTGTATTTGGCGGGATACAAACATAAGAGGATATGGCCTGGCAAGCCATATCCTCTTATCTGTTACCGAATACTTACGACGGCTACTGGGTTCCCATTTCAGCCAGGGCGGCATCAATTTCTCGTTGGAAAGCTTCAAAGGGCTGGGCACCCTCAATAACACGTGTCTGCTCTACACCACCTACGCTGTAGGTGAGAAAGAACGTCGGTGTACCTTGTACGCCGAGCGCATTCCCATCTTGGGCATCCTGGTCGGCACGGGCTTGATAGCGTCTCTCATCCATACACTCACGAAAAGCATCCTCGTCAAGCCCGATGAGGCCAGCCCAGGCCATAAAATTTGTCATATCCAAACTGGCCCCCTGATTGGCAAAGAGGATGTCATGATATTCCCAAAATTTGTTCTCTTCACCCGCACAGTAAGTGGCTTCAGCGGCAAGCAGGGATTGCTCACTAATCCAACCGCCCATAGAACGATATACAAATTTTACGAATCCAGTTTCGATATAGTCTTCAATCAGCAAAGGTTCGGTCTCAAAGACAAACGAACCACAATGGCTACATCTGTAATCCGAATATTCCGTGATTGTAATCGGGGCTTCAGGGTCACCCATGACATTATCGTTGGCATTGGGCCGAGAGGTGAACTCCGTGTTTGTACGGAAGTTAGGAAAAATCAATGCAGCCGCAACCAACAATGCCCCTAGGACAATAATACCGATCATGCCTAAGCGTTGCATGCGCGCCTGACGCTGACGCTTGGCGCGTATTGTCTGGCGCTTACTCATCATCTTTTCAGGACTCATCTATCATCTCCTCAACAATTTTGATTATAGTAGGACCTACGCAGTTTGCGAAAAGGTGCCGAAAATAGGGGGTGCGCGCAACGCTCGCATCCCCTATTTTCGGCCTCTCCAATTCAACTGCGTAACTCCGGCATAGAAAGGGAACTGCGCCACACCGAAGGAGGTTTGTTTGGTAAAGCGGATAAAATCCTATTTCTTTTTAAGCTGGGTGTTCATCCAATTAATCATGAAAGCAAAGACTTCCTCCTGCTCCGGCTCGTTGTGAATTTCGTGAAACAGGCCATCCCACAACTTGAGGGTGCAATTTTGCTTTACATGGCTGGCAAATTCTTCACTACCTCTTGGATACCCTAATTTATCATCCTTTCCGTGCATGATCAACAATGGCAATGAAAACTCATGTGCATGCTCGAATGTCCAGGGAAGCACAGATAGCATGATCTTTCCAAATCCAAGCGTCATCTTGTCGTGCACCAGCGGATCGTTGACGTAAGCATCAACTACTTCTGTGCTGCGGCTAATTGTTGTTGGATCTAATCCGCTGGGGATGGCAACACCAGGCATTAGTGTACCTAATACCCGAGCCATCATGACCTTAGACGTCTGCTCTTCAAGTGATGTGCGCAGTCCGGCTCCTGTGGAAATCACGCCTTTGAAACCAGGTTTGCGCCTTAAAACATAGTTGAGCACCAGAATCCCCCCTAGACTATGTCCGTATAAAAATTGGGGAAGATTCCCAAAATGGTTATCCACTTGCTTCTGAAAAACCTCGATATCATCCATAAAAACATCAAAGGATGAAATATGCCCACGTGGGCCACTTGATTTTCCATGTCCTCGCAGATCAAAGCTGATCAAGGCAAAACCGGCATCTACAAAAGCCTTACCTACATGAGCGTAACGACCGGAATGTTCTCCCAAGCCGTGCACAAGGCACACAACTGCCTTAGGAAATTCCTCTGGTTCCCAACTTTGGGCGTACATTTTCAGTCCATCTCTACTTTCCCAACCCCAATCCCTCGTTTTCATCCCAACTACCCTCCGATAGAGATTTTGAATTCGCATACTTCCTCGCCATTTGCATAGCAGGAAGTCTCGTTGATGTCGTGCTCCTGACCTGTCGCCCAAAATAAACATTCCCGCAACAGCCCCAGGGTCACGAAACATATTCGTTCTGTCTCGCTTTGTCCTACGGTACCAGGGCTGGCACGATCGACCAGGAGCAAGTCCAGGTCCAGCGTATGAACCGAAACGTCGCCTCGGTGATTACCCAGCAAACTGGACAACAACTCCAGGGTTGTTTTACGGCGCGCAGTCACGGGCAGTCCATGTAAAAGTTTGGATTGCGCTTTCAAAGCCAGGGGAGCATCTTCCAGCAAGCGAGGCCAAAGATTGCTCCCCACTCGCATCAAGATACCGCGCGCTCCGCGACCATAGTACGTACGTACGGCTTTTTGCAAACCGGCATAAGCTTCAGTTGCAGTTGTAGCGCTCAAGTTTCCCCAATGCGCCGGATCTGACCAATCAGGCGGAAAGCCGGCTTTCTCCAAAACTGTGGACAGAGTTTCCTGTCCCAACTCGCTGGCAATCGTCTCGACAAACTGGTGCAAAAAACGACTGGACAGTGTTCGTTCGTTCATGTCTGCAATTCTCGGACTTCAAAGCGACAATGTGGATCGCCTTTTGCCGTACAATGAGTCTCGACAATCTCGAACTCATGACCAGTTGCCCACTTTACTGCCTCACCAATAGAACCAATATAAAGATGACAGATAGATTCCGTACTCGTTCGGCCATGACAGATAGCGCAGGAAGCATCACAGTAGGCATAAGTATCATTAACTTCTTCCACCCAGGCTTCCACCTGGGGGTTGGATTTTTTCAGCGCATTCACCAGCGCATTTAAAATAAACTTAATGCGTTGTTTGGTAGGTAATAATTTCAAAGCCACGCCTGCAATCCCGAGCAAAGCCGCCTGTTCACGGACCGCGTACTGGAAAGAGGCCTTGCCGACACGGCGCAACATGCCACGCCCGCCGCGCCCATAAAACTCTTCGATGGCCTCGTTCAAGCGAGCGTAATCAGAAGTCTGAATAGCAGGGTTTAAATCATTCGGCGGGAAGTTGCCAATGAATCGCTCCAGCCCACTTGTACGCAAAACTGTGTTGAGACCATTTTCCCCCATTACTTCCTGAGCAGAAATTAACGCTTGCCGCACCAATGCATTGACAATGACCGCATCTTCTCTTGCCATGGCAACCTCCTTAGCAAGAAGGCAAAACCTGGTAACAATATACTGGGAATTTCTCGCCCGTCACAACAAACCCCATCTTATCGTACAAAGCCAGTGAAGCGAGGTTATCGCTCTGGGTATTAACAGTCAGACGAGCAACCGCTTTGTTTTTCAGGCGATAGATCAAATCGGTGACAATCGAGGAGCCTACCCCTCGTCTCTGCGCATCAGGCCGGACCGCAAGCCTGGCGAGGTGAGCCCCGAACGGATTCGCGGTACTGATCTGGTACCCGACCAACCCCTGCGCATCTTCCGCGACTATCGCAGAGGTCGCCTGTGGTAGGGCTCTTTCCAAGGCATCCAGCGTATTCCTCCAGAGCGGCTTGAAGGCCGCTGCATCCAACTCGGCCACTTTGGGCAAATCATCAGGCTGCATATTGCGGACAGCTACACCCTCTGGAACTGGCGCTTCAGGAACATCCGTGCCCTTCCATTCCAGCATGACAATGTTTTGCGTATGAGTAAAATCATCTTTGGAAAGCAAATTGCTCAACCATTGCTGCATGGCTATCAGAGCCACGGTTGCGCCACCCTGCTTTTCGATTTCCCTTTGGGCAGCCCCCCAAAGTGCACCCCAAGCCTCATTCAAAGATAGCTGCTTCGAATACGCAAACAGGCGCACCCAGGCCACTCCAGGAGGATCTTGCGGACAAGCCAATACCGCCAGAACTCGTCCAGCCTCCTCTACCACCCAGTAACAGGGAAAGCCCAGCCATTCCAGCGGAGCACGCCAGTCCAAGTGGCGATGCACTTGTGATTCAAAGAACATCAAGTTGGCAATCTGATGCTGATCCTGTGGGACTGCTGGACGAACCTGGAGGCTAACCGCGATCATGGTTTTATGCGTAATAAAAATTTCAAGAATCTTTGCAACAGATTGGGTTTTTGAGTCGATTCGACCGAGCCGATCATCGAGAGTGCTGAATCCACCATCTTGCCGCGTTTCAACTTGAGAGCAGCCGCTGATTGTAATACCATCGAGCGCAGGTCACCCTCACCCACCTCAGCAAACAGGGCCGCCGAACGCTCGTAAGCTTCTAGAGCCTCATCGAGCTTTTTAAGGGCTTCCAAGGCCGCCGCCTGGTTACCAAAGGCCATTGCCTGGCGTTTTATATCCCCTGACTGGGCAAACACTTCTTCCGTGCCTGCGGCGGCTTCGTAGGCTTCTTTTGCCTTGCCAGCTTGCAACAGGGCCACACTCAGGTTGTTTTTCATCTCAGCTGCGTTCAGCAAATCATCCAGCGTTTCATAGGCCACAGCGGCCTCCATGAACGTGGTGGCAGCCTGTTCAAATTTTTTGGCAGCAAATGCCTGTTTTCCCTGTTCAGCAAGCTGTTGTGGCTCAATAGTCATAGTTGTAGCTCTTAATCTCAGAGTGTGATATCAAGTAAGTCCTCGGCGACTGAACGCAGCTTATCGGTGGACATTTCACTGAGCTTACGCGCCAGGTCGAGATACGGCCGGTTGATCGGCTGACAGACAAAAGTCTGGAGTTCGAGCGGCATATCCAAAAACTGTTGGATCGCTTTTTGTTGTGTCATCCATTGGCCGACCGGCCCACCCTGATCAAAAAATGTCTCGATCCGCCCGCCCAACACCTTGAGAATGACCTCCAGCTCAGGTAATGGGATAGCACGTTCCCCCAACTCATACCGTTTCAAGCGACTAGAAGAAATGCCAGTCTGTTCAGCCACAGATTTCATAGATAAGCTGGCATTCATGCGTTCCTGGCGCAGAAGTGCGCCGATCATGCGATGGCGCAGTCCGGTCAGGCGAGGCAGATCCAACGCATTGATGCGTGCAGGGTCATCAGAAAGCGCTTCGCTGCTCCAGAAATGATTAATGGGCAGTTCAAGATAGTAGACCAGCGTTTCCAATTCAGGCAGGGAGGGTGCTTTCCGTCCCTCCTCATAGGCTTTGAAAACACCATTGGTCACATAGATGGCTTCGGCGCATTCTTTGGTGCTGCGGCGCGAAGCCAGCCGTGCATCCCGGATTAAGATACCTAGTTTCTTTGCACGTAAAGTGATCTGGGCTTGCATATCCATAATTCCTCAACATTCTCTTTGCGAGCGTCCAAAAGAATGGTTTTCACGATTATAGCAGAGAACCATTTTCGCTTGCTTCAGCGTCGTTGCCCTCTTCCCAACATCTCAGCAACATTGGCTCCGAAAACCTCAGCACCCAATTTGAACCCGGCTGCCTCCAGACGCGGTGAGAAAATCGGGCGAATACCGGTTGGCTTGAGATCACCCAAAACCTTGCCTTCAGTTGTCACACCGGTTTGCTCGAACTTGAAAACATCAGTAAGCACCACGGTATCGCCTTCCATCCCCGCTACTTCAGTGATCGAAGTCACTTTACGGGAGCCATCCGTGAGGCGTGTCTGCTGAACGATCAAATCGACTGCCGAAGCAATTTGCTGCCGGACGACTTTGAGGGGCAAATCCATGCCTGCCATCAGAACCAAAGTCTCCAAGCGCGAGAGCGCGTCGCGCGGCGTATTGGCGTGCAGGGTTGTTAGAGAACCGTCGTGGCCTGTATTCATGGCCTGCAACATGTCAAGCGCTTCGCCTCCGCGCACTTCGCCTACTACAATACGGTCGGGGCGCATACGCAAGGAATTGCGCACCAAATCGCGGATGCTCACAGCGCCTCTCCCGTCCAGATTCGGGGACTTAGTTTCCAGCCGAACGATATGATCCTGTTGAAGTTGCAATTCCGCCGCATCCTCGATCGTAACAATGCGCTCCTCTTCCGGAATGAAGCTGGAAAGCACGTTCAACAAGGTAGTCTTACCCGAACCGGTTCCTCCAGATATTATGACGTTTAAATGCGCCAAGACACAAGCTCGTAAAAATTCACCCATTTTCTCAGTCATGGAACCAAAATTGATCAGGTCGCCAATACCGAGCTTGTCCTTGCTAAATTTACGGATCGTGATAGATGGCCCATCGATGGCAACGGGAGGCACAACGGCGTTGACGCGTGAACCATCTGGCAAACGGGCATCAACGGTGGGGCTATCTGGATCTATGCGACGACCAAGCGGGAGGATGATACGGTCAATGACCTGCAAAACATGGTTATTATCATCAAACGCAACGCTTGTTTTAGTCAATTGCCCTTTCTTTTCAACATACACTTTCTTTGGACCGTTTACCATCACTTCCGAGACATCGGGATCATCTAACAACGGCTGGATCGGTCCGTACCCGAGCAAATCATTCAACACTTCCTTAAATATCATATTGCGGACATCTTGCGGCAGCTTGAGATTTGCTTGCGCATACACTTCCTCAATACCTTCCTTGATGAAATCACTACGCTGCTCGGCAGTAATTCCCTCCGCCTCGATTGCGCGCGAAATGTTATCAACCAGGTATTTTTTGAGGCGGATGATATCCTGGCCTGTGAGGCGAGATGCACCGCCAGCAGAAGCGAGGGTTGTCATTGTTCGCCAGCCTCCTGCGCGTCATGGGCAGGCATTACCCAGACGATTTGGGCGCGACGTACAGCCAGAAAGCGGGACTCGTAAATCACCTGACCATCGGCCCCGATTATGCTTACATCTGTCATAGCCAGAAAAAGTTCGTCGCGATCCAATTCGTCTTTCAATCTCTTATCACGATGGACGTGTACATTCCCGCGAATCATCTGCTGGGTCGTCTGCACTACGGCGGGAATAGCCACCTTTGGGACAACATCTGTAAAAACCTTTCCCTTCTCATCATATTCAAAAGTCATATCATCCTCACTTTATTCGTTCATAGTAAACAACAACTTTATCGCGTCAGTAACTATCTGCTTCGCAATTTGTTTGCGAGATTGATCATATTGTTGGCTGTATCCTTGAGAACGATTGCCGTAGTGTCCTCAGGATACTTTGTAATAATGGGTTGATTCAAGTTGTTTGCCAGGGCAAAATTACTCCCCATATACGGGATAACAGTCTGAATTGGCAGGCCAATGATCTCCTCAGCTTCCGCCTTGGTCAATCCTTCCAGGCCAACAGCACGATTCAATATAGCAAATACCTTCTTAGATTCTATACCCTTTGTCTGCAGATAATCCCAGACCTCCTTGGTGAGGGTAATGGTACTCTGATCTGTACTCACCGTAAGCACCAAAAGGTCTGCCTGTTGGATAATCGGCAAGCCTATTCGAGACAAGGAACGTCCTAAGTCGATCACTATATAATCGTAGGCCGTTCGAAGCGCCTTGAGTATTTCTGGGATGCGGTTTACCTGAAGGTTATTGGCGCGTTCAGGGTCATTCGCACCGGGCAATAACTGAAATCCCCACTGCTCCATTTCTGGCAGATGTTCATGGAAATATTCTCCCGTTGTTTCGGCAAGCGGCATCTCTGAAACAGAAACCAGGTCTACATCGCCATCGTAGCCGACAATATGAGCGATAGAACCAATTGGCAACACCAGGTCCATCACTACCACATCTGCTTCAGGTTTGTTGTTGTGTAGCGTCATTGCGTAGTTAGCGCACAAAGAGGATGTGCCTGTACCGCCTTTCGCGCTCAGGAAAACAATCAAATAACCGCCCTCTTTTACTTCTTCCTGTCTCCCTCTTGCGTCTACCTGTTTTTTCCCCAACAGACCAGAGATAACATCAGGCAAAGTAGCAACGGCTTCACCAGACTTGGCAACATAATGATTACAACCGGCTTGTAAACAAGCATTTTTCTTTTCCGGGTTAGCGTCACTGCTGAAGGCCAGAATCGGTACGTTGGCGCTGCGTGGGTCGTGGCGTATTTTCTGTACGAATTCTTCCGAGGAAATATCTTTTAAAACCGGATCAAATATGATCAAATCAGGGCGGTCACGCCAGACAATAATCAGTCCTTCTTTACCCAGGCCGGCACCCAAGACAGAATAACCTTGTTCTTGAAGCATACGAACAAGGTATTTCAGACTGGCAGTATCCGTATCAACAATAAGTATTGTTTGACCTGACACAGAAGGCTCCATTATCAAGATTCAATAGGCGGCATCAGATATCCTAATCCTGAACGAGTGACAATGTGTTTGGGAGCATGTGGGTCCTCTTCCAACTTCTGCCGCAGACGAGCAATGCTAACCCACAGAATTTCTTTTTCTAATTTGTATTCTGGTCCCCAGACACCAGTCAACAGCTCTTCAGAAGTAAGGATATTGCCAACATTGTGTGCAAACTGTAACAACAGGCGGTATTCAGTCGCTGAGAGAGAGACGGCATGTTCAGCGCGCCAGACTTCTGCACGTGCAAAATCAATTTTAAGGTCGCCATGCGTGAAAAAACGTGTTTGCCCGGTTTCCGTAGGAAGCTGGCTGCGCCGCAATACAGCGCGGACTCGCGCGAGCAATTCTGTCGCTGAGAAAGGTTTGACAAGATAGTCGTCCGCCCCGAGGTCCAGACCGCGAACGCGATCTTGTTCTTCACCTTTCGCAGTCAGCATGATAATGGGTACGTTTGAATATTCTCGGATGCGCTGACAGGTGGAAAACCCATCCATACGAGGCATCATAATATCCAACAAAATAAGATCAATAGGTTGGGAAGAGAACGTGTCTATTGCCTGTACACCGTCCTGTGCAGTAGCTACTTCATATCCCTCCGTACGCAGGTTGGCTTCTAGCAACCGCAGGTAACGAGGTTCATCATCCACAATGAGAATTCGTTTGGACATTCAGACACTCCTTTTTGCAACAAGAAAAATCAAAACATCGATTCGATTGGCAACTGAATATAGAAAGTAGTACCTTGATTTAATTCAGACTCTACCCAAATCTTACCACGATGAGCCATAATGATTTGATTGCAAATGTATAACCCTAACCCACTGCCAGTATTAGAACGATCACCTGGTACACGATAAAAACGTTCAAAGATATAAGGTAAATAAGCCCGTGGGATACCCGGTCCTTGATCGGAAAAAGTAACTAACAGTGAGTCGCCGACCGGTTTGGCAACGACACTAATTTTTGCCCCCTCAGCATACTTGACGGCATTGCTGAACAAGTTCTCAAACACTTGAGTTAAACGAACGTTGTCTCCTTGAATAGGAGGGACCGCTTCAAGTTGAAGATCCACATCAAGATCCTTGTGCCGTGTACGAACACGAATGACCACATCGCGGATTAAAGCATCAAGGCGCAACGGCTGAACGTTCAGTTGAACAGATCGACTTTGCAATTTGGCCGACTCAAGAATATTATCAATCAACTGTGCCAATCGGTCTGCTTCCTCATCAATAATCGTCAGGAATTCTTTACTAACTTCGCTATCCCAGGTTATATCTGAACGAAGCAAGGTTGTGGAATATCCTTTGATAAAACCGAGAGGGGTACGCAACTCATGCGAAATAGTGGCGAGAAAATCATCCTGTAACTGCACTTTCTGGCGCAAAGCATCCAATTGTTGCTGCGTTTCTTTATGGGCCTTGCGGTTCAAGAGGGCAGAAGCCCAACTCCCCGCCACAATTGCCAATGGTATTTTGGTATCTTTATAAGCAGGCCCACCAAAACGAACAAAAATCATTACCCCCATTGCTTTTGAACCGTCATAGAGGGGTAAACCCAACAGATAAGCTTGAGACAGCCTTTCAGTGGCTCCCTCAACAGGATCCTGAACGATCATGCTTTCTCTTGCCAGCACCAGGTTGGCCAGACTCTCCCCCCAGGCCGCATCCGCCTCAGCAGCTTTACCGCGACCTACGGCGCGAGCATATTCAACTTCCAGACTCAGCGTGGCCGGATCTACCACATAAATGACAACATTATCAAAGACAAATTCATTACGCAAAGCAATCAGTAATTTATCCAGGCCACCCTTCCAATCATCTGTCATGCTGGCAGCTTGAACAAGGTTTTGAATGTATGCCAGCGTTCTTGGGTCAAGTTGCGAGTCGGACATTTTCAGCCTGATTCCTTATGATTCAACGGCCAGCAGAGGAAAACGAAACGTTGTTCCATGTCCCTCGGTTGACTGTACATCGATCATCGAGCCATGCGCTTCTACAATTTGTCTCACCAGCGACAACCCCAGGCCTGCACCACCATAGTGTCTGGTAGATGTTTCATCCAGCTGATGAAAAGGTTCGAAAATCTCAGCGACCTGTGCCGGCGGGATTCCAATACCGGTATCGGTTACGGAAATCATAACCAGATTGTCTGCTTCTCTCTGGACACTCAGGACAACGCGTCCGCCGGCGGGCGTAAACTTGATTCCGTTATCGAAAAGCTGGGAGAGCACCCAAGAGATCTTCTGCGAATCCGCCTGGACAAAAGGAATATTATCATCGATCACAGAGTGAACTGTAACATCCCGGGTTGCCGCCTTTTCAGCAGCGGCTTTGATTGCCAGATTGGCCAGCCGGCGAATGTCCACTGCTTCCTGCTTGATACTGAGTTCGCCTTTGGATGTCAATGAGAACATGATCAGATCGTCGATCATCTCCTCCAGACGAGCGGCTGACTTCTGGCTCACAAGAAGGGCATGGCGTTGCTCCTCTGTTACAGAGCCCAGAGATTCTGTGACCAGCAACTCCAGATAACCTTTAACGTGCGTCAAGGGTGTGCGCAATTCGTGCGAAACATTGCTGACAAAATTCGCTTTCATCTGGCTTAGCTCTGATAGTCGTTCCAGCGCTTTTTGTAACTCTGCCGTGCGCTCTTGCACACGACGCTCCAGGTTGCGGTTGGCTGCCTGTAAGGCCGAGCGAAGTTGGATGATCTGCTCAGTGACCGCCTGATCGAGGATGGCGCGATCGATCAATTTCAAATCGATCAATGCCTGTCCCAGCAAGTAGGTTTGACTGTTCGCCATTTGTTCCTGCTGATAAGCAAGCGCCTTTTGCAAATCGATATCAGTGATGAATTCGCGCTGCACCAGATATTCACCCAGGCGGGGGACAAGCATTTCAGGGGTAAGTTGTGTTCGTTGTTCCATATTTTCTCCCTAAGATTGCCAAACCCATTCGCCGCTAACCATCGTTGCTGAAGATTCCATTTCCAGCACATCAACCGGTGAAATAACAAATGGGTCTTGCGCTAAGACAATTAAATCCGCCAGGTAGCCGGGGGCAAGTTTACCCAAACGTTCTTCCATCCCTGCGGCATAGGCTGCACCCAACGTATATCCCTCAATTGCCTGTTGCATAGACAGGCGTTGCGCAGGATACCAGCCATCGATGCCAGGTGAACCATCTGCGCGCTGACGGGTAACCGCTGCGTGCAATCCCCAGAAGGGATTGGGGGATTCCACGGGCGCATCGGAGCCGAAGACCAGTTGTGCGCCTTGCTGCAACTGGGTGCCCCAAGCATAGGAAAGCGCCGCACGCTCACCCCAATACTGGTCGGCCATATACATGTCAGAAGTCGCATGGACAGGTTGCATGGAGGCGATAATCCCAAGTTCAGCCAACCGACCAGCGTCATCGGGGTGGATTACCTGGACATGTTCGATACGATGCCTTAACGGAGGCAGGCTGCGGTCCCGTTCGAAGCGACGCAGTTGTTCGTAGGCGTCCAGTACTTCGTGGTTGGCGCGGTCTCCAATGGCATGGACTGCCAAGCTGAGTCCCACTTCCACAGCTTTGCGACCAGCTTCGAATAGTTCTTCGGCATCCATATTCAGAATACCGCGATTCTCCGGCTCATTCAAGTAGGGTTGAAACATGGCCGCCGTGCGCGGACCCAGAGCACCATCCATAAAGGCCTTGACCGAACCAATACGCAGCCAGTCATCACCGAAGCCAGTGCGCAGGCCAAGTTCAACGGCATGATCAAGGTCATCGAGCGGGATGCTTTTCGTAACGCGCAATTTCAGCTTGCCGCTTGAATGAAGCTGCTGGAGAGCCATGAAGCAGTTACGACGGTCGAAATCGTGAACGCCAGTAAGCCCTGTACGCAATAGAATCGGCTGAGCTTGCTCAATGGCCTCAGCAATAGCCTCTACACTTGGCGCCGGGATGATCTTACCGACCAGTTCCATGGCCGTTTCAAGCAGAATGCCGGTGAGCTGACCATCTGCATCACGCTGGAGCTGCCCATTCACAGGGTCAGGGGAACTGGATGTGAGGCCTGCTTTCTTCAAAGCCGCGGAGTTGGCCCAGGCCGCGTGCAAAGATTTTGCTGTGAGATAAACGGGGTTATTGGGTGCAATTTTGTCCAGGCCGGTGGCAGTGGGCCATTGCCCCCAATTATTTTGGTTCCAGCCATGACCCAAGATCCACTCGCCAGGTTTGGCGGAACGGACACGTTCTTCGACGCGTCGTAAACATTCGTCCAGCGTGTCGGTTTCGCAATCAATTTTTTGCAAGGATAGAGCATACTGTTCGAGATGCAGATGCGCATCGGTCAGGCCGGGCAGGATGATTCGCCCGCCCATATCTCGTTTCTCCGCTCGGTCAAACCCAGAAAACAATTCAGCCGTTTCACCAACCGCTACAATGCGCCCGTACTCGATTGCGATGGCAGAAGCTATCAGCTGAGAGTTTTCGAGGGTATAGATACGCGCGTTGTAAAGGATTTCCATATAGAAATACCATAGGGGCAGGTTCGAAACCTACCCCTACTTATTACAACAATCTATTCAGCAAAGTATCCAGCTCTTCATCAGAGTAATAATGAATAGTGACCGTGCCGCCTTTTTTGCCATGCCGCATAATGACTTTGGTGCCCAGGCTGGTTCGCAGGCGTTCCTCCAGTTCGATCACTTCGGGAGGTGGGGCTTTCTTCGGGACCAATGGGGGTTTTTCTCCACCCAATCTCTTCACGAGTGCCTCTGTCTGACGGACATTGAGCCTGCCTGCTTCCACTGATTTCAAGGCCGCATCTTGTGCCTGATACGTTGATAAGCGCAGCAGGGCACGCGCATGTCCTTCGCTCAAACGGAATTTACTTTCATTCTGTTGCTCGATATCCTGATCATCTTCATCTGTGTGAGCATAGCTCGCGACGAGAGTTTTCTTAACGGTATCAGACAGTTGTAATAAGCGCAGGGTATTGCTTACAGCCGGGCGACTCTTCCCCACTCGCGAGGCAACTTCCTCGTGAGAAAGACCGAAATCCTCGGTCAATTGGCGATAGGCTTCCGCTTCTTCCAGCGGATTCAGCTCTGCGCGCTGGATATTCTCAATCAACGCCAGTTCAAGCAATTCGCGGTCGCTGGCCTGACGTAAGATGGCCGGTACGGTACGCAATCCCGCCTGCTTGGCTGCTTCCAAGCGGCGTTCCCCGGCAATCAGTGTGTAGATCCCGCCTGTCCCTGGCGAAACAATCAACGGCTGGATAATGCCATGTTCGCGGATGGAAGCAGTCAGCTCCTCCAAGTCTTTCGCATCGAACTGGTTGCGGGGTTGCCGAGGGTTGCGAAGGATTACATCCACCGGAAGTTGTGAGACACCCCCCTCACCCACTGCGGTTTGTTGCAAAGCAGGTGTGGAGGGGATGAGGGCATCCAATCCTTTGCCAAGACCAGAACGCTGAGGCATGCGTTACTCCTTACCTATCTACAAAAAGCATTAGCAATGATCAATCCACTACTGGGATCTGAACCCCGTCCCCTGCAAGCACTTCACGCGCCAGTCCTTCGTAAGCTCGCGCACCGCTCGAACGGGGTGCATAGTCCGAGACCGGCAAGCCATAGGAAGGCGCCTCCGCCAGGCGAATGCTGCGCGGCACCACCGATTTAAAAGCCTGTTCCGGGAAGTGGCGGTTGACTTCTGTCACCACGTCTGTGGAGAGCCTGGTGCGAATATCGAACATGGTCAGTACTACACCACGCACCTTGAGTTCGGGGAACAGACCGGAGCGAACAAGCTGTAAAGTCTGTGTGAGCTGGCCTAAACCTTCCAGAGCCAAATATTCACATTGCACCGGGATAATGACTCCATCGCGAGCTGCAATCAGTCCGTTTACCGTCAACAAGCCGAGCGAGGGCGGGCAATCAATCAACACATAATCATAGCGCTCTGCCAGCGAAGAGATAGCCTGCTTCAAGCGCGCCTCGCGCCTGGGCAAATTCACCAGTTCCACTTCTGCACCGGCCAACGCTGGAGAAGAAGGCAGCAAAGCCAGTTTCAGACGCTCATTATAGAGCACTAATGAACTGGCCGGGGTCGAGCCGAGCATGGCATCATAGGTGCTGCCCTGGACATTGTGCTTATCCACACCCAGGCAAGAGGTAGCATTTGCCTGTGGGTCAAGGTCTACAATTAAAACACGCTGGCCAAAATATGCCAGATAAGATCCCAGATTAATAGCCGTGGTTGTCTTCCCCACCCCACCTTTTTGATTGACAAGCGTATAAATCCTTCCCATAAACTAAAAAACCTCCACCATACAGGCTTGGATTTCCTCAGCGGTCGGGACACCTTTCAACCCTGAGCGTGTCACAGAGTGTGCTGATAGATGTGTTGCAAAGCGGGCCGCCTCCCACGGGTCACGGGTAGCCAGCAACCGGATGAAAAAAGCTGCCGCAAAAATATCGCCCGCGCCTGTGGCATCTATTTCCTGCACCGCAGGAGCGCGGAATCGGCGTTGGTCGCCATGCCAGTAAAGACGAGCGCCAGCCGCTGCTTCGGTGACAACCAGGATGCGAGTATGCGCCGCCATGAACTCGATCTGCTCTTCAACCCCAGCGACATCTTCGACGCTGACCACCACGGCTCCAGCCCGACCGAGAGCCTGCTCGGCGGATTCCCAAGCTGCGTGTATCACCCGACCGGATTCATCCCAGGCACGCAGCCAACCTTGCGGCGTAAGCCCCAACAAGGATGGAGTAAACGAATCAGGCAATATTGCTTCCACTTCCCGTGCAACCGGGCCAAGCTGAATGATGGGTGCTTTCCGCCAGCTTTCTGGCACACTGTCAAATGACAATTGTTCCGCTCGGTGATGCAATATCTGTCTGCGACCGTTTTTGGAATAAATGTTTTCAAATGTAGTGCTATGTGCAGACGGGGCAGATATAACCAAGATATCCTGCAAGGCATCCAAATCAGCCTCTGCGCCACTGGCTGTAACGACGCCAACTTGCATACCAAGCGCCCGCGCTGTGAGCGCAGAATATGCAGCCGTCCCACCCAGCCGCGGGCCCAACGGGGTCAGGTCATGGGTTATATGACCGATGATCAAATAATCTACCGGCTCCAAGGGGACGAGGTTATACATGCACGAATTATACCGTCTTAAAAAAACTTGCGAAGGTTTTGTAACCTTCGCAAGGTGGCCTTTGAATCAAAATTAGGAATCTTTGGGGATGATGGTAACTTTCCGGTGTGGCTCTTCCCCTACGCTTTCGGTTGTGACAGCGGGGTGCTCGCGCAATTCGAGGTGGATGATGCGACGTTCATTGGCCGACATAGGCTCCAGCACCTGGCGGCGCCCAGTCTTGACAACCTGCTCAGCCATGCGGCGAGCCATCTGGCGCAATTGGCGTTCGCGGCGGTTGCGGTAGCCTTCCACATCCACCACAAGTTGTACCCACTGCTGTACTTGTTTGCCAACCATCAAGCTGGCAACATATTGGAAAGCGTTCAATGTCTCCGAACGGCGTCCGATCAGGATGCTCAGGTCATCTCCGCGCACGTCCACATGGATGGCGCGGCGATCCTCACGGTCGGTTTCTTCATAATGGGCCGAAACCTGCGCCTGCAAGTTCATGTGATACAGCAGTTTGGATACGGTCTCTTCGGCCAGGTTAAGCAACTCGTCCGTTCCAGCGCCTTCTTCAAGGACAGGGCTCGGGGCGGGCTCTTTTGGCTTGGGCTCGGGTTTCCCTTTCGAGGCCCTGCCCAATGGCAGCGGGGAAACGGGAGCAGGCCTGCCCTTAGTTTGATCGAAGGGCTCACGGTCCGGTTTTGAGGCGGAAGGGGTCGGCTCCGAGGAGGTAACCTCTTCATCCGATTTAACTGTCAGGCGCACGCGCACCTGGCGTCCGCCCAATCCAAACAACCCTTTCGTACCAGCGTCCAATACTTCCATGCTGACTGCCTCAGCGGGCAGGCCAAGCTGTGCCAGGCCCTGCGCAAGGGCTTCCTCGACAGTGGGGGCGATAATCTCAAGCGTTGGTTTCTCGTTCATGATTTCCTCCCTTAAAGCCTATTTGGCCTTGGCTTTGGTGCCGGTTTGCTTGTCGCCGCCTGGTAACAGGTTACGCCAGTTGGCTTTACCCTGCATAGCATACTGTAATATACCCAGCAGGTTGCTGGTGATGAAATACACCGACAGACCGGAAGCGAAGGTGAGCGCGAAATAGCCCAGCAGGAGCGGCATGTAAATGCTCATAGTCTTGCCCATCATTGCGGATTGGTCGCCGGGATTCGAAGTGGCAGGCATGGTCAACTTGGATTGAATATAGGTAGTGAGCGCCACGATAACAGCCAGCGTTGGAAAATTGAAGCCGAAAATCGGGATCGATTCGGGTTGGCCCAGATCCATCCACAGGAAACGGCTATTGAGCGGAATGAGGGCCGCTGCACTGAGAGTGGGATATACGCTACGCGCCAGTTGCAGCAAACCAAGCGGCGCGGATGCAAGCGCGCGAATGATAGCCTGGTACAGACCAATAATGATAGGGAACTGGATCAGCGTGGGCAAACAGGAGCTAAAGGGGTTAATGCCCTTTTCTTTATAAACGCGCATCTGTTCCTGCGCCAGCTTTTCTTTGTCTTTGGCATATTTCTTCTGGATGGCCTGCCACTCTTTGTCATTTTGCATTTCCTGCATGGCCTGGGCGCCCTTCAGTTGTTGGGCGTTCAACGGCCAGGTGACAGCACGGATGACAATAGTGAACAGGATGATCGCCCAGCCAAATGCGCCCGGGACGTTTGCCATCAGGGAGTAGATCCACAACAGCAAATTTGTAAAGGGGTGAATAATCAGGGTATCCCACATATTTCAAATCCTTATTTCTCAGGTATGAAAGTCCAAACCTGGTTCCCACTGGTATCGAGCACTGCTAATGCAAATTCGGCTTGCAAAGGAGCGACGATGATCCTGTCAACGCCGGTAACAGGTGATGTGTAAATCTGTCCGCCCACCTCCCGCTGCCAGACAATCTTTCCGTCAGTGTCCACAGCATATACAGAGCCGGACTCGGTGGCAAACACAATGACATCGTTTGTCAACAAAGGACTGCCAACTACCGGGCCATCGGGCTGGATAGACCAGGACTGGTTCCCACTGGCGGCGTCCACAGCAAACAAATTCCCCTCCAGGTCTCCGAAATAGATATTCTGTCCATCGGTCACGGGTCCACCCCAAACCCAGCCCTGCGTGCTGGTCAAGAGAGTATCCTTCCCGGTAGCGGGATCCACTTTAACGACCTCAGAAGCAAATGACCCGATATACAGGTCGCCATTCGGGCCAACCAACGGAGTGCCAGGGGCCGCGCCGCCCAGATCGATGGCAGGCCAGGCAAATTCATACGTAACCGGGTCGATTGCGTACAGAAAATGATCCACAGAGGAGACGTAGACCAGATTCCCATCCGTACTCGGCTGTGCCCAAAGCGCACCACCCAGGTCAATCTTTTGTAGAGCAGGTTTGGAAGAAAAACCATCCTGGAGATCGAGCACGTACAATACTCCATCAGAATTAGGAGCAAAAACTTTATTGTCCAGGATAAGAGTGCCAGCGATCCAACTGCTTTTGGCCTCAGTGAAGGTCCATTTTTCCGCGGGAGTTTTAACGGTATCACCGCTAAGGCTGGCTGGATCAAGCCCCACCAGGCGATGGTCCGAACCAGCCGAACCGACGACAATTGTTCCATC
Source organism: Anaerolineales bacterium (assembly GCA_016928525.1). The sequence continues at coordinate 15,326 of JAFGKO010000166.1, read as the reverse complement.
AGGTGCAATCACCGGCTGCGCAATAAACTGAAGGCTGTTGCTGGACTTGGCCGGATAGCGCCAGATTTCTTTGCCATCGTTCAGCCTTATGGCGTACAAATATTGCCCGGATGCCAGATAAGCAATCTCGCCATCACTGGCTAGTCCCGGCCAACTGTTGTTTAGTCCCTGGCCTGAACAGCCACTTAGCAAAACAGCGGCAAGAACAGCCACAAGCATAAAAAGCATAAACTTCGGTTTCATCGAGGTGAATTTTCTCCTAGAGGACAGGGTCATAGCCGCCATCGTTGAAGGGATTGCAACGCAGCACCCTCCAGACAGCCATTATTGAGCCTTTTAGCACACCATACTTGTAGATGGCCTGATAGCCATAGTGAGAGCACGACGGATAGAACCGGCATGTCCCTTCTGGCAGGCCACGCGAGATGGTCATTTGATATAGCCGAATCAATGCCAGTAACACTAGGCGCGCCCAATTCCGCGGCGTACGCGGGAGGTCACGCAGGCGCGGCTCATTGGGGTAATCGTTCGGCAAGTAAAATTCAGCTTTCATCAGAAAGGGGTATAAGTTGCGCGCGACGAAGCAGACTTATCAGCACCTGGCGGATTTCCTGCAGGGTCTTAGAGGGGAGAAGTGCTGGTCTGGCAATCAGGATCAAGTCCCAACCGGGGAGCAAATCGGGCAGCAATGGACGAATTGCCTCGCGCAAGAGGCGCTTGGCTCTGTTCCGTTGCACGGCTCCACCGACAGACCGACCGACTGTCACCCCTACACGCACCCTGGGTGCTTCACTGGCTTGTACCACCAACACGACAAACGGGTGGGCATAAGACTTGCCTGTGCGCCGCACCCGCTTGAAATCAGTCGACCGGGTCAGGCGGAATTTGCGCTGCACCCGTACCTCGAAATGCCAACTGTTCTGGTTGCTTCAAAGCATTACACAGGGGGTAACCGACTCCGCCACGCAGGTCAAACCGGTTGGCGAACCTACCACCGCACCTTCTTGACATGCTCGTTGGCTTTCGTAGCCAAACGATAGCGGCCGCGCAAGCGGCGGCGCTTGAGTACATTACGCCCATCTGCGCTGGCCATACGTTTGCGAAAACCATGTACGCGCACACGGCGGCGGATTTTGGGTTGATACGTTCGTTTCGTCATATACTTTCTTTCCTCATATAAAAGATAATTGCTTTTCCCAATGCTGGGACTACCTGTTGAAGTGGCACGGTATTATACCGTAACGCCTAACATCGGTCAAACTTGAATCGGGGATCGCGATGATAACCTTAATCCCTAATGGGCGCCAGCAAGGCAGCCAATTGGCGCGCGCCATCGGGGTCGGTCACTGCTAATACTTCATCGTCTTTCTGGAAGGTTGTATTCCCTCGCGGGAGGGTGACTTTGCCGTCTCGGATAATAGCGGCGATGACACATTCATCTGGCAAGCCCAGGTCTTTCAGGGCCACACCAATCGCCTTAGCGCCAGGGGGTACTTTTTCTTCGACCAGTGAATAGCGTCCGCGACGCAGTTTGAGCAAGGTCATCATATCGCCCAGCGACATTTCCTCCTGGATCAAGCTGGCGAACACATTGGCCTGATTGAGCGCCACATCCACATGGAAATTTTCATCGAACAACCAGGCGTTGCGCGGATTGTTGACACGTGCAATTGTGCGCGGTACGCCAAACATTTTTCGCGCCAGGAAACAGAGCGCCAGATTTACAGTATCATCTGACGTACAGGCCGCTATCACGTTTGCTTTACGGATACCTGCCTGCTCTAATACAGTTGGATCAGATGCATTACCTTCATAAATTGCCTCGGTGGGCAATTCTTGATGCAGGCGAGTCAACATTTCGCGGCGATGTTCCACCACAAGCACCTGATGCCCTCCGGAGAGAAGCACCAGCGCCAATTGAGAACCTGTCCTGCCGCCACCAGCAACAATTACAAACATGTTATACCTCCGCTCCTGAATCCAAATGCAAACGTAGAGCCTTAATACCAGCAAACGTGGCGCTGACATTGAGCATATCGCCCGCTTGCAAGCCTGTCTCGGTATTTGGCAGAAGGGCGCGACCGGCCCGGGTCAACGCAACTGGCAGGCAGTCCGGGTTGTCTCGCAGCAGGTCGCCCAGCGGCTTTCCATCCCAGGCGAGAGGAACCAACATCTCGTAGATTTCCACCTCCCCATTTCCTGCTGAAAAGATCGAGCGGAAGGAGGGGTCAAGCAGCAACTCTTGAATACGCTGCGCACCCCAGCTAGTGGAACTTACAACATTACAACCAAAAGCTTGGAGCACTGGCAGCATAACAGGGTCATAATTGCGTGTGACGATGATCGGTACTCTATAGATCGTTCTGGCCATGTGTCCAACGACCGCATTGAGCGTATCTGAATTCGTTACGATCGCTATACCATCCGCTTCAGCAATGCCGGCACGCTCAAGCATTTGTTCGGCCAGTACGTCACCTTCGATGATCCTGCCGCGAAACTCAGGCGGAAGCCCGTTGAGTGCTTCCCGGTTCTTATCGATTACAACAACTTTATGTCCATTTTTATACAGGCGAAAAGCCAATTCGGATCCGACCCGCCCGCATCCAATCACAAAGAAGTTCATATAAATTCTCCTTGAATTACTGCCTGTTGGTTAGAACACCTGATAAGGCACGTTGGTAACCACGACACCCGGTTTTGAGAGCAACTCGCTACGAAGTAATTTGGCTGTTTGCATGTGCAAGAAATTATGCCAGCGCTCGGACGGAACAAACTCTGGCACCACGATCGTGATGGTTTCGTTCGGTTGTCGTTGATCGATAATCTCTTCGAGATAGGCAAGCAAAGGTTCCAGGAAGAGACGATAGGGCGAATCAACAATCACCAGGCGCGTGCCTTCTCCCCACATCTCCCATTTTTTCTGGACTTTCTCGGTTTCGACAGGATCCATCGAAACATGTACCGCCGTGACATCATTCGAAAGCAGGCGCGCATAACGCAACGCCTCCAGCGATCCCTGGTGCACGCCACTGAGCGGCAGGATCACCCGGTGACGAGTGGCTTGCGGAGGCGGACCCCCGAATTTTTCCAGCGAGAGGCGGGTTGCCAACCCACGATAGTGGCGGTTGATCATCTGGAACATAACTACGAGTAATGGGATCAGGATCAGTACAACCCAGGCCCCATCATGGAACTTGGTGACGGCAAAAATCACCATGACGATACCTGTACACAAAGCGCCAAAGCTATTGGCAAACATCTTGGTCTGCCAATTTTTCTCGTAACGCAATGTAGAACCTGATTCGACTTTTTCTTCGCCGGGATTCAACCTGCCGCTCTTCCACCAACGGCGAGACATCCCAAACTGTGCCAGGGTAAAGGATAAAAATACACCAATTGCATAGAGCGGGATCAAGCGCGTTACGCTGGCCTGGAAAATCACAACCAACGCAGATGCGATCAGCGCCAAGCTGACAATACCATAGGAATGTACCAGGCGACTGCCACGGTAGGTCAACTGGCGAGGCAGGAAACCATCCTTCGCCATCAATGCGCTCAAGCGCGGAAAACCGGCAAAAGCGGTGTTAGCTGCCAGGATCAAAATGACGGTAGTGGCAAATATGATAGCCAGGTACAAAATGCCCTGCCCATGAAAAATTGTGCGTGCCAACTGCGAAATAACAGTCTCTTGCTCGGAGGGAATAGCGTGCACTTGCCCAGTCAGGAAGGAAATACCGATGAACAGGGTACTCAAGATTGCGGCCATATAGATCAGGGTAATGCCGGCATTCTTACTACGTGGTTCTTTAAAGGCCGTGATGCCATTGGATATGGCTTCGATTCCGGTCAGGGCAGCTGTGCCACTGGAGAAGGCGTGCAAAATCAGGAAGGGGGTAATGGCGGCCAGAGGCTCCAGGGTTTCCAGGTGCGGAGGGTCAACCACTGCGCCCAGCGAACCAAAGAAATAGCGCACAAGGCCGGTCCCAACCAAAGCGTACAGCATGACAATAAAGAAGTAGCTTGGTATCGCAATGGCTGCCCCGGATTCGCGCACACCACGCAGGTTAATCAACATGATCAAAAACACTGCCGCGACAGCAATAGGCACACGATATTGATCCAATGCCGGATAGGCAGAGACAATCTGCGCTACACCCGATGAAATCGAAACCGAAACTGTCAGGATATAGTCTGTCAATAAGGCTGAAGCCGCGATCAGCGCATAGAACCTGCCCAGGTTATCATGGGCAACGATATAAGCCCCACCACCATCAGGGTACGCATGAATGACCTGCTCATAAGAAAGCGCGACAATGACCAGCAAGGCCACAATTGCAATCGAAATTGGAAATACATACCCGAAGGCAACTGTCCCCGCTGCAGCCAGGATGACCAGGATTTCCTGCGTAGCGTAAGCGGTAGATGAAAGCGCATCCGAGGCAAAGACGGCCAGGCCAATGGCCTTGCCAATCGTTTCATGCGGCGCATCCGCTGTCGAAAGCGGACGGCCGATCAGCCAATGACTGAGGGAGCGAGGCGGCGTATAGCCCGCCTCACGATGCATGATGGTCTGACGGGTGGATTCTTCTTGAGTTTGCATATTACCTTCATTCTTCCATTGCGAACCATACGCAAAAAGACGCCCTCGCACCGCGAGAGCGAAGGCGAATTATATACCAAATTATCAGTTATGGGGCCTTGCTCTCTATGGGCTGCCTTATTGGTATTTGCAAATAGAAGGTACTCCCCTTACCTTCTTCGCTCTCGACCCAGACGCGACCACCATGTCGCTCTGCAATTGAACGGACAATGGCCAACCCCAGCCCGGTGCCAACGCGAGCGCGCGCCTCACGGGCTTTGCCGCGATAGAATTTTTCGAACAAACGTGGCATGTCTTCGGGGGATATGCCGATACCCGTGTCCTGGATTTCAAACACCAGGTTTTCAGTAGAGATGCGAACACGTACGAAAACTTGTCCGCCTTCAGGGGTGTATTTAATGGCGTTCTCTACCAGGTTGTAAACAGCCTGATGGAACAGGGCGGGATCAGCGTCGATGTGATGCGGCAAGTCCTTCGGGAGTTCCAGACTCAGTTCGATATCTTTCTGGGTAGCCTGCGTCCGCAACGTGCTGGTGACCTTTTCCAACACATTCAATACCAGTACCGGTTCGACCTGTAAGTCAACGCCCATGTCAATGCGGCCCAGGTCAAGCAAATCATTGACCAACCGCGCCATATTTTCCACACCGGTGATGATTTTGCTGACATAACTTTGTTGTTGCTCGTTGAGTTCTCCGACCATGTCCAGCATCGTTGCATAGCCGCGCATCAGGGTGAGCGGCGAGCGTAAATCATGGCTGACGGTGGAGACGAATTCGGACTTAAGCGTATCCAGTTCCTTGAAATGGGTCACGTCACGCATAATACACACGCGACCCACGCGGTGACCGTCCGCCATGACCGAGGATGCCGTAGCGAGATACATACGCCCATCTGGCAGCAGAACTTCAACGGATTGCTTTTCACCGGCAGAATTCAACAGGTCGAGCAGCGGTTTCTGCTGGATGAGACGTTGCGTGGGTTGGCCTTCACGCATCCCTAATTTAGAACCAAACGCCTGCTCGGCAGCAGCATTTGCCAGAAGGAGGCGGCTCTTCGGGTCGGTCACCAAAACGGGATCAGGGGTGGAGTTCAAGATGGCTTCCAATTGGCGGCGGCCGACTTCCACATTCAGAAACAGGTGTGTATTGGCGGCAGCCAATGCAGCTTGCCCGGCCAAGGTTGAGACAAAACGGACATCGCTTTCTGAGAAGGCATGCGGCGAATCGTATGCTACCCACAGCACACCATAATAGCGTTTCTTGTGACGCAATGCGACCGCCAACAGCGATGCCGGGCGGGGAGCATTTCCGTCCAGAGTCAGGTTGCGTGAACGAGCCACATTAGCCAGTACAACCCGTTCCTGTTGCTCCGCTAAAATCAAGATTTGTTCATCTAAATGAGCATACGCATTGCACGACTCACCGGCCGAGAAACAAGAAGGCAACTCGATTGGAGTCTCGGGCAATAGTTGTGGTGAGAGCACTACTCGTGAAGAACTGGCGTCTCCTGCCAGAGCCGCGTCCAGGACTGGCTTGAACGCCTCCTCCATATTCAAAGTGGACGCAACACCCCGACTCACGGCCAGCAACCTGTTCAACTCATCCAGGCGGTCCTGCAGGCTGACGCGCATCTGCTCGAACGCGCGTCCCAGTTGCCCGATCTCGTCATCTCCGCGCACCTGCAACGGACGGTCCAACTGCCCCTGCGCAATCCGGTCAGCTTCGCCAGCCAGGTTTTGCAGCGAACGAGTCACTACGCGCAGGCCAACACGCAAGGTAACCAGGGCAAAGAAAGCCAACCCAATGATCATCAACGAAAGCGGCAACGCAATCTCAAGCGCCAGTTGCTGCGTCTCCTGCGCGGGGACGGTGAGCACAATCGACCAGGCACGCCCCGCTACCGGCTGGTAGTAAACCATTTGGCGCGTGCCGTCCGAGGCGGTTTCATCGTAGAAAAGTGGTTGGTCACCCCGCTGACCGGTATAGGTGGTTTGAAGCTGGGTGGCATCCGGGTGATACAGGATTATCCCATTGTCATCCAATAATATCCCGTTGCCGCGCATTGCACCCATGTCCCTGAGACTCTGGATAAGAGGTTGAGTCAACGGGTTGATGCCCAGGTCTGTACGCCCGAGCAAAACCCGCTGTGTCTGGCCCGCTTCATCTTTGATCGCCACAATAAAGGATACACGCGCTACATCACTCGTCCCACCGGGAGGAATAGAGTACGCCTGGGTGGGCACATCACTGAGGGCAAAGGACACGCCGGCATCTTCCTCCGGGAACAAGGCAGAGGCCTGGCATGCAGAGGCGGGATAACAACCCAGCAATACGCGGTTGGAGTCCAATACAAATGCCTGATCAAAATAGGGCACTACCTGGATTTGCTCGCCCAGCAAAGCGGACAAATCAGGATCGACGGTATCCAACAAACGCGGACTGGCTGCGATCTGTTCAGCCAGGTTTTGACCAGTCTCCAGGAAGAACGGCACAGTCTGTGAAGCCATCTGCGCCGTGCCGCCCAAGCGGTCTCGCAACATGCGGCGGGCAGCGTTGCCAGCTACAATCCAGTCACCGATCAACAACGTAATCAGCAATAAGAGGATAAAGACTCCCGAACCAAACAGGAAGCGCGCTTCCAGGCTGCGTTCTGTGGGGGAAGGCTGTACCTCGCGTTGCCCGCCCCACAAGGCTGGGGAAGCCACGGCCAGAATCTGCGCTACCAGACCAGCAACCAGCATCTCCCCAGCAAAGGCCAGCGTCACGACACCCACATTGCTCAGGGCATAATCCAGTCTAACCGAAGCATCGCCGGGGATGGTGAAATAAGCTCCCAACACATATAACACAGCCTGTATCGGAATCAATCCAATCATCGCCACCAATGGCTGGCGTAACATGCGGAACAATAATGTCCGGTAACGCTGGCGGATTGCGGCCGAAAATACCACTCCCAACAGCGCCATCTCCAGCATGGTAAACAGGCTATGCGTGTCCCACAAGCCTCGCAGCAGGCCGGTCAGGCCGCCCAACAAGGCTGCGCCTAGCGGTCCAAGCAACCCACCGCCCAGGATCCAGGGGAGACCCGCAAAAGGCAAAAGCGCCGCGCCAAACTGATCGGTAGGCACACCCGGTGGGGGCAATGCATTAATCGGAGAAATCCGCAGTCCGAAGAACAAAATCGCAAGCGGGATCAGAATCACTAACCCAAAGAAAATCCCCCATTCACGTCCCTTCCACTTCGAACCATAACGCCGCCAGAAATACAGACTGTACCCCGTCAGCCCCAACAAAAAGAGCCACACCACCCAACCAAAAGGGGTTGGTGTAGTTAGATAAGGTAATGTCTCCAAAATCGGGCTTAGGAAGGACATGATTGGTCAGTAAATTATAGTCGCAAAGCAAAATGTTAAGATTGCTAATCGCTGACAGTTCTGTAAGCGCCGCGATAGGCCTCTGGCAACAGATTTGCAAGCGCATCCATGATTTGACGAGTCCCCGCGCGCATCGTTTCCCGACGATCTGCCTGCTGGCTGAGTCGAAAGGCTTTTCCCACCCTGAGCGTGACAGGCGCGCGCCGCAACCGCTTCAAGTGACTGTAAACGTGGGAGTTCTCTGTACCAATCACCACGACCGGGAGAATGGGCACATCTGCTTTGTAGGCCAGGTATGCCGCGCCCTGATTTCCTTCCTCCAGGCCGCCGATCAGGCTGTAACGCCCTTCCGGTGCAATGACAATGATGCGCCCCTCGGCCAGGCCATCCAATGCCGCTCGCATGGCGCGCCGGTCCGCCCGACCGCGATGCAGCCAGATGATGCCATACCAATCCATCAATTTTCCTAAAACAGGGAAATCGTAAAGTTCGATCTTTCCCAACGCGTCCAGCGAGGTAGGCACAGAACCGACCAACAAAGGTGCATCCGTATCTCCCAAATGATTGATGACCAACAGCGCCGGGCCTTTGCGCGGGAAATTTTCCAGCCCATCCACAGTTCGTTTCGTACAAATCGTGATGACCAGCCGGCACAATCCGCGCGCAAACCCACGAAACCAGCGCCGCGCCCGATGCAAGCGCGGCAAGCGTGTTAACTCCGGTCGCCAGACCTCACTGACCGGTTTTGGCGGGGACAATGGCTGAGGCGGCATATACGCCTCGGTACTCCTCCGGCAGCAGACCTGCCAGGTGCTGCATGACCAAGTCTGCATTACGTTGACGGGCATCCCTGCGCGCCGCGCCTTTCTCGGTGATGGGCGGAAGAGTGATTGGCAACCCGATTCGCATTTCGAGATGCGGTCTCTCGCCCCGTTTTGAGCGCTGCCAGAAATCGTCAGTCGTGCCCACTAAACCGACTGGCACTACTGGTATATTAGTCTCTTCGACAATGTAAGCAACGCCCGGATAAGCACGCCGCATAGCCGTGACATGGGAACGCCCGCCTTCTGGCGCGATCAACAACGGATAGCCAGCCTTGACGACAGAAACAACGCGTTGCAAGAGAGTCCTGTCATATTCGCCGCGATGCACCGGGATGACGCCATACAGCCTCAGCAACTTTCCCTGGCCAGGCCTGGCGAACACGTCCGATGCGCCCATAATCTCCAGCACTTCCGGCCAGAAGGCAGCAGCCAGGGGAGGGTCATAAAGGGAAATGTGGTTTATCGCCACCACATAGGGTTTCCCGAATGGAATATTTTCCTTCCCTATCACCTTGACCCGTCCCAATATGTGGAAGATCAGCCGGAAGACGGCTTTCAAGGCCGGGCGGGACAGGCGAAAACGGAAAGGGACGCGATACGGTTCGCTCATTTGCACAGGGCCAATATCTGCTGGAATACTTCTTCCGCGTTCAGGTGGTCGGAATCCACAATAACGGCGTCATCGGCCGCTTTAAGGGGAGCAACATCACGAGTCGAATCGATGCGGTCACGTTCGATGACCTTGGCAAGGATTTCGTCATAGTTCGCTCTTTCGCCGCGCGCGATGATCTCTTTGTATCGTCGGCGAGCGCGTTCTTCGGCAGAGGCGTCCAGGTAGATTTTCAGGTCAGCTTCGGGCAGCACAACCGTGCCAATGTCACGGCCAACCATGACCACCCGCCCGCGCTGACCGATGCGACGTTGTTGTGCCGAGAGTGCACGACGAACGCCCGCATAGGCAGAAACGATCGAAACGTTCGCATCGACTTCCGGACGGCGCGTTTCCCAGGTAATATCCTGGCCTTCAACGACCACATCGCAGGCACGGCCATCAGCTTGCGAAGGCGGCAACACATCAATCGACGCAGATCCTGCCAGGGCTGTAATGGCGGCTTCATCGCACATATCCAACCCGCGCTGGAGCACGAGCCAGGTGATGGCGCGGTACATGACGCCAGTATCGAAGAAGAGATAGTCGATGGAATCTGCCAGGCGCTTGCCGATGGTAGATTTGCCCGAAGCTGCTGGGCCGTCTATGGCGATAATGGAAGGGGGAGTATTTACATTTTTAGACACGAATTACACCAATTCTCACGAATTTCTTTTTATATTTTTTCATCATACCTTTTCAATAAATCGGGGTGTGGGGTGTTGTGGACGGGCTGCGCCCGTCCACAACACCCCACTTCCCCCTTCTTTTTGTAGCCGGTAGCAGCCAGGTAATTAAGCGCCTGCGCTTGATGGCTGGAAGTTAAGTTTGATACAGCTTTTATTATCTTGTAAAACCACTGCCTATGGCAGTGAGTCCCGTGAAAAGGTTCCACCGTGGATAGTAATTGAAAGTGGGTATGATGGGTCATCCTGGAAGGTGTGCAACAATCCAAAGGAGACCCATCATGACCTCACGATTTAGGAAGTTATCACATTCTCTGTACGAGTGCAAGTACCATGTAGTATTTTGTCCGAAGTATCGTTATCGGATCTTCAAGGAAGTAGTAGGCGAATATGCCAAACAACAGGTGTATCAGCTATGCAAGCAAAAGGACCAGGTAGAGGTACTGGAACTGAATGTACAGCCAGAGCATGTGCATCTGGTAGTCGAGATACCGCCGAAGTATGCGGTCTCGGAATTCATGGGCTACCTGAAAGGCAAGCTGGCCATACGGCTGTTCCAGCAGTACGAAAGTCTAGCGCGGCGATACTGGGGACGGCGCCTGTGGGCGAGAGGCTACTGTGTCAGCACAATTGGACTGGATGAGGAGAAAATCCGAAAGTATGTCCAATGGCAGGATAAACAGGAAAAGCAAGCCGAGGCAGTGCAAGGAAAGCTGTTCGATTAGTAATGTACAGTAAGAGCACGCCTTCCAGGCGTAATGGCTCTAAAGCCACCGCCTATGGCGGTGGTAGTTTACTTGTAAACACCTACCCATTTTACAGGAGTTTTGCTAAACTATCCCTATGGCTGAACAAGCGCTGGAGGTAGGCATTCTGCTCAAACGGCTGGCTTCTCTGGAAGCGGAAGTTGCGCGTCTGCAGGCCGAGATTGTCCATTTGCAGGCAGAAAATACGGAGTTGCGCCGCCGGTTGGGAATGAACAGTCAGAATAGCCACAGATCACCCAGCAGTGATGGGTATCGGAAGAAGCGGGTACAACCTGCCCTGCCCAAAGGGGAGAAACGTGCATTGGGAGGGCAGCCGGGGCACAAGGGCAAGACGCTTCGTCAGGTGGAGAAACCCGATAAGGTGAAGGTGCATTTGCCAGAGCGTTGCGCCGTTTGTAGCCGAGAGATGGCTGAGGATGCATCGCATGAAGTGGTGGGCAGGCGGCAGGTTTTTGATTTACCTGGGCCGAAGCTGGAAGTCAGCGAGCATTGCCTGGGGCAAGTGGAATGCTGTGGGCAGGTCCAGCGTGGGGAATACCCGGCTTACGTTACAGGCAGTGTGCAATACGGTCCAGGCGTGCGGGCATTGGTCGCCAAACTTTCGGTGGATCACAGAATGCCATTGGAGCAAATCTGTTGCCTGTTCACGGACTTGTACGGGTACGCGTTGAATAGCGAAACAGTGGAAACGGCGCTGGAACAGGGATACGAACTGGCTGCGCCTTTGGAAGCAGCCACAATGGAGCAGTTGAAAGGGGCGCACGTGACGCATTTCGACGAGACGGGGCTGCGGATTGGCGGGAAATTGCACTGGCTGCACGTGGCGGGGAATGCCTGCTACACCCATCTGTTTGTGCATGAAAAGCGTGGCGAGCAGGCGTTGCGCAGCGAAGCATCGCTCTTGAAGGATTTCACCGGGCGGGCGATCCATGATCACCTGGCGGCGTATTACAAGTTTACCCAAGCCGCACATGGGGCTTGCAATGCCCACATCCTGCGAGAACTGCACGCGCTGGTCGAAAATGGTTCGGTGTGGGCCAAAGCGATGCACACCTTCCTGTTGCAGCTCTACCAGCAGTCCCTTCCCTTGCAGAGACGGGCGGCAGAAGAGACCGTGCGCCAGTATCGCCAGATCCTCTCCCAGGCCGAGCAGGAAGAACCGCCGCCCGAACCAAAAGCGGGCAAAGGCCGTCCCAAAAGCACGCCGGGACGCAACCTGCTCCGCCGTTTGAAGCAACATGAAGATGCCATCCTGGCCTTTGCGCTGGTCGAAGGCGTCCCCTTCACCAACAACCAGGCAGAACGCGATCTGCGTCCGGCCAAAGTCAAGCAAAAAGTAAGTGGCTGCTTTCGCACCCAACAAGGAGCAAAGGCGTATGCCCGCTTGCAAGCCGTGATTTCTACCTGCCGCAAGCAAGAGCGCAATGTCTTTGCCTCCTTGCACAATCTGTTCGCTTATCAGCCGCTTACCCTACTCGCAGGGTAGGTAGTTACGGGAGTTCTTGCTATGATCGGGGGCATCTCATCATAAGGGACACACATGGACGCCGTTAAAACTACGTGGGGCAGGCGGGCTAGATTCTCACCGCTAAAAAGTAAAACATTTCAATGGAGATAAACATGATTACAACAGAGTTCATGCTTGCTTCGCTTGTTGTGGTTCTAATCCCTGGGACAGGCGTCATTTACACGGTCACGACTGGTCTCGCCCTGAAATGGAGAGCCAGTCTTGTTGCCGCTTTAGGATGTACACTCGGCATTGTCCCCCACATTTTAGCGAGCATATTCGGGTTGTCAGCCATACTGAATATGAGCGCTCAGGTTTTCTCGGTATTAAAATTTGCAGGGGCATTCTATCTGCTTTACCTGGCGTGGAATATGTGGCGTGAAGCAGGAACGCTTGAAATCAATCAGAAAACCACTGAAACCAGCGCCGTAAAAATTATCACAAAGGCAATTGCAGTCAATTTACTCAACCCCAAACTGACGATTTTCTTTTTCGCATTTTTGCCGCTCTTCATCGCCGATAATTCAGCATCCCCTACCATGGAAATGATACTACTGAGCGCCGTATTCATGGGGATCACTTTTATTGTGTTCGTACTATATGGAATACTGGCAAGTGGCGTTAGCGCATATCTACTGAATTCCTCTAAAACAGTGAAACGAGTTCAGCAAGCATTTGCAGTGATGCTCGCTGGGTTTGCAGTCAAGTTGGCATTGAGCGAACAATGAGCAGAACAAACGAGACGGGGTGATATTCCCTGAGGGGGAAGATGCGGGCGTCTCTTTCTATTCCGGGGTGACCCGGGCGAAGAACGTGCTCGTCACGGTGATGTCAAATACGACGGAAGGCGCCTGGCTCATCTTGCACGCTATTCGAGAAACTCTGGACGACCAGGCCAGGTAACCAGCGCTATCGCGGCAGGACAAGAATCCCTAGCCGAGCCTGGCGTTTTCTACCAGCGGTTCCAGTTATGGTCCAGCTTGCCTAGGCCATCGATTGGGATGCGTCCACCGTCGACCCTGGCAAACCCTTCGACTTCGAGCAGTTGTTCGTAGTAATCGATATCGATATAAGCCAACACAGGCGGGATTTTCATCCGGCTATGGTGAGCTGCCAGGGGACGGATGCGCAGGTCCAGGTTCGGGGAGGTGACGCGCCAGGGTTCTTGGGGAGAATACGGATCAAAGCTGAAGTGCGCCGGGGAATGTAAGTCGTATTCCCGTTCTTGATGCCAGAAATATGTATAGTGGTGCGGCACACCGTGGTCATAATAGCAACTCAGAACCACCCCGGCGGTATCCGGACACCAGAAATGCAGCCAATGCGCCGTGGAGTGACGCGGCTGGACGCCCCAGTTATGTTCGTGGTAGCCATATCCGGAGAAGGGAATCTCCTGGCCTTCGAACTCGATTTGCCCGTCGACAGCGTTCATCACGAACTGGGTGATGGTGTAGTCGATGTGTTGGGTCAACAGCCAGTCCTTGTGCTGAGGCGAGCGCGGGACCTGCCTGACATGCGCCTTGAGTTGCGGGCTGTCCACGTCGACCTGCCAGCCATCTTCGGCGCAGCCCTGGAAACGCATCTCGCCCCACTTGCCGCTGGCCAATACGTCCACGGCGTCGCCCGGCGCGGTTCGGAATGCCCCCAGGTAATCCTTAGTCCAGCGACGATTGTTTTTGTAATCGATGACTTTCAGGGAAACGTAATCGGTGGGAATAGCCTGCAAAGCCAGGAAGACGAAATAGAGTCTCTGCTGTGGATCCAGACCTTCGAAATACCACCACTGCTTGCGGCGCAAAAAAGCCAAGGGGCCGAAACGACGGCTGTCGATCTTTACGTAGCCTTCATTACGCATGCTTTCCTCCTCGACCGGTGAATGATGCGCTTGGATTCTAGCATACCTGTGCTTCTCCTGTGTGCAAAATGCCCCAATTTGCTGCCGACCTCTTGACTCTCTGGTTACTATAGGGTGTATAGTAAGGGCGTGGTGAGAACATGAAGCTGAAAATCGGAAATTTCGCGCGCGTCGGCCAGGTGACCATACAAACCCTGCGCCACTACGATGACCTTGGGCTGCTCAAACCCAGCCAAGTGGACACCCTGAGCGGCTACCGCTATTATGTCCTGGACCAATTGCCGCGCCTGCACCGCATCCTGGCGCTCAAAGATCTGGGCTTCTCTCTGGAGCAAATCGCGCATCTACTCGAGGATGACCTGCCGCCCGCCGAACTACGCGGGATGCTGCGCCTCAAGCACAGCGAACTGCGCCAGCAGGTGGATGAGGGTCTCGACCGGCTCGAACGGCTGGAAGCCCGCCTGAGTCTGATCGAACAGGAGGCCCGCCAGCCGAACTACGAGGTGGTCATCAAACCTGTTGAACCGCTACAGGTCGCATCCGTGCGAGGGGTCATCCCCAGTTATTGGGATGAGGGGCCTTTATGGGGTGAGCTCTTCCAGCAATTGAGACAGGCTAATATCAATGCCAGCGGCCCATATCTGTCGCTGTACCACAGCGGGGAACCGGAGATCGATGTGGAAGCCTGTGCGCCGCTTCCCCTGGGTGTAACCGAAATCCAGGGACTACCAGTCCGAACATTGCCAGCCGTCTCGAATATGGCCAGTACCCTCCACCAGGGATCATTTTCCGGGTTGGCGGGCGCTTACGCCGCATTGTTGAAATGGATCGATATCAACGGGTACCGCGTCACTGGGCCGGACCGGGCGATCTACCTGCGTTTGCCGGAAGCCGGCCAGTCCCGCCAGGACCCGAACGCCATCACCGAAATGCAGGTTCCGGTCAGTAAGGAATAAATAGTTATTGCATCAATTTGTTTCGAAGTTTTTCTCGTAATGTCACCCTGAGCACAGCGAAGGGTCTCCCGCGCTTCGCGCGGGGATTCTTCGCCCCTTCGGGGCT
>JAFGKO010000165.1 GCA_016928525.1 Anaerolineales bacterium | reverse complement strand
TTGTGCAAATCAGATATTCAACGTACTGTTGTTTGGTAACCATGACCACATGGTATCATCTCGTCACTCTAAGCGAAAGTCCTGTATGAATTTCAAGATCTGCCCAGTCCCTCTTGGCAGCCCATTTAGAGACAGGTACAATCCAATTCGTGAATGAAACCCGTTATTTGCCAGATGTGAACCGAGTGGGTGTGTTGACTGCTGCTGTCTTGCTTGCCTATGCTTTGTCTCGCCTGGTCCAGACACCACAATTCACCCTCGAACTGCAGGTACCCGGTTTCTATTTTTCATATCCGATTAGCCTGAGTACGGTCATGGTATTCCTCGCTGCCGGGTTAACCGCTACCGGCATGGACTGGCTATTGCGCTCTCATCCATCCTTGGGCGATAAACGCACCATTGAACACTGGTTATTACCTACCCTATCAGCCTTCATTATTGGCATCCCACTGACAATTTTGCCGCCCGGGAACACCTGGTGGATGGGCTTCGGCATCGGCAGCTTACTCCTGGTATTGGTTTTCTTTGCAGAGTATATTGTTGTTGAGCCATCTGCTCCCAACTATGCTATTGCTACTGCAGGACTGACAGCCCTATCCTTTGCGATCTATCTTATCCTGACAACCGCTCTACGGTATAGCGGCATGCGCCTGTTCCTGCTGGCGCCAGCCCTGTTCATCGCCGCCGGGTTGGTCAGCCTGCGCACCTTGCATCTTCGTATTGGCCAAAAATGGGAATTCAACTGGGCGCTCGGTATTGCCCTCGTCTGCACGCAAATCGCTGCCGGGCTGCATTACTGGCCTGTATCTCCTGTCCAGTTTGGATTGGCCTTGCTTGCACCTTTATACGCTTTGTCCACACTCACTGGCAACTTGTTAGAAGGTGTCCCTCTGCGCCGTGCTATGATTGAGCCGTTGATCGCATTGGGACTTGCCTGGGGAATTGCCATTCTCTTTTGATGCACATGCTAAAAATCCTAAAAATGCAGTCCGCACACTGGCAATCGATGCGCCGCCATGTCATCGTACAAGCTCCGCTCGAGGCCTGTGGATTGCTTGCCGGGAAACAGAATATAGTCGAGGCTGTGCTCAGGGTGCGCAACGCAGAACAAAGTCCAGTGCGCTTCCGTATGGATCCTCAAGAGCAGCTCAATGCATTCGAATGGATCGAAACCAACGGACTGGACCTGGTCGGCATTTACCATTCGCATCCTTCCGGACCCGAAACTGCTTCCGCTACAGACATCGCCGAGGCTACTTATGAGGCAGTGCATATTATCTGGTCTCGTTCGAGGCGTACCTGGAAAGCGCGCGGCTTCTGGATTGAGGCCGGAGAAGCAACGGAAGTGAACTTACAAATTGTGAATAAGCAGTAACCTGATACTCAATCTCGTGTTACCATTGTTACACTAAGTTTGGAGGATCCTACTCTTATGCAAATTGTGATTGGCATGGGGGTGCTTTTACTGTCTTATATCATTGGCGCAATCCCGTTCGGTTGGCTTATTGTAAAACTGAAAACCGGTCAGGATATTCGCCTGATAGAAAGTGGACGCACCGGTGGCACAAATGCCATGCGGGCGGCTGGTTTCTGGGCCGGACTGCTCACCGCTATCATGGATATTCTCAAGGGAGCTGTAGCGGTATGGGCATCAAAGGCCCTTATACCCGATGTACATTTGTGGCATGTGCTTGCGCCTATTGCTGCCATCCTTGGTCACAATTACTCAATTTTCGTACCAAAACGAGATGAGCAGGGACGCATCGTAGGCCTACGTGGTGGGGCAGGCGGTGCGCCGGCTGTCGGTGGAGCTTTTGGTCTTTGGGGGCCTTCCATCTTCATTATTTTTCCGCTGGGCGCCCTGGTCTTTTTCACCGTGGGTATTGCATCCATTACCACTATGAGCGTAGCATTCTTTGCCTTCATTATTTTTGCCGTCCGTACCTGGTTGGGGCTGACACCTTGGATAGATATACTTTACGGCGTGCTTGCTGAACTTTTGCTTATTTGGGCCCTACGCCCCAATTTGAAGAAATTGTTCTCAGGTCAAGAACGCATTGTCAAACAGAGCTTGCATGGATGGATTAAATCCAAACGGGAAACGCAACAGCCCAACCACAGTAACGCGACGTAAAAAACCAGGCGAGAAGCCTGGTTTTTCTATGAAAACTGGTGATTTTGGTTTTCCTCAACTATCGTCCTCTGTATCTTTTCCGCTCTGAACATGATACAACAAAGCACGCAAATTCCGCTCATGCAACGAGACTGCCAGTCCACCCAAATGGACGCGGCTCTTGCCACAGGACTCAATGCTTATCTCTTCTAAATATTCCATCGCTGCCTTGCGTCGTGCCGCAGTTCGCACGGCTTTTTTGATAGCGGAAATGTAGTTCAAGTTTTCCTTGATGGCCGCTTCGATTTCGCCCCGTAGAATAACATCGCCATGGCCTTGCACGATATTTTCGAGCCCCATTCGGCCAATACGTTTGATTGAGGCAGCAATGTCGTCTACATTGCCATCCACAATATAGGGTAATGGCATAAAAGCATCGCCTGCAAATAAGATGCGGTCTTCTTCGACAAGCACTGAAATGCCATCTTCACTGTGTCCTAAAGCTGGCATAATGGTCAGATTCTTTTTTCCTACCCTCAAGGTCATTTCGCCGTGATCGAAAGTCATGTGCGGCAAGACAATCTTGACCTGCCGCAATGCTACATTTTGCTTGCTGGCTTCTTCCAGAGAAGGAATGCCTCGTTCAATCAACAATTCCCGACAACGGGAATGCGCAATAATCGTCGCGCCGGGGAAGAAACAATTACCCCAGGAATGGTCAGCATGGTAGTGCGTATTTATCACATAACGAACCGAGACGCCTAGTTCATGTTCGATGAACTCGCGCATGCCCAGTGTTTCATCAGGTAGCGCCAACGTATCGATGACTACAGCCCATTGTGGTCCGGCTACCACTCCTGCAGTAACCTGGGCATAGACATCGCTTTGGAACCAAAAAACATTTTCAGATACACGCTCACGGTGCATAAAATTTCCTCGTAAATTTTTTCCTATTAGATAGCACAAACGGGGGGCGAAAGTCAAGTTGTACAGACAAATATCCGGTATCCCCCTACGGGTTGACTTGCTTGTGTCGCATTGACATGATACACTTTGTACGTGAAAGCGAATTTGTTGGTAATTTCAGCGCAAACAAGTTTTGGGGAATCAATCCGCCAGAGTCTGAGCAATACGGGTTCTTTTCGCGTTCATGTTGCCAAGGGCAAAACCGACGCCATTCTAAACGCTGAAAGAGAAGTTTGTACTTTAGCGTTGCTGGATATGGACCTGGGTGAAAGCGCAATTCTCGAAATGGGACGTTCGCTGCGAAGTATGAACCCAGATCTTGACTTGGTCATCCTGGCAGACGAGGAAATCCCTCCAACGATGGATGCCATTCGCCCGTGGGTATTGCTGCGCAAGCCCTTTTATCTGCCAGATTTCATCCAACTTATGCGCGCGGTTCCTGTTATCCCAGATCAATTGCCTGATGCTTTAGAAAAAGATGTTATGTTAGAGAATAATGAAGAAAAGAAATCCTCGTCACAGGAAAATTTAGAAATGCCTGATATTCCCTGGTTGCATGATGTTTCAAAAGCTGCACAACATCTCACACGCCTGACTTTGGAATCCTCGGCCCAAGCTGCATTGATCACGCGCGAAAAAGACTTGTGGGCCTATGCAGGCCAACTTTCGCAGAACGCCGCCAACGAACTGGCAAGTACCGTCTCTCGCCACTGGGACGGGCAAAAGGGCAACGATTTGTTGCGATTCGTTCGGCTTGAGTCGACCAAGGCCGAGCACATGTTGTATGCCAC
This sequence comes from Anaerolineales bacterium, assembly GCA_016928525.1. The sequence continues at coordinate 8,831 of JAFGKO010000165.1, read as the reverse complement.
CAGTATGACAGAAAACGTCATACTGGCATTGGTTTTTGATGCAGAAACTCCCTTCAGCACGATCCGCAGTCAGGCTAACGCTTTGGCGCAGTCGCTGTCGGTTGCCAAAACTGGGCCAGTCCTGCCGGTGGAACGAGCACCGGAATCGAAAGGGAAGCAGGCTCAAGTTGAGTCCGAGGCGGAGGAGTTTGACGAATCCAGCGAAGACCTGGAAATCCCTTCCATTGCCGAAATTCTGAATGAAATTCCCCCACCGGTACCCCCGGAGCGGGTGGAAGTGGATCTGCCTCAGATGAGCATAGACGATGCCGACGAGAGCGCCTCAAGCTTGGACCTGGACCTGGATCCGTCTGCTGCTGTCACACGTCCCTCGACTCCCTTGCCAAAACAATCCAACCGTCGCCCAAGTACAGAAAGTTCCCCGGCCATCCACTTGCGGGACATAGCGCTGGAAGAGCAACCAGTGAATCAACAAGAGTCGCTTACAGATATCGCCGAGGAACTGGCGGCTACACTTCCCTCTAAATCACAACGCAGGAGGCCAGTTACACCCTTGCGCCAACCTATGCCCGGCGAGTTGGATGAAACGCGTCCGCATTCGATCACCGAAGTAGCCGGGCGGATGATCACGGAATCGGCGTCAGCAGGCCTGGCGCAGTTGAACTACGCCTGTCTGCTCGTCCCGCGTTTCACAGCCCATTATATGACCGGCGACCTAGCCGACCGTCTCTCGGAATGGATGCCTAATATTTGTGTCGCTTTTGGCTGGCGGTTGGAGTTTGTCGCCGTACGACCTGAGTACCTGCAATGGGTGGTCAACGTGACGCCAAATACCTCACCGGGCTATTTGATGCGTATCATGCGCCAGCAAACTTCGGAAAAGATTTTTGCCGAATTCCCGCGTTTGAAACGTGAAAATCCATCCGGTGATTTCTGGGCGCCGGGTTATCTCATCATGGGTGGATTACAACCGCACCCGCCACAATTGGTCAAAGATTACATCAAACAGACCCGCCTGCGCCAGGGAATTTCCCAGCAACGGCGGTAACCCGGAAGGACGTCGTTGACTTTACCGCAGAGAAGCAGTACCCTCTGCGGTAAAATTTTATATGTACACTGACCACTGATAACTGATCCCTGGATACTGAAAACTGGACACTGCTATGCCTCTTACCCTTTACTTGATCGACGGACACGCTCTAGCCTACCGAATGTATTTTGCTCTGACTGCCGGTGGCAGCAACCAGCGCTGGCAGACATCCAAAGGCGAACCCACTGCCGGGATCTATGGCTTTGCCAGGGAATTGATCCGCATCCTTGAGCAGGAAAAGCCGGAATATATGGCGGTGGCCTTCGATACCGGCAAAACCTTTCGCGATGAGTTGTTCCCCGATTACAAAGCCACACGCGCCAAGATGCCCGATGACCTGCGTCCGCAGATCGAGCGCATCCGCCAGATGGTGGATATTTTCAACCTGCCGCGCCTTGAAATGGAAGGCTACGAGGCCGACGATGTACTCGGCTCTGTTGCTAAGGTGGCCACCGAACAGGGATTGGGCGTCAAGATCATTACCGGCGACCGCGATCTGCTGCAACTGGTCAACCAGCGCACTGCCGTCTATGTGGCCGGGGACGACAAAACGTATGTCACTGACCAGGATGTGGCCAACAGCAAGTTCGGTGTCCCCCCAAATCAAGTGGTGGACTACAAAGCCATCGTCGGCGACAAATCCGACAATATCCCCGGCGTGCCCGGTGTAGGCGAAAAAACCGCGCTCGGCTTGCTGGAAAAATACGGCTCGCTGGACGAAATCTACGCCCACCTGGATGAAATCGAAAATCGTTGGCGGACAAAATTGGAGGTAGGAAAAGACTCGGCTTACATGAGCCGCGACCTGGCGACCATCCGCACCAACCTGCCGGTCAAACTGGACCTCGAGCATGCGCGCGCTGACCAGTTCGAACCGGCCGCCCTGGAGGCTTTCTTCCAAGAGCTTGAATTCCGCACGCTGGTCAAAAAGGTGGCGGAATTGAGCGGGCAAGCACCGGTTGCTGCGCCTGTTGCAAAACCCAGCGGACAACTGTCACTATTTGGAGATGAAGCGCCAACGCTCTCCGTCCCAAAATCCACAGTGGACATCGACGTACAGGTGGTGGATACGCCAGCGAAGCTGGAAGCGTTGGTGGCCGAACTGAACAAAGCCAAAGTGATTTCCTTTGACACCGAAACCACCTCCACCGACGAGATGCAGGCCGAACTGGTAGGCATCTCGTTATCCGTGCGGGAAGGGACTGGCTATTACATCCCCATTGGCCACAAAAACGGCCAGAATTTACCTGTTGAGCAAGTTGTTTCCGGGTTACACGAGCCGCTGACGAATCCGAAGATCGGCAAAGTAGCCCATAACGCCAAATACGACTACATCGTGATGGCGCGTTACGGTCTCAAGGTTACGCCGTTGACGTTCGACACTATGATCGCCGAATTTGTGATCGACCCCGGTTCGCGTAACCTGGGGTTGAAAGGCCTGGCCTTTGTACGTTTGGGCGAGCAGATGACCGAAATCGAAGAGTTGATCGGCAAAGGCAAGAACCAGGTCAGCATGGCCGAAGTGGATGTGAGCGCCGCCTCCGCCTACGCCGCCGCCGATGCAGAAATCACATTGCGCCTGATGCCAATCCTGCGCGATGAATTGGAGCGCGCGGGCAGCATGAAGTTGATGGAAGGGATCGAGATGCCGCTGATCACCGTATTGGCCGATATGGAAATGACAGGCATTCTCATTGATCCGCAACTTTTTAATAATCTAGCGCAGGAATTAGGAGTAGGCCTTGCAGAGATTGAAAAGCAAGTTCATGGGTTTGTTGGAAAAACCTTTAATCTCAATTCCCCTCAACAAGTCTCTAATGCGCTTTTTAATACACTAGGTTTACGGCCTCCCGACCGTGGTCGCAAAACTGCTACTGGGTTTTACTCAACTGCTGCGGGAGTATTGGAAGAAATGAGAGAACAACATCCTGTTGTGGACTTGATGCTTAATTATCGCGAACTGGCCAAGCTCAAGTTTTCATATGCAGATGCCTTACCTGCTGCTATTGATTCAAAGACAGGGCGTGTACACACGTCTTATAACCAAGCAGGCGCAATAACAGGGCGATTGTCATCCAATAACCCAAATTTGCAACAAATACCGACTCGCACTGAACTAGGACGGCGTTTGCGCAATGGCTTCATCGCTGGTCCGGGGGACGTGCTGCTTTCGGTGGACTACTCGCAGATCGAGTTGCGCATCGTGGCGCACATGGCTGAAGACGAGGGCATGTTGACGGCTTTCCGCCAGGGGCAGGATATCCATGCCACGACAGCGGCGGCAATTTACTCGGTCCCGTTGGAAGCGGTGACGAAAGAAATGCGTCGCCACGCCAAGGCCATCAACTTTGGTCTGATCTACGGTATGTCTGCCTTCGGCCTCACCCGTTCGACAGAACTGACCCTGGCCGAATCCCAGGATTTCGTCGAGGCGTACTTCAAGCAGTTCCCCGGCGTCAAACGCTACCTGGATGGCATTCGCAGGATCGCGGCAGAACAAGGCTACGTGGAGACCTTATTAGGTCGCAGGCGGTACTTCCCTATGCTCAAGAATCCGACCAACATCAACCTGAAGAACCGCGAGGAACGCGAGGCTATCAACGCGCCTATCCAGGGGACGGCGGCAGATATTATGAAGATCGCCATGTTGAAGATCCCGGCTGCGCTGCAAAAGGCCGGATTGAGTGGTAAGATGTTGTTGCAAGTGCACGATGAAATTGTACTGGAATGTCCTAAGAGTGAATTGAACGCCACCGCGCGCGTGGTACAGGAAACTATGGAAGCGGCTTATCCTTTGAGTATCCCGCTTCTTACGGAGGCGCGTTGGGGGCCAAGTTGGGGCGAGATGCAAGAAGTGGAAGGATAAGTGCAAATCCGTTAAAAATGCCCCCTGGAGGGGAAGTCAAGGGTAAAATTGGATTAACATGCCCGGCCAAGAAGACGTTTTCCAGAAAGCAATGAATCAGGGTCACTCCCATGCCTGGGATCAGGAGTGGGGGAAAGCTGTCAATTCCTATCGCAAGGCGTTGGAGGAGTTCCCCGACAACCCCAAGGCTTTGAGCAGCCTGGGACTGGCGCTTTTACAATCCCAGCAGTATGAAGAGGCGCTACAAATCTACCAACGGGTCGCCCAACTCTCGCCTACAGACCCTGTTCCCTTCGAGCGTATCGCGCAACTCTCGGAGCGGCTCGGCAAGATCAAAGAAGCCATAGATGCAGCCATGAAGGCCGGCGAATTATATTTCAAAAACCGCGATGCAGAAAAAGCCACCGAGAACTGGGTACGCGTCACCATGCTCAACCCGGAGCATATCCTGGCTCGTTCGCGCCTGGCGCTGACCCATGAAAAACTTGGCCATAACCAACAGGCTGTTACTGAATACCTGGCTGTGGCCAGTATTTTGCAACGCGCCGGGAAATTAGATAAAGCCACTGAATTGGTTAATATCGCCGTGAAAATGGCGCCAAACAGCACCGAAACCAAACAAGCACAAACCCTGCTGCGTTCCGGACAGTTGCTTCCCAGGCCCATTCGCCCAAGGGGAGGCACTGCACCGCTGGTAATGTCGCAAGTGAAACAACTGACGCCGCCAACGCAACCGGTCGCATCTTTCATGGACCCGATTGCTGATGCGCGCCAAAAAGCGTTGACCATGCTGGCAGAAATGCTCTTCGATTACTCCGACGAAAGCTCTGGCGCGCAAACTCGTCGGGGCCTGGCAGCCATCGTCAAAGGCACCGGGCAACTTTCCCTGCAACAGGCCGAACAGACCAAGATCGTATTACATCTCGGTCAGGCCATCGATGCCCAGACTAAAAACCAGGAAGACCTGGCCGCCGACGAATTGGAGAATGCTCTGGAAGTCGGTTTCGATCATCCTGCGTTGTATTTCAACCTGGGCCTGTTGCGCTCTGGAACTGACCGCCTTGAGAGTGCCCTGCGCTATCTGGGACACGCCGTCAAACATGTTGACTTTTCCCTGGCGACGCGCCTGCTGATGGGGGAAATACTTGTCAAAATGGGACGCACCGGAGAAGCCTCTGTGGAATACCTGGAAGCTCTCAAAGAGGCCGACTCCATGATCGTTCCAACTGACTATGCCGATGAAATCCGCCAACTCTACGAACCACTCATCGAGGCCCAGGCCACCGACACAGACGAGGATAACCAGAGTCGATTGTGCAAGAACGTCAAAGACCTGCTGATGCGTCCGGACTGGCGGAATCATCTGGTAAAAACCCGTGAACAACTTCCCAAAGCACAGGAAAGCGATACCCCAATTCCGTTGGCAGAAGTCATCCTTCAGGCCCAAAGCAGCCATATATTGGATGCCATGAGCCAGATCAACCAACTGGCTCGCCAGGGACAGTTACGCTCGGCTATGGATGAGTCTTTCCATGCTTTGCAATATGCGCCCACCTACCTGCCGCTTCATACCCTGATGGGTGAACTACTCGTCCGTGAGGGTCACGTTGATGAAGCTATCGTAAAATACACTGTTGTTGCCAATGCCTACGGCGTGCGTGGCGAATCGAATCAAGCGACAAAATTGTTGCGTCGTGTGATCGATCTCGCTCCCATGGACCTGAATGCGCGCACACGCATGATCGACCAACTTGTCGCTCGCGGGCAGGTAAACGATGCCATCAACGAATATCTTGAATTAGCAGACATATACTATCGTCTGGCTGAGCTTGACATGGCTCGCAAGACCTATACCACCGCACTGCACGTTGTCCAGCAGAAGAATGCTGATCGTAGTTGGAACGTCCATATTTTGCAGCGCATGGCCGATATCGACATGCAACGTCTGGACTGGAAGCAGGCCATGCGTGTCTTCGAGCAAATCCGCACCTTGCGCCCCGACGATGAAGGAGTGCGCAGAAGCCTGATCGATCTCAACCTGCGTATGGCACAGCAACCCCAGGCGATGGCTGAATTGGACAGTTATCTCGCTTACATGGAAGACAATGGCAAGAAAGAACAGGCTATCCCATTTCTTGAGAATCTGGTTAAAGAGAACGAAGATCGGGTTGTGTTACGTCGCGCCCTGGCAGGTCTATATCAGCAGACTGGACAAACGGGGGAAGCCATCGCCCAGCTGGATGCCATCGGCGAACTCCTTATCAACGGCGGGAATAAACAGGAAGCAACTGAAGTGATTCAACAAATCCTGGGGATGAATCCACCCAATGCGGACGAATACCGCACCCTTCTAGAGCAACTTCAAGCTGAGTAACCTTGCCCCCGCACGAAGCGAGGTTTTTCATCCCAATCCCCTCCCAAGTATCATAAAAATCCCCCCTTTGGCAGCATGCGCGCTTGCCCTTCTTTTGCTAGCATGATTTTAGTCGCAATCTATCTGCTGAAGGTGCAGTATGGTCAACTACTTGAATGAAAAAAATCGACGCGATCTTGGTATTGTCTGGCTGATTGCCGGATTGATTTTTCTCTTCAGCGGCTTTTCCGGGGGAACCATCTTCCTTCTGCTGGGCATCCTCTGGTTGGCCTCATCCAATGGGAGGGGGCTGATGCTCTTTCGCGATCAACCAGATAACATGCGCGCCCTGCTGAAAGGGGCGACAATCGGATTGTTAACACTGGCCATGGTTGTCCTGATTGCAAACGCGATCCCTTAAAATACGGACATGAAAATTCGCCTGACCACAGGCATCCTTTTCCTCTGCAGCCTGCTTCTGGCCGGATGCAGACCTCGCCTCGTTCCGGCGACCCCAGGCCTGCCAGCCGCGCCGACAACCCCTTCTATCCCCGCAGGTTTGACTCAGGAACAGTTCACTACTCTGAGCTCTCTACAAAAGGTAGACGAATATCCGCTCTACACGATGACCTATGTTGGCGCATACCGTCCACGTGCGGGTATCTTGCCCTATGGAAATCCCATAGTTGCGAATATTTCCCCTCCGGCCTGGGCGTGTTCCTTGTTCACCGTTCTCGTCGATAAAGACAACTTGCTCTACGGGCGCAACTTCGACTGGCAATTCAGCCCGGCCTTGCTGCTCTTCACCAACCCCCCCGACGGTTATGCCTCGGTCTCGATGGTGGATATTGCCTATCTGGGTTTCGACGGTACAATGGCCAAGAACATAGCTGGTTTGCCAATTGATGAGAAAACCGGTCTGCTTGACGCGCCGTATTTGCCCTTCGACGGCATGAATGAACACGGCTTTGCCATCGGCATGGCAGCGGTGCCGCCCGGGGATATGCGGCCTGATACGAATAAAGAGACAATCGGGTCACTGGGCGTCATCCGCGAGATGCTCGACCATGCTCGCAACGTTGACGAAGCGGTAGACATCATGCAAAGCTACAACATTGACTTCGGTGGCGGGCCTCCCGTTCACTATCTGATGGCCGATGCAAGCGGAAAATCCGTACTGGTGGAATACTTCAATGGCGAAATACATGTTCTCGATAATGAACATCCCTGGCACCTGGCGACTAACTTCCTGCGTTCCTCGGTGGATGACCCGGCAGAAGGCAATTGTTGGCGGTACAATAAAATCAATTCGCAATTGACCGCGACCAACGGCCGGATCGATGTGCAGGCTGCCATGCAATTGCTGGCAGATGTGGCCCAAGACAACACGCAATGGTCGGTCGTGTACCAGATGAGCAGCGGAGTGATAAACGTTGCTATGGGTCAACAGTATCAGGATGCGCACCAATTCCAACTTGACCTTGTAAATCCATAAGAACGCGGTCACAGGTCAAGGGTTGGGAGAGGAGGGATTATGATCAAATTGATCTTCGCTTTTATGCAAGCCTATGGAGGGGATGAACGCGAGTCTGTGTTGCTGGCGCGCAGTCTGCGCATGTTCGGGGGCGAATTGGCAAACCACCCACTGTGGTTGATGACGCCGCAAAAGCTGGCGCATGTGAGCGCGACCACGCGTCAGGTGCTGAGCAGGCTTGATGTTCAGCTCAACAGGTTCGAGGTCCCGGAAGGTGCGCTCAAATTCCCGTTTGGGGGCAAGGTCTATGCGGCGGCGGCGGCGGAAGCTATGGCGTCCGGTAAGGCTGATGTCCTGGTCTGGATGGATTCGGATACGGTTTTTGCAGGAGAACCTGCCGGGTTGACGCTCGGAGAAAACGTCAAACTGGGATATCGCCCGGTGATGTTGAAAAATGTCAGTTCCCTGCATGATGAGCCTTTGAACGCGTTTTGGAGTTTCATTTTCGAGCGCTGCGACTCACATTTGAATAACCTCTTCCCGATGATCACCAGCGTGGACGGGGTGCGCATCCGGCCCCATTTTAATGCCGGGATATTGAGCGTGCGCCCGAAGGCTGGACTGTTACAGGCCTGGAGGAATCATTTCGAGCGGTTATACCGACAGCCTGAGCTTGCTCCTTTTTACCAGGAAAATATCCTGTATCGCATTTTTGTGCACCAGGCGATCCTGGCAGCGACAGCCCTGGCCAAACTGAAAAAGGATGAAATGCAAGACCTGGGAGCGCGTTTCAACTACCCACTATTCCTGGAAGGGGCTCCAGAGCCTGCCAGCAACGTGGTGACTTTGCGCTACGACGAATTCGAATTCTTTGAGCAGCCTGGCTGGGAGAACAAATTCCTGTTGAAAGGGCCTGCAAAGGAGTGGTTGGGCTTACAGGTGCGGCAGTAAATTCGTTTACAAATTACGGCTCTCCCGTAATTAACGGGAAAAGATAAATATGCTACCATCGGGAATGAAAGGTGTTTCCGATGAACAATAACGCATT
>JAFGKO010000164.1 GCA_016928525.1 Anaerolineales bacterium | reverse complement strand
GGGGATGAAAGCCGATCCTCAGACCGATAGAATCAAGGTCAACGAAAGGCCAATCGAACTGGATGAAGAATTGGTTTATATCGCCGTCAACAAACCCCGCAATGTAATCTCGGCCGCTTCTCCCCAAGATAACCGTAAAACGGTACGCGACCTGGTAGACGTACCCGGTCATATTTAACCCGTGGGCCGTTTGGACGTGGACAGCGAAGGCCTGATCCTGCTGACCAACGATGGCGAACTTGCCAATCGCCTGACACATCCTAAACAACAAAAATAGAGTATACTATCACCAGTAGGCTAAACCGCTTACAGTTGGAAGACTCATTTCTGCCAGGTGCGTTACAAAGCCCCGCTATCGTAACATTCCATAGCAGTTCTCATAGCACTCGCATACGCGAGATGGCTTCCCTACACAGTTACATCACCAATACCGGCGATCACTCGGTCGATTGAGTGAAGAATTTCGACCACAGCTCGGAGCTTCTTCCAAGGAAAAAGCCATTCGGGGCGATGCCCCAAAACCCCCTGTGGCAGCCATCCCCAGCCACATGTTGGAGCGTTTTGGCTTTTCCCGTAATTTCATGCTTAATCTGGCTAAATTTGGCGGTAAATCAAATGAAGGAATGAGCCATGTTCAATTCTATTCTTGTTCCCCTGGACGGTTCTCAACTGGCCGAATGTGTTCTGCCGCATGCTGCTGCCTTCGCCTGTTCCTTCGATGCAGAAGTTAAGCTGCTTCGCATATTGGAAAAGAGTCAGACCGGCGTAACAGCACAATTGTTTGATTTGCTTAACTGGCAAATCCAAAAAACAAAAGCGTCTCTCTACCTTGAAGAGATTGAGGGGCGGCTAACAGAATCAAATATTCGAGTACGGTCAGTCATATTGGAAGGGTTAGTAGCCGAAGGAATTAACGAATATGCTCAAAACCAGGGCATAAAACTGGTCATTTTGAGCAGCCATGGACGGCATGGCCTGACGCAATGGGGCATCAGTAGCATTACACAAAAAATCATTCTAAGCGCACCAACATCGGTATTCATCGTTCGGGCACATCAGCAGAACATCCCGCCCGTTGACATTTCAGCAGCCCCGCTTTACCAGCACATCCTGGTGCCGTTGGATGGTTCCCAGCGGGCAGAACATGTTCTGCCAATCATCACGCAATTAGCGCATGTTCATAAACCCAAGATCCATCTTGTACACGTGGTGCACCCTCCCGAAATGGCTCGCCAGATGCCACCGGCAAGTGAAGATATTGATCTATCCAATCGCGTTGTCGCCCGGAACCGAGAAGAAGCCGAGCATTATCTTGAACAGGTGAAGTCGCGTTCGTATTTACAAGACCTTACCGTTCAAACTCATCTCGTTACCAGTGACCACACCGCAGAAGCACTGTATCAAGTGGTGGAACAAGAACATATCGACATGGTGATATTGAATGCGCATGGCTATTCGGGGAAGCACCAATGGCCGTATGGTAGTGTGGTCAATAATTTCATCTTGTATGGCAAAGTATCTCTTCTAATCGTGCAGGACTTACCCGCCAAACAAGAGCTTAAGCCGCTTGAATTGTCATCCAGAGAACGGGCAGAGCGCTAACGTATGCAGGATACCTCGCCAGCCATTCCTTCTGATTCAGCCAATCCAGCCGCAGATAACCGATTGAGAGAATTTGCGCACCATCTGGCAAAAACACATGTGGTAATTCCGGTCTCTGGACGCGATAAAGTAGGCATATCCCATCCCAAAAATGCTGATTTACTGGACCACCTGGCTGTTTGGGAACAGGCTTTGCGCAGTGCTAATGCAATCTTCAAAACTGTGCCATCCAATGATCTGCCAGTTTCCCGCGCGGGCGAGTGGATGCTGGACAATTTTTATCTCGTTAAACAAACCTTCCGCCAAATTGAAGAGGACTTGCCAGCCAACTTTCTCAACCAGTTACCCAAACTAGACAGGACGCCATTACAGGGACATCCGCTCCCTGGGCAGGAACCGGGACTACCTCGCATATTTGCGTTGATGTGGGCATGGCTTGGCTACAGTCAGAGCCAGCTTGACCTGACTCAAGTCGCTGCTTTTGTGCAGGATTACCAGCAAATCACACCCCTGATGATTGGAGAACTTTGGGCGCTGCCAATTATGCTGCGCATCGGGATTTTGGAGCGGCTGGTGTATGCTGCTGCAGAATTGACCGGGATCGATATGCCGAAAGGCTTAAGCGAAATCCCGAGTCGGTTCGCTTCTCCACCTCTGGCTAACGAGACAGTTGTCGCCAACTGTTTTCTAAGCCTGCGTCTACTCTCTACCACGGATTGGGAAGCCTTTTTTGAGCAGACCAGCCGGGTGGAACAAATTTTGAGCGACGATCCCGCCGAGATCTATCCCCGCATGAATTTTGATACCCGCAACAGTTATCGCAATGTTGTCGAGGAAATGGCGCGCTACTCAGCTTTCAGTGAAGAGGAAGTTGCACACGCCGCAGTGGATCTCGCTCGTAGCGCTGGGAGCAAGACATCCGGGCGGCAAGCGCATGTTGGCTTTTATCTGCGGGATGCGGGGCGTTCAACGCTCGAAGCCAGCATCCGCTTCCAGCCTGGATTCAGCCTCCGCATCCGCCGTGCACTGCTCGCAGTTCCCACCGGCACATATCTGGGGAGCATTACGATCATTTCGGTGTTGATTATTTTGGGGCTGCTCACATACACCATGCTTTCGGGCGGCTCGCTTGCCCAACTCATACTTGTGGGACTGCTTGGGCTTGGCTTGGCTACGGAAGCCGCGGTGATCCTGGTGAACTGGAATGCTACCCATCGTATCAAACCCCAGAGCCTGCCGCGCATGGATTTTTCGGAGGGCATCCCGCCGGGCAACCGCACCGTGGTGGTTGTCCCGTGTTTGCTGGAAAACTCTGATGAACTCAACCATCTCCTGCAAGAGTTGGAACTTTATCACCTCTCCAACCCTGACCCGCAACTGAGCTATGCGCTATTGACCGATTTCACGGATGCGCAGGCACAGGATATGCCGGGTGATGAGCCACTGCTTGTGCTGGCAAGGGCTGGTATCGTAAATCTCAATAAAAAATACGCAGGTACGGCCCCATTTTATTTATTCCATCGTCAACGTCAGTGGAATCCGTCTGAGGGGGTCTGGATGGGATGGGAGCGCAAGCGCGGCAAATTAGCGGATTTTAATCGCTTGCTGCTAAACCTGAGGGCCGATTCGCCCGCTGCTCTGCGGGACACAGCTTACACCACCCAGGTCGGGGATATAAGCATTTTGGCGGACGTCAAATATGTGATCACGTTGGATGCAGATACTTCCCTGCCGCAGGGCAGCGCTAACCGATTGATCGCTACCTTGGCGCACCCGCTGAACCAGGCCGAATTTGCCCCGGACGGGCGCTCGGTGATTGCCGGTTATACCGTGCTGCAACCCCGGGTGGATATCAAGCCGACCAGCGCCAACCGTTCCCCATTTTCGAGAATTTTTGCCGCAAATTCTGGTTTTGATCTGTACTCCTTCGCCGTCTCGGATGTGTATCAGGATTTGTTTGGCGAAGGCAGTTATGTGGGCAAAGGTATCTACGATGTCGCCGCATTCGAGCGCAGCCTGGCGGGCCAGGTGCGCCAGAATACCTTGCTCAGCCACGACCTGTTTGAGGGGATTTATGGACGTGCCGCGTTGGTGACCGATATTCTCCTGTATGAGGAATATCCATCTCGGTACCTGGTCTACGCCCACCGCCTGCGCCGCTGGATCCGCGGGGATTGGCAGTTGCTACCCTGGCTGTTCCCCGCCGTCCGCACCAAAAAGGGGAAAGCGCCCAATCGTCTTTCCATGATCGACCGCTGGAAAATTCTCGACAACCTGCGGCGCAGCCTGGTACCAGCCAATTTGGTGGCCTTGTTAATCGCGGGCTGGCTAATCCTGCCCGGCTCACCCCTGGTCTGGACTCTGCTGGTGTTGCTGCCTTCCGCCTTCCCCATCGCGATGCAACTCGTCCAACAAGCCAAACACAATCTCAAACGTTTTGCGCTCAAACTGTTTTTTGCACCAATCCGGCTTGCGCTCATACGCTGGGCGCTATCCTTTCTCTTTCTGCCCTACGAAGCTTTGCTCGCCTTGAGCGCCATCGGGGTCACGATTGCCCGCATGTTCATCTTTCACAAACACATGCTGCAATGGACAACCGCAGCCAGGGCTGGACGTTCGCTGCGGTTAAACTCGCGGTATGGAACCTGGGCAGAGATGGGCATCGCTTCGTTCTTAGCTGTTTTACTGGGCACCCTGATCGCAATTTTCAACCCAACCGCCCTCTGGGTGGCGCTGCCCATATTGGTGGCCTGGTTTCTCGCTCCCCAGGTTGCCTATTGGATCAGCCAACCGGTAACCCATACCCCCACACCCCTTACAGCGATTCAGCGTAAAGAAGTCCTACGCCTGGCACGCCGCACCTGGGCCTTTTTTGAGCAGTTTGCGGGACCCAATGATCACTGGCTGCCCCCCGACCATTTTCAAGAGTCGCCGCGTGGCAGTGTGGCACATTACACCACACCCACCAATATCGGTCTATTCCTGGTATCTACTTTATCGGCGTTTGATTTGGGCTATATCGGCCTGCTGGAGCTGGCAGTCCGCCTGCGTTCCACATTTGAGAGCATGGACAAGCTGGAACATTACCGCGGACATCTAATGAATTGGTACGACTCACAGACCCTGGCTGCGCTCCCACCCCGTTACGTTTCCACAGTGGATAGCGGCAACCTGGCAGCCTGCCTGATCACGCTTCGGCAGGGCTGCCTCGCCCTGAAAGATGCGCCGCTTCTGGACGACAAACAGTGGCAGGGATTACTCGTCCTGCTGGACATTCTGACAGAAGTGCTGCAAGCGCTGGAAAAAAACAACCCCCACGCCTCCATTGAATCTTTTGAAGTCGAATTGACCAGCATTTACGAGCGCGTCAGCGCCGCTCAAAACCAGCCGTCCGCATGGAAAAAGACCCTCGACTGGCTCTCAGGCGAAGGCTGGGTAAGAGTCTCACATCGGTTAATGGCATTGCTCGAGAATCATCCCCATCTGCAGCGCGACGCACTGACCGAACTCCAACTCTATCTGGATTTGATGTACCAGCACCTACAAGAGATGCAGCGCAGCCTGGATTTGTTCGCACCCTGGCTCAAGCGCCTGGACGCGCCGACCGAATCAATCATGCAAACGCCCGCCTGGCAGGATTTTCGCAATACCCTGCTGGCTGAGCGGCCGACATTGGGACAAGCAACTGATGCTTACGAACGCATCCAAGCCGCTTTGGCTCATTTCAAGGCCCAACTTCAGGATGATGAAGTTCCGGACCCGGCCTGGAATGAAATTGCGCGGGATTGGTGCCAAAACCTGGAGGCTGATTTATTTTCAGCCCATATGACGATCACACCCCTGCTGATCGGTTTTAGAGATATTGCAGAGCAGGCAGACGCGGCAATCACGGCAATGGATTTTCGCTTTTTGTTCAATGAGCGCCGCCAGTTGTTCCACATCGGCTACACCCCCAGCGCCGAACGGCTCGACCCGAGTTACTACGATTTACTGGCTTCCGAATCCCGCATTGCCAGCCTGATTGCGATTGCCAAAAGGGATGTACCGCAAAGTCACTGGCAACATCTGGGACGCCCCCTGACGGAGGTCAACGGCAAGCAGGTATTGCTCTCGTGGAGCGGTACCATGTTCGAATATCTCATGCCGACCCTGTTTGCCAAAAACTACGCCGGGACCTTCCTCTCGGATAGCTGCTACGCCGCGCTTGACGCCCAGGCGAGTTACGGGCAGGAGCAACATATGCCCTGGGGCATCTCGGAATCGGGCTACTATGCTTTTGATCTCGACCAGCACTACCAATACCGCGCTTTTGGCGTGCCTGGCCTGGGCTATAAACGCGACTTGTCCGATGATCTGGTGATTGCGCCTTATGCCTCTGTGCTTGGTCTTTCGCTGCAACCGCAGGCAGTGCTGGAAAACATGGCACGCCTGGAAAAGCTGAACATGCTTGGACGTTTTGGTTTTTACGAGGCGCTCGATTACACCAAAACGCGCTTACCAAACGGTCAGACTCATGCCACGGTGCAATCCTACATGGCGCATCACCAGGGCATGATCCTGCTGGCGGCTTGCAACTTCCTGTTGGATAATGTTATGGTAAAGCGTTTCCACGCTGATGAGCACATCCAGAGCGTGGAACTCCTACTC
>JAFGKO010000163.1 GCA_016928525.1 Anaerolineales bacterium | reverse complement strand
TGGATGCCGCCCAGGGCCGAAATGCCGCCTGCTTCATACACAACTGTGTGTGCTTTGTCGCCTAGAATGATCTCGTCCCCACGCCCGCAGTGTGCCAGAATGGACACAAGGTTGCCCATCGTGCCGCTGGCGACAAGTAGGCCGGCTTCTTTTCCCAGGCGACGTGCGGCTTCGTCCTGCAGCCGGTTGACTGTGGGGTCTTCTCCAAATACATCATCACCGACCGCTGCCTCTGCCATGGCCCGCCGCATCTCGGGTGTTGGCCAGGTAACAGTGTCGCTCCGCAGGTCAATGCGGTCCATACGCATTCTCTCCATCGTGGATGCTCGTTAAGAAGCCGCCCGGCGTGATCCCACGTCGGGCGGCAGCGTGATGTTCAGCCAGCTGCATCAAAAGGCAAACGTAAGCAGTACAAAAAGCACCACACAAGCAAGAATCAGGATCACGAGTCCAAGCTGGATGAGTGTCAGCGCCGAGAGGCCGACAGGCAGGGTCGCCAGAGCTTTGACCAGGGTCGCCACCCACCCAGGAACTTCCTGGGCATTGGCATACTCGGTCGGAGCGCCCACATAGTCTGGCTGGCCTTGTTCCGAGTGCTGTTCAGGCTCACTCATTGCGGTGGCTTCCGTTCACCTTACTGAATTCTGTATGCCTGCACGCAGTTCTTGCCGGGGATCGATCAGTATTTACGCACGATCGTCCGGTACACGGCAGGCTGCCGGGCCTGAAGCGTCTGGAATTCCTCACGACACTTACGAACCTCATCCAGATCGATCCGCGCCACGCAGTACCCTTCGCGTGGCTTCCCGCTTTCCGGGTCTTTTTCTTCGGCCAGTGACGCATGGATTTTCCCGCGCGGGCCGATAATCATGCTCTCGCCGCCAAAGTTGAGCGTCACATCCTCACCGATCCGGTTTGATCCGGCGACATAGACTGCATTTTCGTAGGCGCGAGCGCGCACGTAGGTGCGCCATTCTTCGATCTGGGATGTTTCCCAGTTTGCCATCACGCACAGTACTTCGGCCCCATCCAGAACCATGGAGCGGGCCACTTCGGGAAACGCCAGGTCCCAACCGAGCAGCAGGCCAATTTGCCCAATCTCGGTTTCGATAACCGGCAGCCGGAAACCCTCACGGAATGCCATGCGTTCTTCGCCGCGCAGGTGAACCTTGTTGTAGCTGCCCAGCATTTCCCCATCTGGACCGACCAACACGGCGGAGTTAAACAGGATGCTTTCGACTTTCTCTTTGGTCACCATGCCAAAGGCGATGTAGACGCCGAACTCGGCAGCGCGCTGCGCCAGCAAATTGACCGTTGGCCCCGGCACCCGCTGTGCCAGTTCGGTGAAGCGGACGCCCAACTCATACCCGCTGGTTGCCAGTTCGGGGAAGACGATCAGGTCCACTTTCTGCTGCGACGCGATCTTGGACACAAAGTCCGACATCTTCACCAGGTTGTCTTCTGGCTCGCCCAAAGCCGGTTTCATTTGAACAGTAGCTATCGTGATTTCACGCATGGATTCTCCTCATTTGTGGGGATGTCATGTTGGTCATGATGGCTGGGGATTACCGAATGGTTTTTCAACGCCTTAATGTAGCTCCAAAATGGCCTAATTGTCAAATGAGACCGCTGGTTGCGGACCCGTCCCATCCAGCATAGACCAAACCCACCTGGCATGTTACACTTGTCATCGAAACAGGCAATCGTCAGCATCCGCCAGGAAGGAAAAACCATGCCAAGCTCAGGCATCCTGTTTGTTTTGGTTGGTCCCTCTGGTGCCGGGAAAAACACGCTCATGAAGCGTGTTCAGGCACACTTCGACAATCTGACACAACTCGCTACGGTCACAACACGCGAAAAACGCGACGGCGAGCAGGAAGGCCAGGAGCACCGGTTTGTTTCAAACGAAAAGTTCCAGGAAATGATCGCCGCTGATGAGTTGGTGGAATGGCAGGTTGTTCATGGCAAAGACCTGTATGGCACGCCGCGCGATACCGTCGAAGACGCGCTGGCGGCTAACCGCGACCTGATCGCAGATATCGAGTTCCTGGGAGCGGGTGAGATACGTCAGGCATACCCGGACAATACGGTTCTCGTTTTTATTACGCCCTCCCGGCTGGATGTCCTGGCGGAACGCATCAAAGAACGCGGGCCTATCTCACCTGAGAAGCTTGCCGACCGGCTGGAACGAGCGCGCTTTGAGATGACGTTTGCCCCTCGCTGCGATTATTTGGTCCTCAACGATGTGCTTGAACCGGCGGCTGAGCAGTTGCGCCAGATCGTGGCCAGCGAGCGTGCCCGCTTTCGCGGAAATGCCGGTTCGCCTACGACTTTGCTGCCCAGGCACACGTTTCACAGCCGGGCGATTGCCGTGATCCATGCGGATGATAGTGTATTGGCCTGTCATGATGGGACTGGAATCTCTTTTCCGACCTTTCGCCTTCTGGATCGGGATCGCCTGCCGCACGAGGTGTTGAGCGAGCAGCTCGATCTTCTATTCAATCACCCTGTTGAACTGCAAGCAGTGACGGATCGTCGTTTCGACTTTGTCGCCCCCAACCACGTCACCGTAGCCTCTACGCCGCCGCAGGTATGGCTAAACTTCTATTACAAATGCTCCCTGCCAGTCCCGGGGCGGGTTTCCGTTCCCGGCTGGGAATGGCGCTCAACTGCCTCGCTGGGGCCTCTGCCGCCAGAGATTGCCTAGTGGATTGGGCAATCGCTCTTATTGCTGCGAACATTATTTCGGCGCTGTGTAAAGTTTGACATCGCAACGCAATACGGATAGGATTTTCCGCTGCCCTGTTGACGGT
>JAFGKO010000162.1 GCA_016928525.1 Anaerolineales bacterium | reverse complement strand
CTCAAGCCAGACGATGGTTTGCAGCTCATATCCCTCAAGCGTTTGCCCTACTGGTTACTCCTTTTTCTTGACTTTGCAAAAGCCATAAATCCGTGCCCAAATAAACTTGTACATTGCGAAAATGCGTGCTATAATCCGCCCTCGCGTTACAAATAAGATAAACTTCAATTGAGTAAGGAAGATCGAAATGACTGACCAGATTTTACAAGCCGTGGAAGCCCCGGTTAATGAGAATATCCCCCAGCTTCGTTCCGGTGATATCGTGAGTGTGCATGTCAAAATCAAGGAAGGCGACCGTGAGCGCATCCAGGAATTTAGGGGCACCATCATCCGCCTGCGCAAGGGCGGGAATAATGCCAATTTCACCGTTCGCCGCGTCGCCAGCAATGGCATCGGCGTCGAGCGCACCTTCCTGATGCGCTCCCCACGCATCGACAAAGTTGTGGTTGAACGCCACTCCAGAGTGCGTCGCGCGCAGTTGTACTTCATGCGCGAGCGCACGGGTAAATCCGCCCGCCTAAAGCAAAAATTCGACTGAGTCTGCTCAGACCCTAAAGGTTTTCGAAAACCTTTAGGGCCTCTTTATTGAAGGGTGCAGTCCGCTGCGCCCTTTCTCTTTTTAGTGGAGGCAGCCTGTGCAACCTGTTATCGGAATTACAACGTATCGGGAGATCAACGCAGAGGGGTTGCCGTATGTGATGATTTGCCAGGCCTACGCCCAGGCAGTGATGCAGGCAGGCGGTGTGCCGGTATTGATCCCTTCCATCCTGGCGGAGGGCGGCTGGGCGGTGCTGTACGAACGATTGGATGGTCTCGTTCTAGCTGGCGGTGGCGACATCGCCCTGGAACATTTCAAGGGGGACGACCATCCGCGCATCGATGGCGTGGACCCTCTGCGTGATTCCATTGAATTGAGCCTGTTCCATGCAGCATACAAAGACGGCAAACCCTTCCTGGGCATTTGTCGTGGAATTCAGATTGTCAACATCGGTTTAGGCGGGACGCTGTACACGCACATTCTCGATCAGTTGCCCAACGCCATCGACCATACCTATCCCGGTAACATGCGCACGGTTCTGGCGCACGAGGTCAAAGTGGAGGCAGGTACGCGCCTTGTGAAGATCCTGGGTGAACCCATCTTGAAAGTCAACAGCCTGCACCACCAGGGACTGAAAGATATCGCACCCGAATTGCGCGTCACCGGCTACGCCCCTGATGGTCTGGTCGAAGCGGTGGAACTGCCCGAGCACCCTTTTGGGCTGGCCGTGCAATGGCACCCCGAATGGCTGACCGACCAGAGACCGACGCGCAATCTGTTCAAGGCTTTTGTGGACGCGGCGGGTGGATGAGGTTTCTCCGCTGGTCAGCATTGAAAATCTCTGTGCTTTACGTTTTCCCCTTTTCGCCTTATCATTCGCCGCATGTCCCAGCAAGGCCAACCCATTGGCGTTTTCGATTCCGGCGTAGGCGGGCTGTCTGTGCTGCGTGCTATGCGCCAGTTAATGCCCGAGGAACCCATTATCTATTTTGGCGACCAGGGTCATGTCCCGTATGGGCCGCGCCCACTGGAGCAGGTGCGCGATTTTTCCGAAGCTATCACGTGCTTTTTGCTCGATCGAGGCGCAAAGCTGATCGTAGTAGCTTGTAACACAGCTTCGGCGGCGGCGCTCCATCATTTGCGAGAAGAATTCCCGCATGTCTCGTTTGTGGGGATGGAACCGGCGGTCAAGCCGGCAGCGGAATATACGCAGAGCGGGCTGGTGGGCGTGCTGGCTACCCCGGCTACTTTCCAGGGCGCGTTGTACGCCTCGGTGCTGGAACGCTTTGCCAACGGCGTGCAGGTCTTGCAACATACCTGTCCCGGGTTGGTAGGACAGATCGAAAGCGGAAATTTGGATGGGGATGAAACACGCGCGATTCTGGAAGACGCCCTGCGCCCCATGCTGGACCGGGGAATCGATACCGTTGTATTGGGTTGCACTCACTATCCGTTCGTGATCCCGTTGATCGAGCAGGTGGTGGGAGAGAATGTGCGAGTGATAGACCCGGCCCCGGCGGTGGCGAAGCAGACCAAACGTCTGTTGGATGCGAACGAGATGAAGGCCCCAGCGGGGAGACGGGCTGAAGCTCGTTTTTACACATCCGGGGATGCCGAGGCGCTGGCATCCCTGTTGCCAAAGCTGCTAGGCGAAAGCGGACCGGTTGAGAAGATCTCATGGCTGGATGACCGTCACGTGAATCAGTAGGCCAAGTTTGAATTTGGCTTGCAACTTTTAGTACCACTTTCAGGCTTGCAAGGATGAGCCTATTTTTGTATAGTAATACCAGAATGATTGCTCCCGCCTATTTGCAAATGTCTACTGCTGAACTAGGAGAACGGATTAGCCTTGCTTACGCGCGTATGGAACGTTGCGATTTGTGTGCACGTTGTTGTGAAGTCAATCGTCTGGCTGGGGATTTGGGAGTATGCAAAACAGGTCTCCAGGCCAGGGTAGACAGTTATGGACCGCACCTGGGCGAGGAAGACCCTTTGCGCGGCTGGAAGGGGTCCGGCACGATTTTCTTTGCGCGCTGCAACCTACGCTGCCAGTTTTGCCAGAATTACGCTATCAGCCAGAGGGATTCCGGCAATGAGGTCACTTCGCAGGAGTTGGCGAGCATTATGCTCGCCCTCCAGACTATGGGATGCCACAACATCAACCTGGTCTCGCCGAGCCATGTCGTGCCCCAAATCCTGGCTGCTTTGAGGCTGGCTGCACAAGGCGGGCTGCGTTTGCCGCTGGTCTACAATACTGGCGGGTATGACTCGCTGGAGAGCTTACAGCTTTTGGATGGCATTGTCGACATTTACATGCCGGACATGAAATTTGCAAATGGGGGACACGCCAAAAAGTATTCCCGCGCGCAGGACTACCCGCAGGTGAACCGTGCGGCTGTCAGGGAGATGTACCGCCAGGTGGGCGATTTGCAAATCGACGAGGACGGTCTTGCCACCCGCGGCCTGCTCGTCCGTCACCTGGTCTTGCCGCGCAACCTGGCCGGGACACGGCAAATTGTACAATTTTTGGCGGATGAAATTTCGAAAAGCACTTATCTCAATCTGATGGCGCAATATCGTCCTGCTTACAACGCCAGCCGTTACCCGGAACTGAACCGCCGTATTACGGCCAGTGAGTACGATACGGCAGTGCGGATGGCCAAAGAAGCCGGACTGACCAATCTGGACACTGGCTTTACCCCCGCCCTATCCTGATTTTGCGCACCCCGTGCGCCGACCGGAATAACGATGAAGAACATGTTTCGCAGTTGGGGAAGCAGGTATGCGAGCATATTTTGTTTCATTGCTTGACTCGATAGATAGTAATCTCCGCAGAACGATATACAATATCCAGCACTGTATCGTGGAAATTCGTATTTCCTGTCAACGCTAGTTCGTAGGGACCGTATAGCACCCAGCGCACCTTGGTATCCTCCAACCAACCAGGGTTGGCTTGACCTTGAAAAAAGGCGGTTACAAGGCGGGATTTGGCGTCGAAGTCCAGCGTTTCCATCGGATGACCGAGGTAAACGCGCAGGTTCGTCTTTTGAGCGATCAATTGCCCGCTGGGGACAGCGCTGAGGACGAAGTCATTGGGCACAGCATTTTCATCTAACCAATCCAGGGCAGAATTTAAGGAAGCTGGATAGAAGAATTCATCCGGCTGGTTGAGGAGATAGAGACTTCGTCCGAGGCTGAGGTATAGGCTCGAAAGGGAGATTAAGAAAACCACAGCGATAGTGAGGCTTATGGTTCGTCGCGCAAGAGCCGCTGACTTTTGCGAAAGAAATTGTATGATCATTTTCAGTCCCTGCGTAGACAGCAACGCCAGTGGAATGGTCACGCCGTGCAGGAAGCGTCTTTGGATAGCAAATGGCGTGTAAGCCAAGACCAACCCGGTGAGAATCCACGCCGCAGCGCCCAGCGACGCAAGATTTTGCTGACGGGCTGCTGGAAACAATCCTATGAGAGCAAACAGCCAGAGCAGGCCGAACCCCCACAAATAATAGACTGGCGGGGGGGAAAGGGTTTCGTTCTGGCGGGTAAACTGGCTCCATATTGGGTCGTTGCTCAACAGATTGAAGTTGTAGACCAGCAGGGGGAATTGCGCAATGGCAATCACACTGAGAGCGGCAAATTGTCCCCAGTCGATTTTTCGTTTTTGGAACCAGATGGTGAATGTGGCTGTCGCCAGCGCGAGATCTACGAGAACGAAAGCAATGGGATTGACGAACTGGGTCAAGATCGCAATGGCGGCAATCGCTGTGATGCGCATCCAACCGCCCTTTTCGAGGTAGTCTAGGTACAGGAGGAAGACCAGACATAGCGCCGCAGTGACAAAGGCAAAGTGGGGGAACAGGGCAATTCCAAAAAAAACATACGCGTCGATCAGCCAAAAATCAATCGGGGTGATAGGGCCGGGAACCCATCCGAAGATCAGTTGTAGCCAGCCCAATCCGGAGCCGAATACTGCCAGCAGAAATGCGACGCGCTGCCACAGGGTCTCTTTGACGACACGTTTTGTCAAGGCATAAATGGCGAACAGGGCCAAATATCCAAACAGCCAGCGGGCGATCTCGAAAATGACGGTTGGGTTAAGCTGAAAAATACGGTTGGTTTGCCCGAGCGCAAGATAGAACAGACGCGTGTAGGCTCCCTGGTGCGCTTCGGTCGTATAGCGGAATTGGTATGCCCAGTCCCCCTGCATGCCTGCCTGCAACATGGACATATGAACGGCGTAATCTTGCGGGTCGAAGAAGATGCCTTTGTAAGCCAGTTCTGCGGTATGTGCGCGATAGCCGACCCAGTTGGGGATGGCGCTGAAGGCAAGGATCAGTGTTGCGACGACCGCAATCCAGAAAATGTCTCTTCTTTTATGCTTAGGCATATGAGTACGCGAGGCCTTTTTGATTTAATCAGGATCTAGGTGAAGCCTGTAAATTTTTTGTTCATCAACGATGCCCAGATATTCCAGGCGTGGATCATCGATATTGCCGTTGTAAATTGAGTCAAGCGCCGGACGTGGGGCGGGCAGGATCAGGTAGGTGGCATGATATGAGGTGGCAACTGAAAGGATTGTATCCAGGTCGTTGTTGGGGATCATCAGTGTGGGCCAGCCAGTGGCTTCATAATAATGCCAGGGATCGTGGGTCATCACGATGATGCTTGACGGTCCCTGTCCGCGTTGCCGAGCGTCTTCCAGGATGAGCGGTTGAGTGGCCTTCATGCTGGTGTAGGTTGAATCGAAATGGGTATTCGCCCAGGCAGCGCGGACGTAGCCTTGTACGCCGAGGTAGAAGGTTAGGCCTAAAAATAATCCGATTAACAACGGCCTGTAGCGCAGGCGCTGCACAGAAAAATCCATAATCAATATGGAAAGAAATGGAATGAGCGTCACAAGACTCTTCTGCGCTGAGAACAGGGCAAAACTGGCAATTAAGATATAGAAGGCGTATGTATAAGTGCCATAGATCAACGCAGGTAAGAAGAAAAGCAATCGCTGCCTGTTTTTTTGTAGGAAAATCGCGTTTACGAGTGAGATAATTGCCAGAACTACAAATCCGGGATTGAGCACTGCGTAGGCTTGTTGTATGTGAAAGACCGCGGTCTGCAGTTTATTGTTCAGGATCCCGTCCCAGCCAAAAACTTGCAAATAAGTCTGAAAGGTGAAGGCTTTACCATAAGCATAGACATCATCATGTTCTGTCAAGTACCGCGTGGTGGGTGGTCCGGGTGGGAGCAAGAACCCCATTTCCTGGTAGTTCTTTATCAACAGTGGGGAAAGTATCGCGAGATGAATACCGACTACACCTATACTGAAAGTCAGTTTTCTCTTAACTGGAATAGGGGCAAGCAGGATGCAGGTCAGGATCGTGGCGAGCAGCAGGATGCCATCCTGCCGGGTCAGGTGTCCCAGCCCCGAGGCCAGCGCAGCCAACAGGAAATAACGGGAATCTTTTTGGGCCTTGGTCAACCAGTACAGCATGGTAATGCTTGCCAGTCCAAAAAAGATGATCGAGTCGGTTGTGACGGAGGCCTGAATCGAATAGGGAGCAAAAAAGGCCAACACGGTCGCCATCACCCGCGCATCTGGTGAGAGACCGAAAGCTTTTCCCAGCGCGTAGCTGACCAGCGCCATGCCCAGCCCAGCAATGATAGAGGCGAGGATGGCATTGAAGGGCGAAATGCCTAACGTGGACATGGGCAGCGCCATCAGGTAGGATGTCAACGGATGCCAGAAATCGCTGCTGTAGTGAGTCAGGGGAGTGGGGCTGTTGATGTAATGCCAGATGTAATCGATCACCAGACCACGCCCCAGAACAATGTTCTTGGCTACCGTATAGTAAAATGCCGCATCCCATTGGCCGGGTGTATGCGTGCTGGCGGCCAAAAAGAGACGCAGCGCCAGCCCTGCCAGGAGGCCAAAAGCCAGAACAAGTAGCCAGCTTCGCCCGGTGCGTTGCTGGCTATCTTGGATTTGAGTAACATGCGATGGCGTCATTCTCAACTTTCGACTTGCTACGGCGTTATACCGCACTCGCTACGAACCTTATCCGTGATATCAAGGAAATTGTAGGGCAGCTCGAACAATGAGTAATAGGTTTTATCGGGAAGCAGGTCGAACGAGGTGCCAAAATAAGTATTGAAGATTGTTCGAAATGAGTTGATCGGTGAAATAGATGGGTACAGCGCACCAGTCTTGTTTTCAGGGAAATAATAAACGTTGAGAATGGAAGCGCGTTCCCACAGGCAGTTATCAGGCGTGTCGCCGTTCATCAGCAGCAGGCCGGGGCCATGGTCGCCCTGGATGATGATGACGGGCGGGCGCGCAGATTTCTTTATGATGTCATCCACAACTGCTAGAATACGTTCGTTCAAGTACTTGACCTGGCCAATATAGCCCTGAATGTAATATTCCTTGTCTGACACGAACGAAGCCCCGTCCCCGGTGACGTACGGATAGTCTGGTCGTAGCGGATTGCCATTTTCATCCAGCACGAAAGGCGGATGAGGGGCAATGATATGGGCAAAGACGAATTTCGGTCCGCGTATTTCCGGCACACTGGAAAGTTTATCGAGGGCATCTACAATAAAGGCGCGATGAGTGGCATACCCGGCCACAGGCAAATATTCCTGTAATGCAGGCGTGATGGGCAACTCGGGCTGGTAGAGCGCGCCCAGAGCGGTCGTGCTATAGAACCACATTTCGAACAAATTTGGCCTGCTTTTGAAGGGCGTGACGAAGGTATCGGCATCATAAAACCGGCTGAACGCGCTGCCGCTGTCCACTAACACGAACTGGTAACCGGCTTGTTCCAGCAACTGTCGGGCGCGGTTATTGCTGGCGAGTTCGAACATCGGTATGCGATTGGTGGACTCTGCCCCGGCCAGGGCGGCTGTAAAGTTGACATATTCCATATTCAAGGCGGAAGTGATAGAGAGTGAAGTGCGCAGGTAGTTGCTCTGGCTCTGGGCTCCGATGTAGAAGCCGCGGCTGTGTAGTTCATCGAGAAAGGGCGAGTTGTCAAATCCGTACAAGGCCGCAAGCGCGTCGGCGCGCCCGTACCCATCCAAGATAATGTAGTAAATATCAGGCGAGTCTCCAGTGCTGAGAGTTTGGGATGGTTCGTTCAAACCAACGTAACTGGACCAGAGTCGCGGCGCGTCGTCAAAAGCCTTGGACCAAAACACGCCAATGTTATAGAGCGGGAAAATAAGAATAATGATGGAAACCAGGTTGAGATATTCCACCATGAGTTTGCGGCGGGAGGCGAGCATGTATTTATCCCAGACGGCGCGGCTACCCAGAAAAAGGAGCATGGCGGTAACAACCAATAAAAGTACGCGGTGGTAGGCCTCATTCAGCCCGTGGATCAAATATCCCTCGATGACTCGGTAAGCCAGCTCTGAAGCCGAAAAGAAAAAAACCAGGAACGCAGCCAGAAAAGCGGAACGCTCGCGATCCTTCAGAAGACGGTTCAGGAGCCACATGACCAGCCCGGCAGCAAATAACGCAATGACGATTGGTCGTATTACCTCCCAGGGCTGGATTTCGGTCAGGTTGCGGGCATAGAGGCCCAGCATGGGGTAGAGTGCAAAAAGAAAGGGGTAGATAATAACGGTTTTTTTCATACGTTTCCTTCTATTGGCTATTGTGGCGGGCGAACAAAGAGGTAAACTCGCAGGTCCCCCCAGGTTTCGGTGGTTTTCAGGGAAAAAGTTTTTTCCAATTGGGATAAGTAAGGATGATTCTCATACCCATGTTGAATGTATGCGTCAATGTGCCGCTGGAGGACGATGAACCATATGCGCTCCGCGTTGCCCGTTGCAGAAGCGATATTGGGTTGAGCAATCAATCCCAGGACTTGCTGGGTGGCTGCGGCAAGTGTGTCGGTGTTGCTGCCAGGTGGGTCGGCGATATATTCTTGGGGGAGCGTAGAATCATAATACGCCGTTGGCAGGCGCGTCGCTTTGCTGGCATGTATGATCCTGTCACCTGGCAGGATTCTTTCCCGAAGGGAAATATTCAATTCCTGAAACGGAGCGTATGGGAAGCCACGATATGTCACATGCTGGTAAAGTCCAACGGCAGCACCCAGGATGAGGGTTCCAACAAGCGCGTTTCTCAAAATTTTTGGCAGGGATGTTCCGAATAACGCCCAGGACAACCAGATGCAGAAGATCGTTCCGCTTGGCAGGAGGGCGCGCTCGATGTACACAGGAATCCACTGTGATACGATGAGCAGCAATATAGGAGGCGCAAAGGAAAGATGCATCAGCCACTTGGCCTCAGGATTTCGATTTTTTCGAGAAAAGGTCTGTAACATTGCAATGGCTGTTGCTGCTAGGGAGAGGAAAAGCGCAAAGTAAAGCCATCCATTTGGAAGGGGCAGATTGGTTACATATACCAGTAAAAGAGTGAAGAGGCTTGCAATACCCGGCCGTTCCACCCAATACGCATCTGATACTTGTGCAAATTGGGCGGGCAGGTGGATCAGCCAGGGCAAATATAGCAGCAGCGCGCCCAATCCGGCCAACGTGACCGCACGGAGGTTCTTCCAATCCTTGTGCAGGAGCGGCCAAAGTGCAAGTGGGGTTAGAAAAAAGGCCGCAAGGTTGTGTGTATATTGTGCCAGTGCGGCAGAGATTGAGAATACGACCCACCAACCCCATGAACTACTAGTAGTGGCGCGACGATAGGCATAGGTCACAATCAGCAGCCAAAGTGCCAGAAAGGAATACATGCGGATCTCTTGCGAATAATGAACCTGGAAGGGCGCAAGGGCCAGGAAAATGCTTGCAATGTTAGCAATGTGAACGTCAAACAGTTCCCGCGCCAGATGGTATGCAACAAAGACGGTTGCAACGCCTGCAAAAATCGAGAGAAGCCGCACTACAAGGATCGAATCCCCCAAAACCTTCATCCAATTCCCGAGCAGGAAGTAATAACCGAGAGGATGGATATCTGCTGTGCCAGTCCCGGTCGGCGTCAGAGTGCCATACAGCATGGCCGGCAATCCCTTTTGCGAGAATAGAATCGAGAAGGCCTCGTCATACCAAATTGGCCGTGACGTAATCCCAATCAAGCGGGTCAGTGTAGTAAGGAGGATGATCGTTGGAAGGGTGATCAGCCTCTTGTTAGTTCCTGGTGCTTTCATTGATTTTTATCCTCGGCAAGCTAGCAACTTGCTTTCTCAATATCGTTGCCACCTGGTCTTTGTACAGTATTTTCCAGCCTTCCCGTTCCATTGTATTGGCCAGTTGGGAAGAGGTTTGGATGACGGCCCAATCCACTTGGTAGTTTGACAGAATATCTTTCCAAGTAGGTGTTAGTGTGAGTACACCTTCATATTCACTGGTGAGTTCTCCGGTTGTATCTGCCATACTATCGACAAAAACCGATTGTTCGGGCCATAAGTGAAGTGCAAGATAGCCTCCCCAGTTGAGATCGTTGAACATTTTCCCAGACTGGGGATGGGTTAATAGCCAGTTCGTAGCCTGGACCGGAAACATAGTAGGGTCGAATTTGTAGAATTTTTGAGCAGATTCTCTTGAGACAATGAACGCACAAATCAATAGTGTTATCAACGGCCACCCGATGCCTCTAAGGTTTTGTTCGGTACGTATGGTGCTGTTTTCTATACGCTGCAATAGTCCATTTCTGTTTTCTTCGTCGAAGACTCCTGCAAGAACAAATGGCGCAACAAGACCATACAGGTGGGCATTTCGCCCGGCAATAAGGCTCATTGCGCTAAAACCAGCAAGCAGAAAAGCTTGGGATGTAGGCATTTTATTTTTCTTGATTGCAAGAAGAAAAATAGAAAACATTAAAAGCCCAAACAATACCATGAACCCTGGTTGGTAGAAGTCAGGCGGCCTTGCTTCATACATCCTGGACATGAGGTAACGATTATTGACAAAGCCTAGCAGGGTCTTCCATGGACCAAAACCAGCGGGATTGATAAGACACGCAAGAAACGATAGACCTGCGGCAATTACAAGGTTTTTCCCAACACTCTTTTTGGTAAGATCTTTGTTAAATGTATAATCCCATATCCAGCCTGCTAAATATGCGAGCATTGCCAATATGCCGGCGATAAATTCTCCGTGCATATTGCTCCATAGCACCATCAGAAGGGGGAAATACCAAAGCTTTATTTTTTCTTCTCTGTTGAGTTTGTCGAGCCAGATAAGCCAAACAATGAGGAAGAGCATGGAAACCAAATGTGGACGTGTAATCCAATTCAAGGACGTCACTGCTGCGCCCCATAGCACAAGAAAAAGTGTTGTCAAAGGAAGTTTGAACTGGCGTGAGATGTCGGCATAAAGGAGAAAGAACGTTATCGACAGTAGAAGCGCCGACAGAATCGCTATTCCAGTCAGCCCGGTAGATTTGTAGATCAGATAGAAGACAATATCTGTCAGCCATTCATGTGAAACGTAAGGTTTACCCTGATACGGGTACGCAAAGGGTTCGGTCATAGGAACGGTCTTTGTCTCGACAATGAATTTGCCAGTCAGGATGTGGCGAGGCAAATCGCCGTCCATGTTGAGCATGCGCGGGCCTAAAAACATAGCTGCAATAAAAACGGCAACAAACAACACATCTTGCAACCGGGGCAAGAAATAATTTCGAGGCGCTGTATTCGATAAGTGCATGGCTTATTTTCTGTTGGTCTGTAAAATACTGAGGAAAAAACTTGATAAAAGAATTTGAAAACCCATGGCGAATAACATAGTTCCAGGAATCACCAGTCGCATGGAGTGGGTTGGATCGATTGGCCCAAAGGAGTTCGCGCTCCAATATACAAGGGCTCCAATTGAGCTTGTCAATCCCAAGCCTATCATTAGAACTGCAACAACGATCCCTTTCTCCAGGCTTCCCCATTTAATCAGTTTTTGTATGTCAGCATCCTGGGGTAGGAGACCGGCGCTGATGGCAAAAACTTTAGTCAGCAAGGAAAACAACACGGCTTGCAACCCAAGAATGGACAAAAAAGCAGCGTACATCAATGTGTTGATATCCAGTGTCAGTGCGCCAACTTTTCTTGGTTCGGGGAGCAACCAGACTGATAGGGCCAACCCGGAGATCATTAGCGCAATCCCAGGGTAGTAAAAAAGCCAGCGCGGACTATAAAGCAATAAAAACCGAAGATGTCTCCAGCCATCTGACCAGGTGCGCAAGTGAGGCGGCCGGCTGCGCCCATCCGGATACAGAATGGTTGGAACTTCTGTGATTTTTAATTTTTTGAGCGATGCCTTTACAGTCATCTCGCTGGCGAATTCCATCCCGGTAGTTTGTAAATCAAGTGCAAGGATTGCTTCCCTTCGAAAACCTCGCAACCCACAATGGAAATCCCCAATGTCCACTTTAAAAAAAAGCCGCCCCAACCAACTTAGAACCGGATTCCCAAGGTAGCGATGCAAAAAAGGCATGGCATTTGGTTTTATGCCACCCATAAAACGATTGCCCATGACAAGGTCAAAACCCGCGTGCAAAGCGTTTATGAAAGGTTCTAATTCTAAAAAATTGTAGCTATCATCCGCATCCCCCATGATGATGTACTTTCCACTTGCGGCTTTTATCCCGCCGAGCAGCGCACTACCGTATCCCTTTTGAGTTATGTGAATTACCTTGGCTCCGGCTGCGCTGGCCAGTTTTTGTGAGCCGTCTGTGCTACCGTTGTCTGCAACAAGAACCTCGCCTTTAATATTGTGAGCAGCAAGAAATTTTTTTGCTTTCGTTATACAAACGGCGATGGTTTCTGCCTCGTTTAAGCAAGGTATGAGAATTGATACAGATAAATCCTTTTGTTGCATAGAACAATTATATGTGAAAAAGATCGCTACCGTGAATTCACAGTAGCGACCTTGGCAATTTGTCATGCTTTTTATATTTTACTCGCCCAGGTAATCGCGCAATTTCCTGCGGATGGTGGGATGTCTGAGACGGCTAAGCGCCTGCGCTTCGATCTGACGGACGCGTTCGCGCGTCACGCCCATCTTGCGGCCAACTTCTTCGAGCGTGTATGCCTGTCCGTCCAGTAGACCGTAGCGCAATTGCAGAATGCGCACCTCGCGCGGAGGCAGTCCATTCATCACTTCGCCCAGGTGTTCGCGCAACAGGTTGTAGGTGGCGGTATCATCCGGCGGAGGCGCTTCGTCGTCTTCGATGAAGTCACCCAACACCGAATCTTCTTCGTCGTCAGTGGGTGTCTCCAGTGAAAGCGGGCGGCGCGCCACCTGGATCATGTTTTCTACCTTTTTGGGCGGCACTTCCAGCGCATCAGCCAGTTCCTCGACGGATGGCTCGCGTCCAAGGCGTTGGGTCAGCTGGTGTTGCACGCGCAACAGCTTGTTGATCTGGTCACCCATGTGCACCGGTACGCGGATGGTGCGTCCCTGATCTGCAATCGCGCGCGTCACAGCTTGCCGGATCCACCAGGTAGCGTAGGTGCTGAACTTGTGTCCACGGCGGTAATCGAATTTCTTGGTGGCGCGGATCAAACCGATATTGCCTTCCTGGATCAGGTCAAGGAAAGGTACACCGCGTCCCATGTACTTCTTGGCAACAGAAATGACCAAGCGGGAGTTGGCCGTGATCAGGTGCTCACGAGCAGCCCATCCATCCTCAATCAAACGGCGTAGTTCGGTACGGCGACGCAGGCTGACCTTTCCTTTTGCCAGTTCCTCACGCGCCATGCGTCCGCGCTCGATGCGTTGAGCAAGTTCTACTTCCTCTTCAGCCGTGAGCAAGGGAACACGGCTGACCTCTTTTAGATAAAGGCCAATCGTATCGTCTGTGTCAATATTGGCAAGATAATCTTCAAGAGCAAGCGCCTCGTCTTCTTCCGCTTCGGTTTCAGCCTCTTCGGCTGCTAGCTCATCTTCGCTGGGTTCACTGGTGGCGATGTCCTCCACAAAAGGAACGCCAGCGCTTAAAAGGGCTGAGAAGGCCTCCTCCAATTGTTCAACATCCTGCTCAGCCTCGGGAAAGAAATGCAGAATATCATCCAGCGTTACATACGACTTCTGGCGACCTAATTCAATCAGGCGCGCTATCGCAGGGAATTCCTCTTCTTCCGCGATTAACAATTTTTCCATATCCATCAATGTTTCGACCTGCCTTATTTAAATATTAATCAGTTTAGTACAGAATACTCTTTTTTTAACTGAAATTCAATACCCTGTATATAACTCACAATAATCAGGGTGTGCTCGTTTCAAGTTCATTTACGAACGGAGGCGACTCAAGTAGCGTGAGCAAGGCATCCAAGCCGGTCCGGCTGATAATGAGCGTTTCGTTGTTGCCATCAATAACGGCATAGTATCCAATTCCTGTCGGGGCGAGATCGCCAATTCTTACAGTTTTCTTCGTCCCACTCGTTGTTTCAACGGTTAACGTGTAAGAGGCTGGGACCAAGCCTGCTGCCTCGGGAGCAACCTCCAGCCTGGATTCGATGCGCAGGGAGGTTATTTGCGAGGCCGCTGCTTCCGCGGATGCCTGGTCTGCTTCCATTTCTATTGGCTTTTTCAACACCCAGGCGCCCGCTTCATTACGTGCAAGGACGGTTTGTTCGCCGGTCTTGCTTTTTATGTCGATGCTGGTGGGTAAGCCGTCACTATCGGAGAACAGGAACTCTATTGGCGCGGCAGGTGTTATAGCCGCCTCTTCTGTACCTGGCTCTTTCTGGTTGAGATATAGCATCAAACCGACCAGCGCCAGAAAGACTACCAGCACGATCGCAGTTGAGCGTTTCATTCACTAGCCTCGTCTGCGGCGCATGACCCAGGCGTACACGCCTGCGCCAATAATCACCAGCGGGATGATGCAGATGGCGCTGACGATGGTCAGAATGAATTGCAGCGAGCCGGGGGGAGTGAAGGTTCGCGTGATCGTTTCGCTTTCTGTGAGACCGATGAGCGACTCCTGTTCGGCTAACCAGTCGATTGCGTTGACGAACATATCGCCGTTGCCGGAGAAGTCGAAGTTGCCATCCTGTGCAAAGGACGAACTACCAAACACGACCACGCGACTCTCTGTGGTACTGTTTTCGGCAGCAGCAGCCAGGGTCATTGGACCAATTGTGTCAGCGCCTTCATCATATGCCAATGCCTGTTGTTCTTCCATAGCGCTGAAGTCAGTCTCACCCCAGGATTGGTCGATAGTAAGCACCAACACTGTTGGAGAAACATCTGTGTTTTCGGTGCTCACCGTGATGCTGCGTGAATAGGGAAAGATGGCTGCAATGCCCTGCATCTTCTCTGTGATCGGATGTAATGCGTATTGTGCGCCAACAGCAAAGAAAGGCGAAGAAGGTGAGTTCGTATCTACAACGATGTTATTGTCCAGCGTGATGCCCCAATCCGCAGCCAGGTATTCGGCCAGTGGGTCGGGCTGATCGCCAAACTGTGTCAATGGTACAGGGTTCGACAGCACCAGCAAGTCGCCGCCGTTGTTCACGAAGTCTTTGATGAGTGTGAGACTGCTTTCTGTAAGCGGCACGAGAGGCCCGGCAACCACAAGCGCGCGCGCATCCTCCGGGATGGCATTCTGGGCTTGCAGGTTCAAAATGTTGACCACATAATTTTTACTTTCAAGCACCTGGCGCACACGCGTGTAGGAAGCTTCGCCCGAATTCTCTGTATCGTGTTCACCTTCGCCTGTCAGGAAGTAGAGCACGGGCTTGTCTGGGTTGAGCAAGCGGATCAGGCCGCCGGTCAATTCGCGCTCGGATGCAAAGGTGACAAGTTCCTGGTTTTCACCCATTTGCAACAGGATTTTGCCATCCCCGGTGATACCAAGTTGGTTGACCAATACCGGGTTGGTATCCAGGTCCATGAATTGATAGTCAAAGTTTCCATTGCTTTTGGCCTTGAAATCCTCCAGCAATTGCCCAACGGTTTCCGTGTTCAAGCGGACGCTATAGAAGGCAGTTGCATAGACCGGTTCTGGCAGGGATTGCAGAGCCTGAATTGTTTCCGGGGCCAGGGTGTGTGACTTGTCTTCGGTCACATCCCAACGCTGTGGGTATTGTTGCGCCAGTATATTGAGAACAACAAGGATGCCAGTAAAGGCGATAAACAGGATGAAAGAGTTGCTGCCATATTGCACCTGTCGCCCGGTCAGGAACTTGCGCACACGCTCGGGATCAAGCAGGGCGTAGACAGCAAAGCCAACCACGAAAACTGCAACGGCAATGATGAGAACACGGTTGAGCAGTTCGCCATCAGGCGG
This sequence comes from Anaerolineales bacterium, assembly GCA_016928525.1. The sequence continues at coordinate 32,248 of JAFGKO010000162.1, read as the reverse complement.
TGTGTAGAGACCGAATGCGGCAAAGGCGCGGACAACCAATACGCCCAGTGCGGTCAAAAAGCCTATTCCGGAGAGTGCCAGGCCGAGCGGTGCAAAGCGGCGTGGATCGGTTTTCATTATCGCCACCTCCGTGTTTCAATGGCAACGCTGCCGATTAACAATCCCAATGCAGTAATGCTCAGGAAATAGACGATATCCGACAGGTTAATGATCCCCTGGCTGAGAGAATTATAGAAACGGTCATTCATGTTTAGATAATCGAATATTTCACCGCCCGTGAAAATGACCTGGCTCGGGATGCCGATCAGGAACCAAAGGATGACCAGCAATCCCATGGCGAGGAAGAAGGCGGCGAACTGGTTGCTGAACATGGCCGAGATGCTGACCCCGATCGACAGGAAAGCAGCCGCTATCAGGATGATGCCCAGGTAACTGGAGAGCATCAACTGCTGGTCGATACCGGGATCGACCATACTGTTCAGGATCAGTGGGAAAATAAGGGAAAACCCGATGATCGTCAGCACAAACAGGAACGAACCAAACCATTTGCCGACCACCAGTTCCCAGTCGCGCACGGGGGCGGTCAGCAACAATTCCAGCGTGCCCATACGTTGTTCGTCGGCAAGCAGGCGCATGGTCAGGGCGGGAGCCGAAAAAACCAGCATAAAGGCCATCGGCCCGGTAACGATAGTTGCATCCGGGGCTTGATTGAAGCCGAACGGGTTGCTGGTCAGGTTGATGATGTTTAGCGCGAAGATCACTCCGATCACGCCAAATATGATTAACATCACAATGTAAGCCAGCGGGCTGCTAAAGTAGATTTTGTATTCGCGTTTTGCGATGGTCCAGATGTTTCGCATGATTGCCTCACGATTCCATCTCTACGTTTTCTTCGCGGGTCAGTTGCAGGAAAATGTCTTCCAGGCTCATGCCGATAGGCCGCATTTCCAGCAAGTCGTATCCGGCGTTGACGGTGGTACGCGCCACCTCGGCACGGACATCCTGGCCGGGCGCAAACTGGAATTCCAGTACGCCTTCTTCTTTCGGTTGCACGTTGCTGATACCCTTGATCTTGCTGATCATCTCGATCAAATCCTCGGCTTCACCGCGCACGCGCAACACACCGCGCTCAGCGCCGATCAGGCTGGCTTGCAGGTTGGCCGGTGTATCTTCGGCCACGATATGGCCCTTGTTGATGATCATTACACGGTCACAAAGCTGTTGGGCTTCTGAGAGAATGTGCGTGGAAAGCAGGACCGTACGTTCTTTGCCGATCTCGCGGATCACATTGCGGACCTCGACCACCTGGCCTGGATCCAGACCGATGGTCGGCTCGTCCAGGATCAGGACCTCGGGTCTGTGCAGCAGAGCCTGGGCCAGTCCAACCCTTTGGCGCATGCCCTTCGAAAGATTGCCAATATAGCCGTCTGCACGCTCTTCCATACCAACCATTTCAAGCGTCTCATCTACACGGTCTTCACCATTTGGCAGGTGACGCAAGTCGGCCATGAACTTGAGGTAGTCGAAGACCGTCATGTCCGTATACAAAGGGACAGTTTCAGGCAGGTAACCGACGCGTCGGCGCACGTCAATCGATTCTGAAACGACGTCATAGCCTGCGACAGTCGCTTCCCCTTCAGTGGGCGGCATATATCCGCTCAAAATGCGCAATGTGGTAGTCTTGCCTGCGCCGTTGGGACCTAGAAAGCCAAGGATTTCACCTTGCTCGGCTTCGAACGTCAGACTATCGATGGCGCGGCGAACGCCATAATCTTTGGTGAGTCCGCTAACTCGAATCATCAATCACTCCTTGTTGATGAACTGGCGAAACAAAAGGCACAGCGGCCGGGTGGCGGCAGTGCCAGTGGTTTACACCTTGAATACTATACAGCAATTCGAGGGGCAAAGTCAAGCGGGTTTTTATTTTCTAATGAAACGCTAATAATTGTTGTAATTCTCTAACTTTTATTGTACACTTCTGTGTACCTTCTCAAAAGTAAGGTAAGGAGTGGGGTTACCCCACGCCCCAAATTATTGAAAAGATACTCTCTTTATCATTCGAAAAGGAGGAATCATGACGGAACTACTTTACCAAACCGATAGCTACTTGAAGGAATTCGATGCCATTGTGACCGCAGTGGACGCTGAAGCCTGCACGGTTGTGCTCGACAGGACAGCCTTTTATCCCGGCGGCGGCGGGCAGCCTAACGATATGGGACAGCTCTCATTTTCTGAGGATACGATTTACCCGGTCGAAAAGGTCAAAAAGCAGGGCGCAGACGTTTTGCACTTCATCGGTGGCGGGCTGCCATTGCCACAGGTCGGTGCGCAGGTGCACGGACAGATCGATTGGGAACATCGTTACCTGCTCATGCGTACGCACAGCGCCCTGCATGTGTTGTGTGGAACGGTCTTCCGTGATTATGGCGCGTTGGTCACGGGTGGAAATATGGAACCCGGCAAAGGCCGTATGGACTTCGAGTTCGAGCGCCTGCAGGGAGAATTGGTCGGCGAAATCGAGGCGGCGGTCAATAAGGAAGTGGAAGCAGGCCACGAGATCCGTGTGAAGATCCTGCCGCGCGAGGAAGCCTTCCAGATCCCGGACTTGATCCGCACCAAGATCAACTTACTGCCGGAAGGCATCGCGGAAGTCCGCACGGTGGAGATCGTAGGATTGGACTTGCAGGCCGATGGCGGTACGCATGTTAAAAATACATCAGAAATTGGAACCATCAAGGTGGTGGATTATAAGAGCAAAGGCGCGATCAACAAACGCATTTATATTGAGATCGCTTGACAACAGAGATTACCCTTTGACCTGCTCGGGCTTGTAGCTTACAATCCGTCCTTAAATGGCCTTAGTTGCCAATTCTTATCTTTTATAGGAGAAATGGAATGGACAAGAAATTACCTGTTGTATTTATATTGTTTGTACTTTTGATTACAACTTTGGCATGCAACCTTGTTACAGGTGGTCCCAAAGAGACCAGCCTGGAGAACTTGCGCACGGCCTTCGACGAGGACGGCAACACCCCGACCACAGTTTTCGCCCCATCCGATGTCTTTTATGTTGTTGGTGACCTGAGCAACGCGCCGGCCGGCACCATTGTTCAGGCCAAGTGGCTTGCGGTGCAGATCGAGGGATATGAATCTGGTGAACTGGTTTATGAACAGACTATCAACGATTTTACCGAGGAAAGCTTTACCGGTACGATTTACTTCCAGTTATCGAATGACGTCGGCTGGTCGGTTGGTGAGTACAAGGTGGATGTTTATTTGGACGGCAATTTTGTGGGCTCAGTGCCCTTCAGCGTTCAATAATTGATATTGTTTTCGTGTTATCGGGATTGCCGCCTGGAAAGGTGGCAATTTTTTATCCTATAATACGAAAGTAGTCATGACAATTACCGATAAGTAAAAGGAGGAATAATGGAATATCGCAACTTGGGGAGAACCGGTTTGAAAGTCTCTGCGCTATGTATGGGGACCATGCAATTTGGCTGGTCGGTGGACGAGGCGGATACCCAGCGCATCCTTTCACGGACCTATGAAGCCGGGATCAATTTTATCGACACAGCCGACGTCTACTCGAAGTGGGTGGAAGGGAATCCTGGAGGCGTAGCGGAGGAGTATATCGGTCGTTGGATGAAGCAGGCCAAGGTCCCACGCGACCGGTTGGTGATCGCGACCAAAGTACGTGGCAGGCTGGGAGAGAGTCCCAACGACGAGGGCCTGTCGCGCATCCACATCATGCAAGCGGTGGATGCCTCCCTGCGGCGGATGCAAACCGATTACATCGATCTCTATCAAACGCATTGGTCGGATAGTGAAACACCCATTGAGGAAACCTTACGCGCGATGGACAATCTTGTGCGCCAGGGAAAGGTGCGCTATATCGGTGCCTCGAACTATAAGGCTTGGGAGTTGATGCAAGCCTTGTGGGTTTCGGATAAATACAATATGGTTCGCTACGATTCTCTGCAACCTCATTACAATTTGATCGAGCGCGCTGAGTTTGAGGCCGAGTTGCGGGATGTGTGCAAAGCCTATGGTTTGGGTGTAATTCCGTATAGCCCGTTGGCGGGAGGTTTCTTGACCGGCAAGTATCGCAAGGACAAGCCCTTGCCAGACAGCCGCCGCGCACAAGGGTTGCGGCACGCTATGACCGAGAAGAATTTTGCGTTGATCGATAAGATGGACGAAATTGGTAAAGCGCATCACGCGACAGTTTCTCAAGTGGCGTTGGCTTGGCTGCTTGCAGACCCGGTCATCACCAGCCCTATCATTGGCGCGACTTCACCGGAGCAATTGAATGAAAATCTGGAAGCGCTGGATGTGAAATTGGCGGGAGAGGAGAAACAAGCGTTAGATGAGTTGACGGCGTGGAAGGATGATTAAAAACTGTTCCCGCAGAGGCGTTCAGCCCTGCGGGAAGACTGTTCGGTGTTGTTCTAGCTACGTTTATTCCGACTTACCGATCAAGGCCTGGATCGTCTGCGCGAGATCATCCATGCGGAATGGTTTTGTCAAAAAATCATTTGCGCCGGCAGAGTAGGCGGTCTCTTTGCTGGCGTTGTCGTCCATGGCGGTAATAATGACGATTGGGGTGTTGGCAAAATCCGGGTCAGCGCGCAGCATCTTACAAACTTCAAAGCCATTAGGTTCGGGCATCATGAGATCAAGGAGGATGAGGTCTGGAGTTGTGGAATGCGCCACGCGGATTGTCTCCGCGCTATCATTTACCGAAGTCGCCTGATGCCCTTTTAACGCAAGAACCTTCTCTAATAGTGTTGTGGCATGTGTATCGTCGTCTACGACCAGAATCTTTGCCATACCTCGCTCTCAATCATTGAGTGTCTCTTGCTGTAATTTTACCAAAACCAAACTCGTAGATATTTGGTAAAGTGATTATAGTAGTTATTGAGAGATTTGTCATTAATTGAATGACTTGTTTTACCGTCCCTTCTGCATATCCATCTGACTGACAGTTGAGTTTTTTCATTATCCATGCAATTGATTTCCCATGGTTAATGTTACAGCGCAAGGTTGCATCGCTGCTGCGCATCCACTGCCAGAGGGATTTTCTTGGGACTTTGCGCTGTAATACTAAATGCCGCAAATATTTTTGGTCAATTCCAGAAGTTGGATAGGGCTGATTGGTTTTACGAGCACCATTTCCGCATAGTCCCTCAACCCGTTTGCTTGTAGATAATCTGCTGTTGCAATGATAATAGGAACCTTTTTTAGACGTTCATCGGACCTGATTCTTAATAGAATAACTTCGCCGGATATTCTAGGAAGATGTAGGTCTAGGAATATCATCGCAGGTATCACTTTATATAGGCGCTCAAGCGCAACATAGCCATCTTCAAAGGCTTCAACCTTAAAATCGTTTTGTAAAGCGATCGTCATTATATTTCTGATCTTGCTGTCATCTTCAATGATGAATACTAATGGCTTTTTCATTTGACACTCAATTAGACTGAATGGATTTAATAGGGTTTGACGTCTTCAGGCCAACGATTTGCAACAATTTTCATTAATCGCCCTACGCTGACGGGTTTGATTAATACATAATCTGCTTGCTTTTCCAATGATTTGGATAGAAAGAGATCGGCGGTTGTCACGATCACTACAGTATTTGACCAGAGTTCATTGGAACGGATTTGATCAAAAATATCCTTACCGGATGCGTAAGGTAAGTGAATATCAAGAATGACCAGGTCTGGGGGCACAGAGGATAATTTGTTCGAAAATTGATCTCCGGTTGCATCAAGCTCGGTTTCAAAGCCTGCCTGTTGCAGTGCGGTCTGGAAAATTACACCCAGTTTTGGATCGTCTTCAATAATTAGTGCCGAACGTTGTATCATGATTTCATTAATCCTTATGGATGGGGAGAAACACAGAAAATTTACTGTATTGTCCAACAGTGCTTTCCAAATGAATTTGCCCGCCCATCAATTCAACTAGCTGATTTGTAATTGCTAAACCTAAGCCTGTGCCTTGATTTGTATGTGTAATTTTATTTTCTACCTTGCGAAACGGTTCGAAAATGTAGGCTTGAGCATCTTCTGGGATGCCAATCCCAGTATCTGAGACTTCCATGACCCATTGAGTAGAGTCAGATCTGTACAGATTAACCCGAACTTCACCCTCTTCTGTGAATTTGATCGCATTGCCAACCAAATTGACCAGGATTTGCTTCAGACGATGTTCGTCGCCATATAATGTCCCTGGTAAGCTGGGGTCAATGGAAGTGATAAGCGACAGTCCCTTGTTGTGTGCCAGCACAGTCATAACGCCCTCGATATAGCTCAAAACGTCACTCGGATGAAACTCATCATGGTTTAGTTTTATGGTTTTCGCTTCAATCTGCGCTTCGTCAAGCAAGTCTCCTATCAGTGTACTAAGATATTCAACGCTCTCCAGGATTTGTGATGTGGCATATTTTTGATCTTCATTAAGTAACCCAAACGCGTTGTATTGCAATAGTTCAACGAATCCTAAGATTCCGCTTAATGGTGTGCGTAGTTCGTGACTTACCTTTGCCAGTAGTCGGCTTTTTAACTGGCTTGCCTCTAGTGCCTGGTCACGGGCAAATGCCATTGCCTCTCGTGCCTGTTTAAGTTCTGTGATATCGCGTGCTACGGCCTGAAAACCGACTACTTTTCCATCATCTTTAATGATCTGGACATTTTGGCCGATCCAAATTTCCTGCCCATCTGCCCTGACCGCTTCAAACTCGAAATACGTGTTTGGTTCTTCAAAAACAAATTGTCGTTCATAGAATCTTTGCAGCTCATTACGGGATGCCGGAGTAGCAAAATCCAGATAGTGCTTACCGATAAGCTCCGCCTCATTACGGAATCTCATCAAGTGCAGGGCTGTCTGGTTGACATAGGTCAAGTAGCCATTTACATCCGTACGATAGATTATGTCGCCGGCATTTTCCACAATTTGCCTGTAACGGGCCTCGCTTTCCTGTAATAAGATTTCTGTCCGTTTTCGTTCACTGACATCCATTATTGTGACTACCCTACCCTCGATGATCTTATTTTTATCGCGGATAGGAGAAATGCTCATCTCGTACCAATGTCGAGAATCGCCTTCCCCGATGCTGATCTCCTCGGTGGTCTCTGTGACATTAATATAACGTTCGACTAGATTTGGTATATCCCCGAGCACGGATGTGATCGTTTGGCCAAGTACCTGTGATGCGCGCTGGTTGAGAATCTTCAACGAGGCCGGATTAGCATCCACAATACGGTTTTGCGTATCCAGCACAATCATGCCTGTTTTCATTTCTTCCACGACAATGTCGCGCGCAATAGGTGATAGGTCCAGCAGATGAAAACCGGTGACTCCCCACGCGAATGCAATAACACTTATGGAAAAAGCAAAGGGTGTTAGGTCAAGTTGGGGAACCGGGCTTAAGCCCGAAATATAAAGGATATTTCCAATCCAGGGCGCAGCAACGGCAATGAGCAGGGCCGCTACCTGTCCAAGGTAAAGCCCTTTCATCCGGCCAATGGAACGAAAGCCGATGAAAGTTCCGATGGCGAGAAGCGCATAAGAATAGGCAATATATATCCAAAACCAGGGTCCATGCAAAATTCCCAGTGAGGAAAATTTTCCCGCTTGATTGAGATAGGTCTTTTCCCAGAGCAGCCCGTGCCGTTCATTAGTAAAAGCCAGGATGACCGTAACGAGTGATACGATTAGCAATAAAGGAGTACCGCGATTAATGGCCTGGCCGGACACATTGGAGTACTGTGCTACGAATGCCATCCATAAAAACGGCACCAGGGAAATACCAATATACTGGGTTTTTGCCCAAAATATTTTTGTGGCCAGATCACCGCCGGCAATTTCAAGCGCATATCCAAGTGACCATATGGCAACTGCAAGCCCTAGCAGCACTAGAAAAAATATCTTTGGCGTTCGACGGCGCGGCCAAAGATAAATTACCACTCCGTCCGACAGGACTGCGGCAATTATTAAAGGGATGACATAGGGAGTATATTGAAATTCCATGCAGTCTTCTGCTTGAACCTTACATGATTCAAGCTGGATTTCCTTACCAACCTGAATTATATTGATATTTGACAAAACTGCTGAACATATTACGAATTTGTAAGGGTAGGTGGGCTGTGGGTTTTGGCTGTAATATTAGTAGGACTTACGCAAAACTGGAAGATTGACGATAGGCAGTAAAGCCATTATTGTTATGGGATGAGGCCAAGAAAAGAACGCGTAACCCGATTAGATTACTGCCAATATTTGCTTGTGAGCCACATCAATTATACGCTCACGAACTATGCCGAGCATACCGAGAAATTTAGTCATGATATGGCGAATCGGTATCTGGCTGGAGATGAAGTCCGTCCCAGGTTGGTCTGGGAAAACATTGGCGTCCAAGTTATCCAAACGCCCTACGGATTTCTGGTTTTTGACGACACTGTCATTGACAAGAACTTTTCACACAAGATTGAACTGGTAAGGAGCCAGTACAGTGGAAATGCACACGGTGTCATCAAAGGTGTTGGTGTAGTGACTTGTGTCTATGTCAATCCACAAATCGACCAATTCTGGATCATTGACTATCGCATCTATGACCCGGATGGAGACGGCAAAACAAAATTAGACCATGTTCAAGACATGCTGCTGAATTGTGTCTATCAAAAACGACTCGATTTTTGGGCTGTTTTGATGGATACTTGGTATGCCACCAAAGAAATGATGCTTCAAATTGAAAAGTTCGACAAAATCTACTACTGTCCACTCAAAGATAACCGACAGGTGGATGATTCTGGCGGCTCAAACCCTTACCAGCGTGTTGATAGTTTGAGCTGGACAAAAGACGAAAAGCAACATGGCAAGATCATCAAAATCAAAGGGTTTCCTGCCGACCACAAGGTGAAAGTTTTCCGGGTAGTGCTTTCTACCAAGCGCACGGACTATGTCGTGACCAACGAGATAGCGCAAGACAAGGTGGAGGTCGTACAGGATGTGTGCGGCTTCCGCTGGAAAGTCGAGCAATTTCACCGCGAGACCAAACAGCTGACTGGCATTGAAGGAAACCAGTGCCGGAAAGCCAGAATTGTGAGAAATCATATCGGTTGCGCCATTCTTGTTTGGGTGCGACTCAAACAAGTAGCTGTTGAAACTGGACGAACCATCTATCAAGTCAAGAACAGCCTTCTGGATGATTATTTGCGCCAACAACTCAAATCGCCTGCCGTTCAGATGTGTCTTGCGTAAGTCCTAATTAGATAATAACCCCACAAAAAACTTTGTCTTGAAAGATTGCATTGTCTCACTTTCGATATTTTCGAAAGAAGGTGCGAATATCTTCGACCAGTAAGCCTGGCTCTTCAAGCGCAGGGAAATGGCCGCCCCTGGGCATGTCCGTCCAGTGTTGGATGTTGTAACACCGCTCTGCAAATTCTCGCGGGACAAGCAGGTCTTTTTCTCCGGGGAACATGGCAATACCGGCCGGCGTTTCGATCCGTTCTCCAGGTCTGAGCGGATGTGGATTCGGGTTATGTCTGGCTTCAAAGTATCTGCGCATGGACGAATTGATCGTCTGCGTGACCCAGTAGATGGTGATATTAGTCAGCAATTCGTCTTTCGTAAAGCGCGTTTCGATATCTCCGTTGCAGTCACTCCACTCGCGATATTTTTCGAAGATCCAGGCGGCAAGGCCTGCGGGGGAGTCGTTGAGCCCGTAGGCCAGGGTTTGCGGCCGCGTGGACTGGATTTCCCCATACGCGCCATCCCGCTTTTCCCAGGCTTCGACCCGCGCGATGTAATCGTGTTCGGCAGGCGACAAATCATCTGGAAGTGGATCAGGCCAGCCCAGATCCACGGAGGCGATGTGAATGGCAGAAACAACATCGCTGTGAAACCTGCCCAGCGCGCTGGTGACCCTCGCGCCCACGTCTGTCCCATGTGCCACGAAGCGGCGATAGCTCAAGATTTCCGTCATGAGCACCCGCCACAGGTTGTCAACCCGGATAAAGCCGCGCGCGGAGGGGCGCTCTGAAAAACCAAACCCAGGCAGGGAGGGAACTATCACGTCAAAGGAGTCAGCAGGACCCCCGCCATGTGCTTGCGGGTCAGTGAGCGGCTCGATGATCTTGTATGATTCGAAAACCGAACTGGGCCAACCATGCGAGATGACCAAAGGAAGCGGGTTTGGCCCTTTCCCGCGCACGTATACAAAGTGGATTTTCAGCCCGTTGATCTCCGCCAGGAATTGCGGATACCTGTTCAGGATTTCTTCCTGTTTTCTCCAGTCGAATTCATTCAACCAGTAATCGAAAAGTCCTTTGAGAAAGGAAAGTTCTGTGCCGTAATCCCAGCCCGCATCTCTGACCTGGTCGGGCCATCTTGTTTGTGAGAGGCGAGTTCGGAGGTCATCAAGGACTATTTTGGGAATATCAACACGAAAGTTTTCCATTTGGACAATGTTACCAGCAGAGTTTGTGCTTCTTTGTGGCCAAACCTACCCCGCTAATAACGCATCCACCGCTTCCGCCAGCTCCCTTAAATTCCCCACCTTCAGCACGTCATTACACAGCGGTGCGTATTTGGCCATGTCGCTGTCGCCGTGCCACATGGCTGGGGGTTCGGGATTCAGCCAGATGGTCCGTGCGGCGCGGCGGGACATCGTGGAGAAAACGTCCAGGCGTGGGTCGTTGTAGTTATTGCGCCCATCACCGACGACGATGAGCGTCGTTTGCCCATTGAGCGTGTCCATGTATTCGTTTTGAAAGTCGTTCAGTGACCAACCCAGGTCGGTGCTGTAGTAGCCGGGCGGCATACGTAGCAGTACGCTGGCGATGGCCTCGTCTGCGTCATGGCCAGCGAAATCGTCCGAAATATATTCTAGGTGGTCGATGAAGGCAAAGGCGTGCGTTTTGCGCACCTGTCCCTGCAAGGCGAACAAGAAACTCAGCATTAACTCCGAGCAAAAACGCATGGAAGTACTGATGTCGCAAATGACAACGATCCTGGGTTTGCGTGTGCGGTCACGGTGGCGCAATTCCATCGGCACGCCATGATATTTCAGATTGGCGCGGATGGTGGCCTTGGGATCCAGTTGTCCGCTTTTGGCGCGTTTCTGGCGCAGGGCAATGCGCGTACGCAGCGCTGCCGCCAGGCGTTTGACTTCGCGCTGCAACACTTTTTTGTCTGCATCCGTTAGCGCGTGGAACGGGCGGTTCATCAACCCATCCACGCCCTCCGACGGCGGTCGCAGGCTCAGGTTTTCGGCGATGCGCTCCCCGGAGAACTGGCTGATCTGCTGCTCAATCCCCTGCATGTTCTGCTGGATGCGTTCGCGGACTTGCTGGACGCGCTCGCCGCTCATGCCCATCTGTTCTAGTTGCTCCATCAGCTCCTGCAAGGCCTGGCGCACTTCAGGGAAGGCCAGCGCGCGCAGCATGCGTTGCGCCATCCAGTTTTGATGACGCAGGTCATCACTCCGGTTCAGCCCGACCATCTGCGCCAGCGCTTCCAACTCGGACCTGGATAGTTGCTCGCCGTTCATCAGCCTCTCCACTCGCTGACGGAGGTTCTCAGCCATTTGCCGCAATGCATCTGCCAGCATCTGCGCTTCCTCGGGCGTCATGTCATCCATCGGATTTCTGCCCATCATCGGCGGCTGGCCGGAGCTGAAAAAGAGCGGGAAGAGTTTGTCGAATACAGGGATTTCGCGTATATCTTTAATAAGCGTTGCGCGTAACGATAGACGAAAATGCTCGCGGTCCTGGACGCCCATCAAATCGACTGCGGAGAACGCTTCCGCGCTTTCGGCCAGCGACACGCGCACCCCGCTGGCGCGTAAGGCGGAGATCAACTGTAAGATGCGGGATTCCATATATATTTCCTTACAAAGGTGGTTGAGTAGGCGGTGTTCGTCCGCCGTATCGAAACCACCACTACCCAAATCACTTCTGCTTACATCTGGTCTCGATATGCCCCGCGAAAATCACGCGGGGCTACTCGACCAGCGGTGAAACTTAATTCCCAGAAAACCTCCCAAACTCATCCGGCCGCGGCCTCGAGGGTGGTTGCTGTGGCGGCGGTGACATCAAGATGCGTTTGGCTTTCTGCAAATCCGCCTCATGCTTGAGCAGCACGGACATGGTTTCAGCCATGACTTCTTGATCGATGTTTTGCGCGTTGAGGGTAACCAGCGCATTGGCCCAATCCAGCGTTTCGCTAATGGAGGGCGACTTGCGCATCTCGGTATTGCGCAGGCGCTGGACAAATTCCACAGCCTGGCGGGCCAGCTTGGGGTTCAAATCGGGGACTTTCAAGCGCACAACAGACAGTTCGGCTTCGAGGGTCGGGTAATCGATGAACAGGTACAGGCAGCGGCGCTTGAGCGCTTCGGATAACTCGCGGGTGTTGTTGGAGGTCAACACGACAAAAGGTTTGTGCTTCGCGGCCAGCGTCCCCAGTTCGGGGATGGACACCTGGAAGTCGCTCAACACTTCCAGCAGGAAGGCTTCGAACTCAGCATCGGCGCGGTCGATTTCATCGATCAGCAGCACGGTCGGCTGTTCGTTCAGGATAGCGCGCAACAGCGGGCGTTGAAGCAGGAAGCGGTTCGAGAAGAACACATCTTCTTCGTTGGCAAGCCTGTCCGCGGCCTCGGTCAGGGATTCGGCTTTACCGAGCGTGTCGTTGAGTTTGTCCCGTAATAATTGGGTGTATAGCAACTGCTTGGAGTATTCCCATTCGTATAACGCCTTGGATTCATCCAGCCCTTCATAGCATTGCAAGCGGATCAGTTCACGCCCGGTCGCTCCAGCGATGGCTTTCGCTAGCTCGGTTTTGCCTACGCCTGCAGGCCCCTCCGTCAGCAGTGGTTTCCCCAATTTCTGCGCCAGGTATACGATGGTCGCGATTTCATCTGATGGGATATATTTCTGCGCCGAAAGCGCAGATTTGACTGTGTCTGTGGATGTAAAAGGATTATTCATGCAGCACCTGTATTGGAGTTAGTATACCCTTTTTAGATAAAAAGGTGTTAACGGAGGATGAGAATCTGAGATGGAATTCGAATTGACGTACAATAGGCAGATGCGCCTCAAAGCGGACCTGACATTACTGTTCGTATCGATGTTGTGGGGCAGCGCCTTTGTTTTCCAGCGCATTGTCGGCGCGCAGGGAAGCGTCTACTATTTCAATGGGATGCGCTTTTTGCTGGGCGCACTGATTCTGTTGCCGTTCGTTCGGAAACAAAAAACAATCCCGCGGGAACAATGGCTTTGGATGGGTATCGCTGGCGCGATCTTATTTGTCGCTTCGGCCTTACAGCAGGCAGGTCTCCAATTCACCACAGCCGGGAACGCTGGCTTTATCACCAGTTTGTCAGTTGTCATCGTGCCGTTTGTTTTGTGGATCGGCTGGCGCGAACGTCCGCGCTGGTTGGCAGTGATGGCGATCATCATGGCTGGGGCAGGGGCCTATCTACTTTCGACGGCTGGCAGTTTCAAAGTCCAGAAAGGGGATGCGCTGGAATTGGCCGGGGCGTTGTTCTGGGCATTGCACCTTGTCCTGCTGGGTAAATTTGCACTGCACTTCGAATCCATCCCGTTTGCGGTGGGACAATTTATCATAGCTGGATTTCTAAATCTATTCGCCGGTTTCATTCTAGAAAAGCCACTGATCAATGAAGCGGTCATTGGGGCGGTGGTCTACACGGCGATGTTTTCGGTCGGTATCGGGTACACATTACAGGTTTGGGCGCAGCGTTTTACTCCGCCGACCGACGCGGCGCTCATCCTGAGCCTGGAGGCTGTCTTCGCGGTGTTATCCGCCTGGTTGTTTTTGTCCGAAACGCTAACATTGATCCAAATTGGTGGTTGTATATTGATATTAGGCGGCGTACTTTTGACTCAGTTGCGGAGTGGGAAATCAGAGTAAAATACTCGCATGGTTGCTAAGGTCATTTTGAATCCCTACTCGAATCGCTGGAAATCCCAGGCGCGTTGGCCGGAAGCCGAAGCGGCGCTCAAGGCTGCTGGCGTAGAGTTTGAATTAGCGGTCTCGCAGCGCAAAGGCCATGTGGTGGAACTGGCCGAGGAAGCTGCGCGTGCTGGTTTTTCACCTATCATTGCAGCAGGCGGCGATGGCACCATCGGTGAGACGGTCAATGGGATGGCGCGCGCTGCTACATCCGATAAAAGCCCGCTTGGCCCCTTTGGGATAATGCCGCTTGGTTCAGCGAATGATTTTGTATTCAATGCGAATATGTCCGAAGACTTTAAAGTTGCGGCTCAAGTTATCGCTGCGGGAAAGACGCGCGCAATCGATCTGGGAGTCTTGAATGGGCGTTTCTTTATCAATAATTCGGCTGCTGGTCTCGAACCCTATGTCACGACCAAACATGAGCGCATCCAATGGATCAAAGGCATGGTTCGTTATCTGGTTGCGGCAGTGTGGGCCATTATGGATAAGCCCGAATGGAATGGCGAAGTTAAATGGGATGATGGCGAGTATAACGGCCCGCTCTCGCTGGTCTCGGTTGGGAACGGCCGGCGCACGGGCGGTTTTTTCATGACCCCGCACGCTGACCTGACTGATGGCAAATTGACCCTGGCGTTTGGCTACCGGGGCACCCGACTGGGTTTGTTCCAGGCGTTGCCGCGTGCATTCAATGAAGGCAAAGGCAATTATGTCGAGATGGAGGGCATGTACGAAGTCCACTCGAAGAAAGTGAATATCCACCTGGACCATCCTTCACCGGCGCATACAGATGGCGAATTATTCCCCGATTACGTACAGGATTTCGACTATTCGATCCAACCCGGACGTTTGCAATTGCTTGTACCGCAAAAGCCTTAAGATATAAGGATGAAATCCTGGTTGCAAAAAATATTTTCCATAATCGCTCCACTATCTTAGTGATTGCGGCACTCGTTCCATAAATGTCTGGCTCAGCGTCTTTCTCGTTCCACTCCTTGACCTCGAGTCGGTTCGCCGATTTCGAACGTCTCTTTGGCCCGCGTGGAGCCTGTGGCGGTTGCTGGTGCATGTTCTGGAAATTGCGAGGCAAGGCCTTCGAGGAGAATACAGGCGAACCAGCGCGCCAGATGCAAAAGTCGATTGTGGACTCAGGTATTGTTCCAGGCTTGCTGGCTTACCTGGGCGATGAACCTGTCGGTTGGGTCGCGGTCGAGCCGCGCTCGGCTTATTCCAGGCTGGCTCACTCGCGCGTGCTCAAGCCAGTGGACGATGCAGACGTCTGGTCGGTAACTTGCTTTTTTGTGGCGAAGCAGGCCCGCCGTCAGGGTTTGACCGTGGAACTGCTAAAGGCTGCTGTTGAATATGTCCAAGATCAGGGTGGCAAGATCGTTGAAGGGTATCCGGTCGATGTAAAGAAGGATATGCCCCCCGTGTTCATCTATCATGGTACGGCCGCAGCTTTTGAAAAAGCAGGTTTTGTCGAGGTAGCCAGGCGTTCGGAAACCCGTCCCATCATGCGCTTTTTCATAGGGGATTGATGTCGTTCCAGGAATTTCAAAAAGCACCAAATAGGTTAACCACTCGCGAAATCGGCTTCATTTTGCTTGCCGGGTTCATTGGCATCCTGGTGATTTACGCGCTGGCAGTGGGGAATTATTACCTGGCAAACAATTTGCCGGATGGCGGGGAGTTTTATCTCTTAAGAACGGGCGGGCGTTCTTTCCTGCTGGACCAAATTGAACCGTATAGTGCCAGTGTCCCGGAACGTGTGCAGGATCAGGTTTATGGCCGCTCTGCGGTAGCGGGGGAAGATTTGTATATTCTCGACATCCCTTTTCATCTGCTGATCACCTTTTTCCCGCTGGGATTGTTCCCTGATGCATCTATGGCGCGCGCCTTCTGGATGGCGCTTTCTGAGATCGCTTTGGCAGGATTCATTTATTTAAGTTTTAGAATCTTAGATCGGAAAATTCCTTATTTCTTTATCGTGTTGATTGCCATTGCCAGTTTCATATCTTTCTATGCCTATCACTCATTCCTTGAAGGATCTCCGACCATCATCCTTGGGCTCGCTTATGTTGGTATCCTGCTCTTGTTGCGCGCCGGGCTTGACGAACTGGCGGGCGCGCTGATGGTGCTTTCATCCTTTCAATGGGAAATGGGCGGACCGTTTCTGCTCTTTGTCACTTTCTGGGTTGTTTGGGAAAAACGCTGGCGCGTGTTCATTGGGGCCGGCATGCTGGCATTCATCTTGCTAGTAATTTCATTCTTTTTATATTCTGGCTGGGTGCTGCCGTTCCTGCGCGCAGCCTGGAACAGTTTCCGCGCGGGCTTTGGGTATTCCATGCACGATCTTCTCAGTCAACTCTGGCCTCAGTTTGGCAGTACACTCGGCTGGGTATTGACCGCAGTCCTGATCGTCGCGCTCGGTTCCGAATGGCGCGCCGCCCGTGGAGCTGACTTCAATCGCTTTGTCTGGGCAATTTGCTTGACGGTAGCGACGA
Organism: Anaerolineales bacterium; assembly: GCA_016928525.1. The sequence continues at coordinate 15,761 of JAFGKO010000162.1, read as the reverse complement.
CACCTTTATTGGGCTATCGAATGGAGATGGATCAACTGGTTCCGCTGACTATGCCGATCATGCTGACTGTTGCCATCTCGCGTGAGCGCTGGCGGAAACTCGGGGATGGGATTGCTTTCCTGCTTTTGATCTTCTTTTTTGGCTTGCCCTGGTGGTTTTTTATGTACGAGGTACCGTCCGGAATTGGGTTACAAAAGGATGAACTGTTGTTCATTTTCTGGCCCGTTTTCACTGTCATTGGTCTGTACTGGGTACGCTGGTGGATGATCCGTCCACCGCGCACTTGGCTGGACAGTTTCCAGCATAAGAGATGATGATGAACTGGCGACTTTATACCCTTCTTTTCGTTCTTGGCCTGGCAGTTGTGTTGGGTATTGCTTCGTTGCAGTACCTGCCCGGTTACCTTGATTCGGACTACTACTTCGTGGGTGGTTTACAACTGGTGGAGGGGAAGGGCTTTACCGAGCCTTTCTTGTGGAATTATTTGGACGACCCGGCCGGCTTACCGCATCCCTCACACACCTATTGGTTGCCACTGTCGTCCATATTGGCGGCTATCAGCATGTTCGTAACCGGCCAGCATACGTATGCGGCTGCGCGACTGATTTTCATCTTGATCACTGCCCTTGTCCCGTTGCTGACCGCATATTTAGCATTTGACATAACAGGCCGCCGCGATCTGTCCGTGACCTCAGGCCTGCTGGCCGTTTTCTCGATCTACCACGTCCCCTTTATGCCGGTTACCGACAACTTCGCTCCCTTCATGTTGCTCGGCGGCTTGATTTTCATCCTGGCGAAAAAAAACCGTTGGTGGGCCTTCGTTCTCATGGGCTTGTTGGCCGGCTTGATGAACCTGGCGCGCAGTGACGGTTTGCTCTGGCTGGGTTTGGTAGGTTTGTTATCTTTATGGCGCTCCTTCGAAGTCAATCGATCTATCAAAAGTAGAACTTGCTCTTTTGTGTTTTTAGGAGTTCTGGTCGTTATCGGTTACTTGTTGGTGATGGGGCCCTGGTATGCCCGCAATATAGCCATCTTTGGTTCGCCGATGGCGCCGGGCGGAAGCCGCATCCTTTGGTTGACGAATTACAATGACACTTTCGCATTCCCTGCCGATCAGATCAATATGGGCGCGTGGTTGGAAGCAGGTTGGGGGGCAGCACTCAAGGCCCGTTTATGGGCTTTCGGCATGAACCTGATGAATGCCTTCGGTGCGCAGGGCGGCATTCTGTTGTTCCCATTCATCTTGATGGGTTTCTGGCAGACGCGGCAAGATATTCGCGCGCGCTTGGCCTTGACCGGTTGGTTGATCCTGTTTGCGGTGATGACGGTGATCTTTCCCTTTGCCGGCGCTCGCGGTGGCTTTTTCCACGCCGGGACGGCCTTTCAACCCTTTTGGTGGGCGGTCGCGCCTTTGGGTCTCGAGCGCAGCGTGGCTGGTATCCGCAGCCGAAGCTTCCTCGATGAGCGCGCCTATGGCATCTTCCGAGCGGCGCTTGTCGTCATTTGTGTTGGCTTGACAGGTATGATTATCTGGATACGCATCCTGCAAACGGGCTGGCAAGCGGAGGAGGAGTTATATATTGAGGTAGAGCGATTCTTGCTTGCACAGGACGCGCGCCCGGAGGAAATTGTCATTGTACGCAACCCGCCGGGATATTATATCGTTAGCGGTCGTTCGACCATCGTCATGCCCCCAGGCGGGCCTGAAACCATACTCGCCTTGGCGGAACGCTATGGCGCCTCGTATTTTGTATTGGAGCCGGGCGGGGTTTTGGAAGAATACCGGGAGATTTACGAGCGCTATGAAGCGAATCCCGGCTTGGAATATCTTGGGGAGGTAGCTGATGCGCGCATTTATGCGCTTCACCCTGCCGAATAAAAAAATCATCTGGCAGTTGGCGTTGGCCAGTTTGGTCAGCATGTTGGTATATCTGGCGGCCAGTGCGTTCTATAACCGCGCTGGCTTCCCGCTCGACGATTCCTGGATACACCTGACCTATGCGCGTAACCTTGCTTTTCACGGCGAGTGGGCTTTCCAGCCCGGCAGGCCTTCAGCGGGATCGACCGCTCCTTTGTGGACGGCGCTGCTTTCCATTGGGTTCTTTCTCAAACTCGCCCCTTACATTTGGACGTACTTGCTTGGCGCGCTTCTGCTGTGGGGAATGGGCTTGCTGGGCGAAATGGTTCTCCGGCAAGTCAGCCCGACGTATCGGAGTCGCATTCCTTGGGTGGGATTGTTTCTAATTCTGGAGTGGCATCTGGTCTGGGCGGCGGCCTCGGGGATGGAGACGCTACTGCATGCGTTGCTCGTAACGACGGTGTTGAGCATGCTGATGAGCGGCTCGCGTCGCTTCATGGCCCTGGGCCTGCTTGCCGGACTAAGTGTCTGGGTGCGGCCTGACGGGATCACGCTGCTCGGGCCGGTCGCCGTCTATGCGCTGGCAAGCAAGGGGGGCGGAAAGAAACGCTGGAAGGATTTGAGTCTGTTCTTCATTGGGTTTGCTTCCCTTTTTGTTCCATATCTATTATTTAATCTAATCCTGGCCGGGACGCCTATGCCGAATACGTTCTATGCCAAACAGGCAGAATATGCAGCCTGGCAGGCACGTCCGTTTTTGGGCCGCTTTGGGGAATTGTCCTTGCAGTTTCTATTGGGACCCAGTTTGGCTTTACTTCCCGGGGCAATTGGTTGGTTTATCGTTTCCCTACGAAAACGCGATTGGGGTACGCTGGTTGGGATGGCGTGGTTTGCAGGCTATCTCTTTCTATATGTTGAGCGGCTGCCCGTATATCAGCATGGACGTTACATCATGCCGGCCATGCCAATTTTCTTTTTGTGGGGATTGACTGCCATACTGGAATTCGCGCCAACGAAGTTATTCGGTCGTTATCATTGGCTGGCCTCCACGGGTTGGAATCTTTTAACTGGTCTCTTGTGCGTGGCTTTTTGGCTGGTTGGGGCAAATACATATGCCCAGGATGTCACCCTGATTGAGACCGAAATGGTTGCATCGGCGAAATGGGTGGCGGAAAACATACCCGAGGAAGAAATCATCGCGGCGCATGACATTGGCGCTTTGGGATATTTTGACACCCATGAGTTGATCGATTTGGCCGGCCTGGTTTCTCCTGAAGTGATTCCGTTTATCCGTGATGAGCAGAGATTGGCCGAGTTCCTGGATGATAGCGGTGCAGTATACTTGATCGCGTTTCCGGATTTCTATCCGCTTCTAAGCGAGTTAGGAGAGCCAGTGTATATTACAGCAGGGATCGGGCCGAAATTAGGCGGAAATAATATGGTTGTTTTTCATTGGCGTTAAGTTGCAATTGTTTCACGTAATAGGACTCATGTGCTATACTTTTAAAATAACCATCAAACCAGATTTGGGGCGAGGATGAAAGAGATTACTTTACTAATCGTCGATGACCACCCTCTGTTCCGACAGGGCGTTTCAGATGCGCTGGCTTTGGAACAGGGCTTTCGCGTGGTTGGGCAGGCTGCCGATGGCAAACACGCTCTGGAACTGATACGCGACTTGGATCCAGATATTGCCGTTTTGGATGTAAATCTACCGGAAATGAACGGCCAGCAAATCACGCATCAGGTAACCCAGGAAAAGCTGCGCACTCGGATTTTGTTGCTAACCGGGTATGATGACGTTGAGCAGGCCATTCATGCGGCCCATGCTGGCGCAGCGGCGTATTGCGCCAAGGATATACAGCCGCAAAATCTAATCAGCATAATTCGCGAAGTTGCCAATGGAAAGTATGTGATTGGCGGAAACGTGTTTACACGCCGCGAATTAGATAATTGGTTAGAGGGCCAACTTGAGGGCGCGCGGCGTTCCTATAGTGAGCCTGGCAGTCCTTTCCATCCCCTTTCAGATCGGGAAATGGAAGTATTGTCCTGTGTTGTGCGCGGCATGAGCAATAAGGAGATTGCGGGTTTGTTGGGAATCAGTCACCAGACTGTTAAGAATCATGTAACATCCATTTTACGCAAGTTTGGTGTTGAAGACCGTACGCAAGCTGTTGTCTATGCATTGAAGCGTGGTTGGGTGAACTTGCAAGATACTGATGTAAATAAACCACAGGAGTGATGTTTGCATGACGTCAGAACTTGAAGGTACGCAGGAGCAGGCTTCAGAGTTTGATTTAAAAACTGAACTGGAGGAAACCCAGCGCGCTTTGCGCGAGACTACGCTTATGATTGAGCAAAGTCAGGGGGAAGTTTCAAAGTTGTCACAGCGTAATGCTGCTATCACTTCGCATTTGCAGCAGGTGCAAAACCAGATCAGCGATATGCCTGTAGAAGAAATTCGCATGGCATATGATTCAGCTCTCGATGCACAACAACGTCTGTTTGTAATGCGCGGGCAGTTGGAAAAATTGCAGCGCGATATAGTGCATTTACAGAAATACCTGGCCGTCCTGAAAAGGATGCAGAATGATGGTCAGGGCTCTTCATCTACCACACATGGGAGCGGAGGCAAAGGTCCCCTGGCCAGTGTTGAGATGTTGGTCAATGCGCAGGAAGCGGAACGGCAACGTCTTTCCAGACAGATGCACGATGGGCCTGCCCAGGCACTTTCAAACTTCATTCTACAAACCGAAATTGCAATGCGTTTGTTGGATGTTGATCCAACTCAGGCGCGAGATGAGCTTGGGAATCTCAAGTCATCGGCTATGGGAACCTTTCAAAAAGTTCGAAACTTTATTTTTGAATTGCGTCCCATGATGCTGGATGATCTTGGTTTGATCCCAACGATTCGTCGTTATGCCGATGCATTCAAAGAACAAACGGGTTTGGATGTGAACGTAACTGTTAGCGGCAACGAACGTCGCCTGGAACCTTATCTAGAGGTTATGGTGTTTCGTGCAGTGCAAGAGCTGATGGGTAACGCTGCGCGCCATAGCCAGGCTACTCTTCTTAAGTTGAATGTAGATATAACTGATGATCTCATCCGCGTTAGCGTTGATGATAATGGCAAAGGCTTTGATCCTGATGCTGTTCAAAGTGAGAAGAGTTTGGGTATAAAATTGATACGAGAGCGCACAGAAATGTTGGGAGGAACTTTTGCCGTTGATAGCGCAGCAGGTAAAGGTTCGCGAATCATGTTTTCTCTGCCTGCGCGAAAGTAATTCCGGTTTTTGATTTTTTCCATTATGGGCTCTGTTTTGTTGCAGAGCCCTACTTATTTACCAATCATGATTTTGCCATTTTTCCTGTATAATCGATATGATAAAGTTGTTCAGATGTTGTCTGTTTAGAGAGGAGTCCCTATGCGTCGCGGACGAATATTCATATTTCTGGCTTTGATTTTGATCATTGGTTTGGCTGTTGTGGCATTGGTGTTTCGCCAGTTCTTTAGCGGTGGAGCGCCTGCTGCGCAGACACAGCCGACGACAGTCCAAATATATATTGCAGGACAAAATATTCCTCAGGGAGAACCTATCACGGAGGATGTTCTTGCGACGTTGGAAATCCCTCAAGATAAAGTGGTTTCTGTAATGTTCACACTCAACCAGAAAGAGGAATTGATAGGTAAGATTGCCAAATATCCTATCGATCAGGGAGTTGTGATTACGCGTACAATGGTTTCAGAAGGGGAACTTGCTGCTGGTGGACCTTCGTGGGCTGCTAATATCCCCGAGGGGATGACGGCAATCGCGATTCCAACTACCCGTCTGGAAACTGTCGCATACGGTGTGCGGGATGGCGCGCATGTCAATGTGAGCGCCTGCTTCCTGTTTGTTGACGTAGATCCTTCTTACCAAACGATACTTCCAAATGCTGTTCGAACCTTGCAGGGACCTTCTTTGGATTTCGGCGGCGCGGAACTGGCAAATCCGCCAGCGATGCCGGGAATAACATTGGGTGTTTATCCTCCTGAGGTTCCTCAACCTCAAGGCCGCACCGAAGTTGAATCTGCTTTTCAAAAGGGAATTTATGTCACACCGTCTGAGGATCAGCGTCCGCGTTTAGTCTGTCAGATGATAATGCAAAACGCAGTGGTTCTAAAAATGGGGAGCTTCCCCTTCCAGCAGACCCCGGTCGATCCTGCTACCGGACAAGCGGACCAACAGCAGGCTCAAGTGGTGCAACAAGCTGATCAGAATCCGGATATTATCACCTTGATCGTTTCTCCTCAGGACTCTATTACGATGTCCTATCTGGTCTATTCGGGCGCTAAAATTACGATGACGCTTCGGAAAGCAGCGGACGAATCTCGAGTAGCTACGGAGGCAGCAACACTACAATTCCTGTTGAGTCAATACAATATTCCTGTGCCTGCAAAATTACCATATACGATGCAGCCTAGAGTTGATGAGCTGATCTCTCCATTCCTCCCAGGTGATGTGGTTACTGTTGCTCCGGAACAATAAAATATTAAGATAGAGGTAATTAATAATGGCGGCAGGCCAAAAAGTTCGCGTGCTCATCGTCGATGATATTGCTGAAACTCGCGAAAATGTTCGTAAGCTCTTACAATTTGAAGCAGATATAGAAGTTGCCGGAGTCGCGAAATCAGGTAAAGAAGGGATTGAGCTTTCGCAAGAGTATGATCCTGATGTCGTCCTGATGGATATTAACATGCCTGATATGGATGGCATATCTGCTACGGAGGCAATCCTTCGTAAATTGCCGCATGTGCAGGTGATCATTTTATCTGTTCAAGGTGATCAGAATTATATGCGGCGTGCCATGCTTGCAGGCGCTCGCGATTTCCTGACTAAACCGCCAATGGCAGATGAATTGATCTCAGCCATTCGTCGTGCAGGTGAAATGGCTCAGAAAGAGCGGACAAAACTTGTTCAGTCCCGCAATGTGTCCGCGTCAACAGCTGCACCAGCGGCATCTGGTTTCTCGTTGACTCAAGGGAAAGTAATTACTATATACAGTCCTAAGGGAGGCACGGGCTGCACTACAATAGCTGTAAACCTTGCTTTGGCCTTACATAATGAAGATACTCGCGTTACACTTGTAGATGGGAATTTTCAGTACGGTGATGTAGCTGTATTTGTAAATGAGCAGGGCAAGAATACCATTGTTGATATTGCTACGCGTGTGGATGAGTTGGATCCAGATATCGTCGAAAGTGTTATGATTAATCATGCCGCTTCAGGCGTTCATATTTTGGCTGCTCCTTCGCGCCCTGAATATGCTGAAAAGGTAAACGGTGATCAGTTTTCTCAATTAATCGACTATCTGCGGCAGATGTATGCTTATGTGGTTATTGACACAACTCCGATATTGACAGATATTACTCTTGCAGCGATCGACAAAAGCGATGTGATAGTATTGGTTACGACGCAGGACATTCCATCCATTAAAAACGCCCGCTTATTCCTGGATTTGCTCCAGACAATTGGCATCGAACGTGAGCGAATTGTATTTACGATGAACCGATTTGACAAACGTATTGCAATAACGCCTGAGCGGGTGGGAGACAACTTGAAACAGCGGGTAGCTGCTGTTATTCCTTTGGATGAACGGGTCGTCGTCCCGGCTGTAAATCGCGGCGTGCCATTTATATTGGATAATAAGACACAGCCATCTGCGCGCGGCATTTTATCTTTGGCAGAAAGTGTGCGCGAGACTTTAGCGTCTACCGAATTGGATAAAACTGAAGCGATGAAGTAGTAGGAATTAGGAGTAAAGCAATGTCATTGCTAAAGCGTATTGAACAAGGACAAGGTTCAGACTCAGGCTCAAAGCCACAAGGCGAGGCAAAACCGGGTGGTGTGGATAGTTCACGTCTATCGTCCTTGCAAACCAAACGAACAAATGCTCCAATAACATCACCACAGGCAGGTTCTTATTTTGACCTTAAGACTAGAGTCCAGAATAAGTTGCTGGCAGAGCTCGATCCTTCGATGGATATTACTAGAACGGATGAAGTAAAGCGAACAATCCAGGAACTATTTGAACAAATCCTGGGCGAAGAAAATATTGTTCTTTCAAGACCAGAACGAGCTCGCCTGTTCGAGCAAATTGCCGCTGAAATTTTAGGTTTGGGCCCTCTCCAACCGCTGCTTGAAGATGATACCATTACTGAAATTATGGTGAATGGTGCTAAAAACATTTATATTGAACGCAAGGGTAAGCTTCATCGCGTTCCAGTGACGTTCGAAAATAACGATCATGTGATGCGAATTATCGATCGTATTGTCGCCCCACTTGGGCGGCGTATTGATGAGTCCAGTCCATATGTGGATGCACGTTTGCAAGATGGCTCTCGTGTGAATGCTGTCATTCCTCCAATTTCGTTGGTCGGACCGGTACTCACTATCCGAAAATTTTCTAAAAACCCGATCACAGTGGATCAATTGGTCCAATATGGTTCCATTTCTCCGGAGGCTCTTCAGTTTTTGAAAGCATGTGTGGAAGCGCGCTTGAACGTAATTATCTCGGGTGGTACTGGATCTGGCAAAACCACTCTATTAAATGTGATGTCCGGTTATATCCCAGATGATGAGCGCATAGTAACAATTGAGAACGCGGCAGAATTACAACTACGCCAAGAACATGTAGTGACTTTGGAATCTCGTCCACCTAATATTGAAGGCCGAGGCGAGATCACGATCCGCGACCTGGTGATTAACTCGCTCCGTATGCGCCCTGACCGGATTATCGTGGGAGAATGCCGCGGCGGTGAAACGCTGGATATGTTGCAAGCTATGAATACCGGTCATGATGGCTCCATGACGACCGCACACTCAAACTCTCCGCGGGATACATTATCGCGTCTTGAAACAATGTGCCTCATGGCGGGCATGGAATTACCAGTGAGAGCTATTCGTGAGCAGGTTTCGAGCGCGATTGATGTAATTTGTCATCAAGATCGCATGCGTGATGGTTCCCGTAAAGTGGTCACCATTTGTGAAGTTAGCGGCATGGAAGGTGATATTATCACGATGACAGATATATTTGCGTATGAGCAAACCGGGATTGAAGGCGGGAAGATTATGGGCCGGTTACGCCCAACTGGTTTACGTCCTAAGTTCATGGACCAAATTGAAGCTGCCGGGATTAATCTTCCACCGTCTATATTTGGTGTTGGCGAGCGACGTCGTTATTAATTCATAAAGGTTGTACACACTCCTATGACTTGGATATTGATTATTGGCGGAGTTCTCGTGTTGATCTTATTGATCGTAGGCGTAATTGTGTCTGCGAACAGTGAGCGTACTTTGGTTGAGCAGCGTCTTGGTCGATATCTGGAAGAAGATATTTCTGCGGCTGAAAAAGAAGGCGACCGTTCACTTATTACTGACTGGGTCAATAAGCGAGTAGAAAAATCGTCTATGGGAGATCGTATTGCGCGCGATCTTGCCCGAGCTGACTTAAAATTAAAGGTTGCTGAATATTTTGCCCTGTATTTTTTCACCATCTTTTTTGGTGCACTCATTTTTGGCTTTATAGGAGGGCGACACCCCATTTCCTTTTTGATAGGTGCCGTTATTGGTGCTTTTGCACCCCGTTTTTATGTTAAACGGCAGCAGCGACAACGCCTTACTCGTTTTAATGACCAACTCTCAGACATGTTGAACCTGATGGTCAATGGTTTGCGAGCTGGCTATTCAACAATGCAAGCCATGGAAGCGATTAGTAGAGAACTGCCTTCGCCAATCAGCGATGAATTTAGACGTGTGGTACAAGAAATGCAGTTAGGGGTTCCAATGGAATCAGCTCTTGATAATCTCTTACGGAGAATCCCCAGTGATGATCTGGATTTTGTGATTACTGCAATTAATGTGCAACGTGAAGTGGGTGGTAACCTGTCTGAAATATTGGACTCGATTTCGTTCACGATTCGTGAACGTGTCCGTATTAAGGGGGAGATTCGTGTAATGACTGCACAGGTCCGTGCTTCAGGTTCACTTTTGTCGTTTGTACCCCTTGTCTTGGCTCTTATTCTTTGGTTCTTGAACCGTGATTATTTGATGTCCTTTTTTACAGAAGCTCCTTTACCATGGTGCGGGTGGGCCTCAATGGTGTTGATTATTATTATGATAGCGACAGGTTACTTCATCATGATGAAGATAGCAGATATTGAGGTTTAAGATGAGCACTCTACTTTGGGTAATTTTTGGCGTTGTACTTGTTGTAGGGGTAATTGTCCTTATTGTTGTGGGCATGCGCACCGCTTCGGCATCCCAAGACGATGAAGATCCATTGATGGCGCGCCTGGCTGAATTTACCGAGCGTGGTGACACAATTTCGCTTGAGGAATTAGAACTTTCCCAACCTTTCACTCAACGCGTATTGATTCCGATCCTGCGCTCCATAGGTGAGTTTTCTTCGCGCTTCACGCCTCAAAAGGTGTTGGAGCAAACTAGCCTGAAAATGGAATTGGCCGGGAATCCAGTTCGTGTCGATCCGGCAACATTTCTGGCTTCGCGTTTTGTCGTTGCTGTTTTTTTTGGCGGCTTTTTAACCTTGATATTCTTTATTTCCCCGCGAAGTTGGAACCTGGGTACAACAATCCTGGTGGTGTTGCTCTTTACGGTTTTGGGTTTTTCTTTCCCCCAATTGTGGTTACAGAGTAAGATCAGTTCACGCCAAAATGAAATTCGGAAGGCATTGCCGGATGCTTTGGATCTGTTAACCATATGCGTCGAGGCAGGCTTAGGCTTCGATGCGGCTATGGCAAAGGTTAGCGAGAAGTGGGAGAACCAGTTATCAGTTGGTTTTGCAAGGGCAATTCGCGAAGTTCAACTTGGCAAGACGAGGCGGGAAGCCTTGCGTGTTATGGCAGATCGCATGGGCATTGCGGAGATGACCAGCTTTGTTGCGGCAGTTATCCAGAGCGAGACGCTTGGTGTCAGCATGGCAAAGGTGTTGCGTATTCAGTCTGATCAAATGCGGATGAAGCGGAGGCAACGCGCTGAAGAGGAAGCTCACAAGGCCCCAATCAAGATGCTGATTCCAATGGTCACATTTATCTTTCCGACAATCATGATCATTTTGATGGTACCGGCTCTTTTCCAGATCATAAAGGTTTTTTCGAACAGTTCTTTTGGAGGGTAATAGCAAAAACTGAGCTAAATGGATGCGCTGTGGGAGACTGCCTCTTGCCAGGATGAGTTCTATCAAATTAAGTGTCTGAGCGTGGGATTTTGTTGCTTTATTCTATGGGAATAGCTTGGAGAAGTTTCTGGTAATTACTTGAACGCGAATTGGAATTATCGTATCTATCACGGATTTTGGGCTGCGCTTGATTGGCTCTTGCCGCCTGTTTGTGGGGGATGTGGTAATTCGGGTAACCGCTGGTGTTTAGAGTGTCAAAATAAGGTTCAATTGTTGGCAGATCCCATTTGTGATGTCTGTGGTTTGCCGCAGGCGCATTTTGGTTTATGTGACCGGTGCCAGCAGAATCGTCCATCCTTTAAGGTAATGCGTTCTTGGGCTGTTTTTGAGGAGCCGGTGCGGGAGGCGCTGCATCAACTAAAATATCGCCGGAATGTTGGCCTGGGAGAAGCTCTGGCAACTCAAATGTCAACGTTCGTTGCGCAGTTGGGGTGGCCTGTGAATACAATCGTCCCCATCCCGTTGGGGAAGAGGCGGCTCAAGGAACGAGGGTATAATCAAGTAGCGATGGTTGCAAAACCGCTTTCTTTGCGATTAGGCATAGAGTATCGCCCCGCTGCGTTGATTCGAGCGCGGGAGACCCGGTCGCAGGTGGGGTTATCGGCAACGGAACGAAAACAAAATGTTTTGAATGTCTTTCAGGCGGATAAAAACAAGATTGGCGGTCGAACTGTCTTGCTCATGGATGATGTTTCCACAACGGGAGCAACTTTATCGTCTGCGGCTGAGGCGCTTTATGCAGCCGGCGCGAAGGAAGTCTATGCCATCACCATTGCGCGCGCGTTGCCTCATCATAGTTTTAAGCTTGTATAGCATAGCAGTGGGCGGTACGCGTAGCCTTTATCGCCCTTTCAACTACTAATTTACTCTTAGGAGGTTCTATGTCATCTGAATTGGAAATCCAAGCTCGCAATATGGAAGTGAGCGACCGTATCAGAGATTACGTTACGAAAAAGGCCAGCAAACTCGATCGGTTTCTCTCGGCAATTGAAGAGACTCGTGTTGAATTTTCTTTCGAGAAATCGACTCGCAGCGCAGCTGACCGGCACGTGGCTCAAATTACTGTGCGGGGTAAAAATTTGCTCTTGCGTTCTGAGGAACGCGCTGACGATGTCTTTGCTGCTTTCGACACAGCGCTTGACAAATTACAACGGCAAATAGACCGCTATAAGGGCAAACGCTATCGTGGTCGTGGCGATGGACGATCAGCCGCTGAAGTTGTGCCAATGCCTGAAGTGGAAGTAGAATTGGAGGAGGAGCCGATCATTGTACGTCGCAAGAAGTTTGCGCTTGTGCCAATGAATGAAGCCGAGGCTATAGAGCAGATGAAATTGTTGGGCCACGATAATTTCTTCATCTTTTTCGATGCAGATGCCAATCGAATGAAAGTGCTCTATCGTCGTTGGAACGGGACATACGGCTTGATCGAGCCGGAGGTCGGTTGAAGAAAGGCTGGTAACTGATATGTGACTGGCCTGGCGCACTCTGCCGGGCCAGTTTTATTGGAGCATGATGGATGAATGAACTGATTGATTTTGATGACGACTTGAGTGAAAAAGATCTTGAAAAAAGTGAGATCGAGACCGAACTGCTGGAAGATGCTGTCCTGCAACTTCTAACCGCAATTGGAGAAAACCCGAAACGCGAGGGATTGAAGTACACTCCAAAGCGCGTCGCCCGCATGTACTCGGAGCTGCTGAGCGGATATCACGTCGATCCAAATGCTATGGTCAATGGCGCGTTGTTCAATATCACTTATGATGAAATGGTGCTGGTCCGGGATATCGAGTTCTACAGCCTGTGCGAGCATCATATCCTGCCTTTTATGGGGCGTGTGCATGTCGCCTATATTCCGGATGGTAAGGTGATTGGCCTTTCCAAAATTCCCCGTATAGTGGATATGTATGCCCGACGTTTGCAGGTGCAGGAGCGTATGACCCGCCAGATTGCAGATTTTTTGCGCGACCTGCTTAGACCACAAGGGGTAGCAGTCGTTGTAGAAGCCGTTCACCTATGTTCGATGATGCGCGGCGTAAAGAAGCATGACGCCCGTATGACAACTTCTGCCATGCATGGCGCCTTTCGTGCGAACCTTGCGACGCGCCAGGAATTTCTGGACAATATCAGCAGGGGAGCTTCCCCGCTTCAAATTTAGACGCATCTTTCTCGGCCCTGGGCCCGCTCCCACTTCCAAAGCGGACGTAACTCTCGGGTGCCTTCCACCTCGCTCCCACCGGGTGGGGCGAGGGGATTGCGTCCGTTTTTCTCCCTTACAGTTTTCCTTCGCTGCTGCGTATAGCCACATTATCGGCGGAGTCCTTAGCTCTTCTTTCTAAGAGGAACAGGGCTGCCGCCAGTACAGCCCAAGCGACAATCTGCGCCGCTCGCAAGCCGCCGAGGATAAGCGTGCTGTCGCCGCGAAAAGCTTCCAGGAAGAGACGTGCGCCACTGGTCAACGCCGCGAAGGTCAGGAAAGCCAGGCCGGGAGGCGTGTCCGCTTTTTGGAACCAGAGCAAGCCCAGGATCAAGAGCGAGGCGATAATCTCGTAGACTTGACTGGGGTGGCGCATCGCTCCCCAGAGTTGCATTCCCCAGGGCAGGGAAGTCTCTTTTCCAAAGGCGCTACCCGAAGCCAGGTGCGCCAATCCCAGCCCGAGGGCGAAGACAGCGAACAGGGGTGTCAGCGCATCTAGCGTCGGCCACAATGACAATTTCTGCCGTTGCCCGTAGGCCAGCGCTACAATCCCAGCTAGGACCAATCCGCCGACGGGGTCGAACAGGTCCAGGTTAAACGAGACCAGGCTTTGCGGATTTTGCATGAACGCGGACAGGTTTTCGAGCGCGTAAGAGATTCGCCCGCCAAGGATGTAAGCGAGCAAGGGATAGAATGTGATATTGTTCAAGTCGTTCGCGCTGATGGCGTGCCGCGGGCTGCGCTTCTCGGCCAACCACAGGCCAACCCAGATGGCGGCCACGACCAGGATCAAATCGCGCGGGGGGGAGAACAGGTTTTGAAAGAGTGTAAGCATGTTGTTCATTTCAGGATGGCTTCAATGCGTGTGCGCAGCAATGCTTCGGACATGGGCCCGCCGATGACTACTTCCTGGATGACGCCATCCCGGTCAATGAAGAAACTGGAGGGCAGCGAGCGCAATTCGTATTTTTCAGCCACTTCGCCGGTCTCTTCGAGCAGGATGGGAAAGGTTAATTGGTTTTCTCGCAGGAAAGGAACGACGGCAAGGGGATTATCCTGGTAGGTCATGTTGACGCCCAGCACCACAAAGCCCTGGTCTTTGTATTCATCATACAGCTTTTGGATGGCTGGCATTTCGGCGCGGCAAGGCGGGCACCAGGTGGCCCACAGGTTGACTAACACAGCCTGCCCGCGCAGTTCGGAGAGTGTGAAAGATTCACCCTCTGGTGTGTTAAGCGTGAAATCGGGCGCAAGAAAACCCTGGCGCGGTGCAGGGATGGCTCCGGCTGTGGATGTGCCGGTCTGATCGGCGCTGATAAATATCCATGCCAGGGCTGCGATAAGGATAATGATATACAGTACGCGGCGCTGAATTAGTTGCATAAGTTCCATTTTTAGGCTACACTTTTATGTAGAAACTGCCCTTCCTTCTTTTTGAAAGATACTGACCTGTCTACTCCTTAAGGTGATATCTTACTATGTTTTTCACTGACACTGTCTATGTTGGGGTCGATCCCACCTCCGGGCGCAAGGATTTTTCCTATGCTGCGCTGGATGGCAACTTGAACCTGGTCGCTCTAGCGGACGCCGACTTAGACGATATGACCGCCTTTCTGGGTGGACAGCAGTCCGCTTTTGTGGCGGTCAATGCGCCTGCGCGTGTCAATATGGGCCTGGTCAAGAAAACGCTCGAGAAGAGTAGCCTGACACGCGGACATACTTTCCGTGGCGTCGACATGCGCCTGGCCGAGCATGACCTGCGTGCGCGTGGTATTTCAGTTGTCGGAACGCCAGCGCGCGAGGAAAATTGTCCCGCCTGGATGCAAGCCGGCTTTGTGTTGTATCGAAAATTATCGAAGATGGGCTTCAAGCCCATTGGGACTGATGGAGCTACTCATCAGTGGCTGGAGACGCATCCCCATGCCTGTTTTTGTGTCTTGCTGGAACAAATCCCTTTCCCAAAGCCCACATTGGAAGGGCGGTTGCAGCGCCAGTTGAAGCTGTACGATAAAGGGTTGCGTATCGCTGATCCGATGGTTTTCTTCGAGGAAATCACGCGTTTCAAGTTGCTGAGGGGGATTTTGCCGACCGATGTGCTCTATTCGCCGGACCAACTGGATGTGCTGGCTGCTGCCTACACTGCCTGGTTAGCGGCCAGCCAACCTGAAGAAGTGACCCTGGTCGGCGACAAGGATGAGGGACAAATGGTCTTGCCTGCCAGTGCGTTGAAAGAGAAGTATTGAAATTGCTCTATTGTTAAAGTGTACGGGTGGCGTAGCCTGGTAATCAGCAATTCTCATTTTGAAAGATAGGTTGTGCTTGTGCTGGCTCGGATTGACAAATCCGCAGCCATATTTGCTGGATTTGGCAATCCCGCAAAGCCGGTAGTCTCCCCCTACGGTGCAGTTTTCTTTTGAACCGCGAAGCACGCGAAGTTCGCAAAGATTTTAAAGGGTTTTCTTCGCGCCCTTT
>JAFGKO010000161.1 GCA_016928525.1 Anaerolineales bacterium | reverse complement strand
CTCAAGCCAGACGATGGTTTGCAGCTCATATCCCTCAAGCGTTTGCCCTACTGGTTACTCCTTTTTCTTGACTTTGCAAAAGCCATACCCCACTGGAGTACGAAGCTTGACAATATAGAACAAATATTCTATAATCTGGTCATGTCCACCCATTCGACAAGGAGGTCGAGATGACTACATACCGTCGTAATGCAGGAGATGGCCTGGCAGCGCTCTTCAGAGGCCGCAAGATCAGCCGTGGAGCGGCCTGGGGCGTCATGATTATTGGTGCCTTGTTGGCCTTCGAAATATTCAACTTCAGTACCACCGAATTCGCTCTCAGTGATGTGCTAGGCGATCTCAAGTTCGCCGGATTCCGCTGGGCTACCATTCTTTCCATTGCTTTTTGTGGTATTGACTTTGCCGGCATTGCCCGCATGTTCACTCCAGAACAGGGCGCCGACGAACCGGCTGAAGTCTGGTATCTGTTCGGCGCCTGGCTGCTGGCTGCCGCCATGAATGCCATGCTCACCTGGTGGGGCGTCTCGGTTGCCATTATCAGTCACAGCAGCCTGGGAGCAGGCGCTGTGGTCAGCAACGCGACATTGACCAAGGCCGTGCCGGTCTTTGTGGCCATCATGGTCTGGCTGATCCGCGTGTTGATCATTGGTACATTCTCCCTGGCTGGCGACCGATTGTTCAGCCAGGCCAGCCGCCATCCATACAGCGCCGCGCGCCCGGCATCGCGCCCACAGACCAGTGGGGCGACCGCATCATTGCGTCCAGCCTCCAGCCTGCCGCGCCCGGCCAATACTTACTCCCGTCCGGCGCCCAAGCCGCAGGGCAATTACTCGCGCTCTGAACCAACTTATCAGAATATGTCCTTCAGCGGCCGCAACCAGAATGACCATTACGAGGTTTGACCAACCTTATGGCTTTTAGTGAAGCATTAGCGCAACGCGTGCGCGATATGTTGTCTCCGCTGATGGCTGCCGAAGAAAAGAAGATGTTTGGTGGTATTGCCTTCATGGTCAGTGGGAATATGACCGTCGGTGTCATTCAGGACAACCTGATTGTACGCGTTGGCCTGGAAAACTATGAAGCAGCTCTCGGCAAGCCGGATGCGGATTTGTTCAAACCAACTGGTAAGCCGATGGCAGGCTGGGTCACGGTTGCGCCCAATGGCCATCAAACCGATGAAGATTTGAAACACTGGATAGAACTGGCATTGGAGTTTGTCAAAACCCTGCCTGCTAAATAATCCGGTCCACAATTTATTGTTATTGCTCCTTTGCCGAGCCGGGTTCCCAAACCCGTAGCATCCCCGTTAGGGGAAATAAGGAAAAAACTGCTTATGCCCCGCGCTCGTTCCTCCTACACATCTGATTGGCAGACAGCCGCCTCCGCACAAGGAAGCGGCTGTTTGTCCGGTTTCTTGATCCCGCCGCTGGCGGTTTTGCTGGTAGGTGTTTTACTGGCCTTCTTTGTCAAGGGGCTCAACATCCCTGTGCAGGCTGCGGCCTTGCCCCAAGCAGCAACAACAGTCGCTACACAGGATTCTCCTCCGCTGCCCATCCCCTTGCAGATTGTGGGCCTGGCCGCTGATATGGTAAGTGCGGAGAAGCCTGCTGTCTCTCAATCGACCGCCCTTTCTCCCATCTTCACACCCGAAATTCAGTATTGGGCTGATTCGATCATCCGCTGGGCGGCCGCAGCTAACCTGGACCCGAACCTGGCTGCTGTTGTAATGCAGATCGAGTCCTGCGGTGATCCGCGCGCCACCTCGCGCGCCGGCGCAATGGGACTGTTCCAGGTGATGCCCTATCACTTTGCGACAGGTGAGAATCCATATCAACCTGACACCAATGCTCTGCGCGGACTAGGCTATCTCAGGCGCTCTCTCGATACTGCCGGAGGCAACGCCCGCCTAGCGCTGGCCGGTTACAACGGTGGGATCGGCGTCATCAGCCGTGGCGAATGGACCTGGGCGGCTGAGACGGCTCGTTATGTCAGGTACGGGTTTCCAATCTATGAAGATGCTCGCGGGGGCGCCAGCACTAGCGCCTCATTGAACGAATGGTATGGCCGTTATGGGGCAGGCCTGTGCAGGCAGGCTGCACAGCGCCTTGGCCTCCCCTAAACTTGCTGAACGCTGACCATTGATGGTTGATGGCTGATCAGTGGCAACCAGATGCAGAAGGTTGTCCCCCGTCCATCCTTTGAGTCGACCTCGATCCGCCCCCCGTGTTTGTCAACGATCCAGTGCGCGATGGAGAGACCGAGCCCGAAGCCGGTTGTTTTGCCGCGTGTGCGTGACTTCTCAGCGCGGTAGAAACGTTCGAAGATGTGCGGCAGGTCTTCGACGGGGATGCCAGGCCCAGTGTCCCGGATGATGAGGCGCGCCTGTTCGGCCACAATCCCCAGGCTCAGGAAGACATCCCCACCTTGTGGTGTGTATTGGATTGCATTTCCAACTAAATTCAACAATACTTGTTTAAGCCGGTCACGGTCGCCGTTAACCTGTATCTGGTCGATTTCGGTCAGGTGCAACTCGATTTTTTCACCAGCCAGCACTTTCATTTCCTGGAAGACTTCCAGCAGCAAAGTGTCCAGTTCCACAGGCTTCATGTTGAGCGATACGCTGCCCGATTCGGCCTGCGCCAACAGCAGCAGCCCGCCTACCAGACGTGTGAGACGCCCGGCTTCCTGGTCGATGCTGGTGAGAGATTCTTCATCGAGGCTCTTCATACGGCGCATCAAATCGACATTGCCCTTGATGACCGTGAGCGGCGTGCGCAGTTCGTGACTGACATCTGCCAGGAAGCGCTGCTGAGAGGTAAAAAGGGTCTCCAGGCGTTCCAACGTCTGGTTGAAGGCTTCGATCAAGCCACCAATCTCGTCGTGCATGGGTCCATCATAAGGGATGCGTCGGGCAAGATCGTCGGCGCGGTTGATTTGTTCGGTTGTTTCGGTAATTGTATCGAGTGGCGCTAGAGCCCTGCCCACGGCCAGCCAGGAACCGTAAGCCGCCAGCAGTACTGCAATGACGGTTGCGAAGCCCATGATATACAGCAGAACCTCGCGGGCAGTATCTACTACGTCCAGGCTGGTTGCAGCTTGCAGGGTGCCCACTGGGCGGTTATCGATAATGAGCGGCACATTGAGCACACGCAAATGAACCCCCTGAAACCTTGTTTCATGATACGCCGGTTGGCTGGTGCGCAGGTTCTCAGGGTCAAGCGATTCATTGACCTGCGCAAGGCTTGGTGAGGAGGTCATCAGCCTCCCGTTTCGCCCCCAAATCTGGACATAGATGTTGGCGGTCATATCCAGTGGAGGAAAGCTAATCAAGTTGATATCTCCAACCGGGTTAACCCAGGTCACATTGACAATATCTTTTACCGTGGCTTCCAACTGGTCATCGATATGGTTGATGAGCAGAATACTGACCAGGAGATAAACGGCAGAACCAAAGACCAGCAAAACCCCCATAACCAATGAAGAATATAATAAAGTAAGGCGTGCGCGAAGTGACATATTTTCAACAAGACCGGGCTACTCAGCCCGGTCTTTTGGAAATTACTCTTCCCGTAAGACGTAGCCCACGCCGCGCACCGTATGAAGCAAGCGCGGCTCGCTATCTGCTTCCAGCTTTTGACGCAGGTAGCGGATGTACACTTCCAGCACGTTACTCTCGCCGCCGAAATCGTAACCCCAAACACGGTCGAAAATGACTTCACGCGTCATCACCTGCTTTGGATGGCGCATGAACAATTCGAGCAACTCATACTCTTTGGCCGTCAGCGAAACCATACGGTTACCGCGTGAGGCCTGGCGGGAGCCAGTGTCCAACGTCAGATCGGCGAATTTCAATATCGGGATGCGTTCCGGCTGGGTGCGGCGCAGCAGGGCGCGCACGCGTGCCAGCAGTTCGTCCAAGTTGAACGGTTTGACCATGTAGTCATCCGCTCCGGCATCCAGTCCTTGCACGCGATCCTGCACCGTGTCTTTGGCGGTCAGCATCAAAATCGGGATCGAGCCGCCCGTGCGCAGACGGTGGCAAACATCCAGCCCGTCCATACCCGGCAGCATCCAGTCCAGGATGACCAGGTCGGGCGTGTGGTCGCGCGCCAGGATCAATCCAGTGCGCCCATCCATGGCCGTATCCACCGTATAACCTTCATAAGCCAGGCCGCGCTGCAAGAGTTTCAAGATGGCTTGATCGTCTTCGATAATCAGAATTCGTTCGTTCATATTTGCTCCCACGCAGAATATACCACAAAGTTTGATAAAATCCCTCTATGCTCTTTCCGTCTGGATTGCCTGTCAGCAAGCGCGTTTTCGATCTGATCGCAGTTTCACTGGGACTTCTTTTGCTTTCACCTTTCATGCTATTGACGGCGCTATCTGTGGCTATCTTTCTTGGAACGCCCATCCTATTTCGTCAGGAACGACCGGGATACAAGGGACGCCCATTCTTTATCTATAAATTCAGGACGATGACAGCCGCCTCGGACGCAGCCGGGAACCTGCTCCCGGATTCCGAGCGTCTCACGCGCCTGGGACGCTTTCTGCGCGCCCTCAGCCTGGACGAGTTGCCGGAACTCTTCAACATCCTGCGCGGCGAGATGAGCGTGGTCGGCCCACGCCCCCTGTTGATGGAATACCTTGAGCGCTATTCCCCCGAACAAATACGCCGCCACGATGTCTATCCCGGCTTGACAGGCTGGGCGCAGGTCAACGGACGCAACGCCATCACCTGGCAGGACAAATTCGCTCTGGACGTATGGTATGTGGACCACTGGTCATTTTGGCTGGATATCAAAATTATCCTGCTAACCATCTGGAAAGTAATCAAGCGCGAAGGCATCAGCCAGCCAGGGCAGGCCACCACAGAATACTTTATGGGAAATCCCGATGGCGACCAAACTGGATGAACTGCTGAAAGTCCTTGAAGAGATCGTTCAAATACTGGAATCTGATGGGGAAGAGCACTGGTCGCATTGGATGCGCCAGTCCCGGGCAAGGTTGCTCGATTCGGATTACTCGGGAATCGAGCATTTGCTCTCAGCCTATGGGGGCATGGGTTCTTTCAACGATCTGGTGATTTGCCAGAGCTACGAAAACGGGGAGTTCCACTGGAAAGATGGATACGTTGAGAAAAACAACCGATTAGATGAACTGCGTGGCAAGGCCTGGGAACTTGCCGATCATATCCGGCGAAATCACACTATTTCCAACTCTTAGCCAATTATCTTTCTGAAAGTGAAAGGGCTTCTTTCAGCCATGCCTTTCGTTCCTGTGTGGCTTCCTCATTCAAGCCATGACCAGCCTGGTACCAGCGTACCTCTTTCGGTTCTTTCGCAGCGGCAAAAAACTCTTCTGCTCTTTCGCGCGGCACATGGAAATCGTCATCGGCAAACTGGAATAGGATCGGGGCGGGAGAAAGGTTTCCCACATGGGTAATCGGGTCGATTTCAGCCATTTGGCGGATGAACGCTTCACGCGCATCGGCCTCTAGTTTTGGAGCATACAGGTACCAGTCCGGGAAGCGAGGCGTGGCGGCCATGATGATGTAGTGCGTTGGGCGTTTGTCCAGACTGCCTGCCAATATACCGTACATGCCGCCAAAGTCATGCCCCACGAAAGCAAAGCGATCAGGGTCAACATTTGGCTGCGCTAGCAGGAAATCCATCGCGCGGCGGATATCTACCACCTGCTGGATGGAATTCTGCAGGTCATCTTCCTGAGTGCGTTTCAGGAAGAAATCCGGATCAGACCACATGGTTTCGATCAACAGGCAAGCCGCACCGCGTTTTGCCATTTCGGCGGCTTCTCCCGCGAATTGACTCCGATTCGAGTCTGGCGCTTCCGGCTCGTACCAGTGCACGTACAATATGGCCGCGCAGGGTGTTTCACCTTCCGGGCGGATCAATTCAGCCATGCGCCGGTATCCAAACGGGCTGGATGTGACCAACAGTTGCCTTTCGATGCCGTCTTCGTTGCGTTTACGGATAAGGCGGAAGACAAGAGGCAGATTTTTATCATATTTTTGCATCTGGGTTAGCATATTGGCACCTCTGGAATGAATATTTGATTATACAAGTTTTGCGCAACTTGACATCCCTCTCCAGGCGTGTATAATCCAACCCATTACAGTGTACTGCTTAAGCAGTAGAAGACTTACCCGGAGATAAGTATCCGCGCAACTGTTCAGAGACCTGCCGGGTCTCGATATGGGCAGGAAAAAGTGCCTGCCCTACTCGACCAACGGTGCGAGGCAGGCAGCCAGGCGGTGAAATCCCCTCCGGTGCCTGGTAGAGCAATTTGCTACATCGTCTCACCGGGTAGTCGCTCTCGCAGGGGTATGCAAAAAACGCTACCGTAAGAGAGCCGGGCATGCGCCCGTTACAGCGCAAGCCGAGGTGCCCTCATCCCGGCCTTCCCCCATTTTGAAAAAAAAATGGGGGAAGGTGGCGAAGCCGGAAGGGGGCGCAAAAGCAGGTGGTACCACGATACGCCCCCGCGTGCCGGAATGAATATTCCGGTAATCGTCCTGCCAGGACGGGGGCGTATTCTATTTATGCTGAAAGCTGGACGCTGACAGCCAACGGAGGTACTACCATGTTAGATATCAACCTTATCCGCGAACAGCCTGACGTTGTCCGCAAGTCGCTCAAGGACCGCCAGATGGATCCGTCGCCGGTCGATTCCATTCTGCAATTGGACGAGAAGCGCCGTGAACTGCTGACCGAAGTAGAGACGCTCAAGGCGGAGCGGAATGCTGTCTCTAAAGAGATCGGCCAGATGAAGGATGCAACAGCCCGGCAGTCCAAAATCGACGCGATGCGCGTTGTTGGGGACAAAATCAACGCTATGGATGCGGAAGTGGCCGAAGTGGATGCAGAGCTACAGTCGTTGATGTCTAACCTGCCCAATATCCCGGATGAGCGTACGCCCTATGGCAAAGATGAAGGCGAAAACGTCGTCATCAAAACGGTGGGCGAGCCGCGCAAATTCGATTTCACGCCCAAACCGCATTGGGACCTGGGGCCGGAGCTTGGCATCATCGACTTCGAGCGTGGAACGAAGATCACCGGTTCACGCTTCTATGTGTTGAGCGGTCCCGGTGCGCGTTTGCAACGCGCTTTGATTGCCTTTATGCTCGACCTGCACATCCGCCAGGGTTATACCGAGAAGTACCTGCCCTTCATGGTCAAGACCGAAACGGTCTACGGCGCAGGACAATTGCCCAAGTTCGCCGATAACCTGTATAAAGACCATGAGGAAGACTTGTATTTTGTGCCGACCGCCGAAGTGCCACTGACTGGCTATCACATGGACGAGATCTTGGAGGAAGCCGACCTGCCACTTTTATACACAGGCTACACACCCTGTTTCCGGCGTGAGAAGATGAGCGCTGGACGCGATGTGCGTGGCATTAAACGTGGCCACCAGTTCGACAAGGTAGAAATGTACATTTATTGCAAGCCGGAAGAATCGAATGACTGGGTTGAGAGAATGCGCGAAAATGCCGAGCAAACTTGTGTCGACCTGGACATCCCGTATCGTGTCAAGCAACTCTGCACGGGCGATCTTGGCTTTGGCTCGACCATCACCTACGACCTCGAGGCTTGGGCGCCGGGTTGCGATGAATGGTTGGAAATCTCATCGGTTTCGAACGTGACCGATTTCCAGGCACGGCGCGCCAATATCCGTTACAGGCCTGCAGATGGCGGTAAAGTCCGTCTCCCGCATACCCTGAATGGTTCGGGGTTAGGCCTGCCGCGCACGTTGATCGCTGTGATGGAGAATTACCAGCAAGCGGATGGTTCTATCGTTGTGCCTGAAGTGCTGCGGCCATGGATGGGCGGTGTAGACATTATCCGCCCGTAAATGATAACCTTACGAAGGTTCAGCCCTTACAGGGTGGTCCGCAAAACCTTCGTAAGGTTTTTTCATGGAATCGTTATGCCCCCTGACCTCGAATTCTGGCTACGCGTCGGCGTCGAAACGCTGACTCTATTTGTGCTCATTGTTGGCACCGCGGGATTGATTGTCCCTGTCTTTCCAGGATTGTTCATCAACTGGCTGGCTATATTGATCTACGGAGTTGTGTCTGGCTTTGGGATCAAAGGCTGGATCGTCTTCATCTTGATCACGATTTTGATGATTGTAGGCAATACTATCGATAACATCATGATGGGCAAAAAAGCGCGTGAGAGTGGCGCGTCCTGGTTTTCGATTGGAACAGGTTACGCAGCCAGCCTGGTGGTCAGTTTGTTTTTTACCCCCATCGCCGGGCTGGTTGCTGCACCGGTGGGTGTGTTCCTTGTCGAATTTATTCGGCGCAAAAAATGGCGAGAAGCGTTTAACGTAGCCTTGTCTCTGATGGTGGGTTGGGGCTGGTCGATTGCTATCCGCATTACAATTGGGGTTTTTATGATCGGCCTATGGATGATCTGGGCTTGGGTGTAATGCAATCGATTTGCTGCTTCTTGTATAAATTTCTGGACTTACTCGTTCCGAATGACTCAAAAGTGTCGAGATTTTGATTCAATTATTTACGCAGTACTCTGTAGAAAGAAGACGAAGGGGTAATGATCAAATAATAACAGGCTCCCAACCGGGAGCCTGTGTTTCCTAAGGCAATGGTTCGAAATTGCTGAGCGTCAGGTACATTTCATCATCGATAGCCAGTTCGATCCAGTCTACGGAGACAGTAATGGGGAAGCCATAGGTTGGATCGTATTCAATGGTGATTTCATCGGCTTCTTCTATAGCGCCTTCTGCATAATCAAACACCTTCTCGATCGTGTTATAGGCTTGATAGAAATCACTGACCAGAGCCTCGTCAACCGGGTTATCAGGTGGGGATTGCACGGATTGGCTCACAACCTGTCCGTTCAGCACTTCGTAGGTCACTTCCACGCCGGCAAATGGACAGAAACAGCTGACTGCAACGGTAAAACGATAATGGTTGATGTTTTGGCTTTCCCATTTATCCCGATTTTGTTGGAATACTGTTCCACCAGCGCAGGCAGGAAGGAAGATTGCAAGCATGAGGAAAAGAGATAAGATTTTTGTTTTCATTTCTAAAGCTCCTTTTGAAGTTTCCATGTAGACGAACAATGGCTGGATATAGTTCCTCGAACAAAAAAGTCGCATGCACAGTTTCTGCATGCGACTTGTGGTAAACGTGAACTTCTTTGCTATTCGCGATGTGTCAGGTAGGCTTCCACCATCAAAAGATTTTTCTCGCCTGCTTTGCGGACAACCTGGAGCATGCTTTCCATGGTGGAGACTTCCTCCACTTGCTCGGTCACAAACCATTGCAGGAAAGCCTGTGAAGCATAATCCTTTTCTTGAATGGCTAGGTCCATCATAGCGTTGATCTGGCCGGTGACTTCCTGTTCCCAACCCAGCGACATCTCGAAGGCCTTTTCCGCCGAACCGATATCAGTTTTGGTAGCAGGAATGGCTGTGATGCTCAACTCCGCGCCCACATCCATCAAATAATGGACAAACTTCATGGCATGTTCGCGTTCTTCTTCGGCCTGGTCATAGAAAAATTTGGCCAGCCTGGAAAGCGACTCTCCATCGAAGTAGGAAGCGATTTGAAGATATTGGTTCGAGGCGCCCAATTCGTTTCCAACCTGGGCGTTCATTAAGTCAGCCAGTGCTTTGCTGATTTGCATAACTAACTCCTTTCTTTATCATGTTTGTCATATTTAAAGGATTCTAGCATGCTTGTATTAACGCGAGATATGAATATTCGCAGTAAATTATTTGAGTTGTTCGACGGCTGATTGGACTGCTGCTAATGGAAGCTGCTCTCCATTCAAAACTGATAGCGTAGCTTCTGCAAACAATGGCCCAAGTGTAGCGAGCAGATCCTGGCTGGGTAGAAGATGTGCGGATTCGGCGATTTGGACCAGGATGATCTCAGCATTCACATCGGTCCAGGATGATAGAGCTGTTGGCCGCGTGGGCAGGTATCCTGCCGCCTCGGTCCATTTCGCTAAAAACTGGCTGTCTGACAGGAATTCGGCCAGTTCGACGGCCAGCGGTTGGATTTCAGGATCAGAACCGGCCAACGCCCAACTCCAGCCAGTGGCCAGGGTGTACGGACCATTTTCAAGTCCTGGAAGAGGCGCGAGAGCCAGCGAAACGGTTGACTCATCCAGGTAACGTGATGTCCAACTGACGACCAGGTTGCCGCGTTGTTCGCGAAAGGCATTCCAGGCCTGTTCATCGTTTTCAAAAGTAGTAACCGATGCGGGAATAAAATCATTTTCCGTAGGAGGCAAATAGAAAGAAAACACATCGGCCATGATCGTCTCGTCCAATGCTGGGCGTCCCTGGCTGTCTTGCAATGTGCCTCCGGCGGAAAGATAGAGCGAGAGGCTAAAAAGCGCCCTGGTGCTGGCGGCGGGGAAGATGAAAAGCGTTTCATCCGATAGTTCGCTCCAGGCCGAAGGTAACGGATAACGGTAGCCAACCAGGGCCATTGCATCGCCTGCGAAGGGCAGGCCAACAGTGGTATTCTGGACGTGCGCCATCTGCCGGGCGTAGGGATACCAATCGGGGTCGTCGGGCAGGGTGGATAAACCGTCCAGGGGATGCAACAAGCCGTTGGTTGTGGCCGCTTCCAGGTCTGCGCGGGAGAGCGCTACCAGATCTGGCAGGATGGATGGAGCTGCTGCCCGGGTCGCGGTTAGAGAACTGAGCAGGTTGCCGGGTCCGCTCTCAGCTTTTACCCGTACTTCGATCTGCAGGCCAGGACGGCGTGCCATAAATTCATCCAGTCTTTCCTGGAGCAGCGCGCTGGCAGGTGTTTCCGCAGCCGGGTCGAATTGCGGCGGAACCCAGATGCGCAGCGTGCGCGGTCCGCCGGGCGTGATGGACGGCGTAGCAGGGATCGTGGGAGTGCTAATGGCTGTGGCCGTGCTCGCGGGTACAGTGGCAGGCTCAGGCGTAGAAAGAAGCGAGCCAATATTGGCGCAGCCCGTCAGCAGGAACAGAGAAATCGCAATTGACAGAAATCGTCGCATTATCCTAAATCTATTGGCGCGCTGAGCAGGGCGGTCAGCAATTTGACTGCGTTCTCAACATCGTCATAATCGATCATCTCGGAGGGCGAATGTACATAGCGACATGGAAGGACAAGCCCACCGGCGGGCACGCCGGTACGGCTGACCTGGATGGCGCGGGCGTCTGTGCTGCCGCCTG
The DNA here is from genome assembly GCA_016928525.1 of Anaerolineales bacterium. The sequence continues at coordinate 4,716 of JAFGKO010000161.1, read as the reverse complement.
TCAACACTTCGCGTTGGGTAGGGATTTTTGCCCGCTGCGCAGTGTGTTCCATCCACGCGACCACTTTTGGATCGGACAACATCAGGTGATCTTTGACCTTGATGGCCGGGCCTTTGCCCAGGGCAATATCGCGCCGGACGGGATTGGGCGTATCGCCGGTGGGTGTGACATCGATGGCGAGGCCGATTTCCGGGTCGACGCCGTAGGCCGAGACGGTTGCACCGCGTACGCCGACTTCTTCCTGCACGGTGAAGACGAAGTAAACCTCGTTCGGACCTGGTTCGAGCCTGCGCAGCGTTTCGATAGCGATAGCCACCCCGGCGCGGTCATCCAGCGACTTGGCGACCAGGCGTTTGCCCATCTCGACGAACGGGCGCTCGAAAGCGGCCACATCGCCAACCCTGATTGGACAATCCCTTTTAGAGGTTGCGCCAACGTCGATGAACATTTTGTCAGTGGGCGGAATTTCATTGCTCTTATCAAGTTTTTCCGAGCCAATCACCCCCTGAACTCCGTTTACAAAGCGGATACGCCCTCCCAGCAGGTAGCGGGCGTAAGGGACGCCTACGGTCGTGAAGCGCACGAATCCGTCTTCATCGATATGCGTGGCGATCAGGCCGATCTCGTCCATATGGGCGGCGAGCATGACGCGCTTGCCATTCTTGGCAGCAGAACCTTTCCGTGCGGTGATGTTGCCCAACGAATCTACACGGATTTCGTCAGCCAGGGATTTGATTTCGGCCAGAATGACTTCACGGATGGCATCTTCATAGCCGGAAGGGCCGAAGGTTTCGGCCAGCTTTTGGATGAGTTGTTTCATAGTCTATAGTAGGGATGTTGTACCACAGAATGGATGAGTTTGAAGCGTGCCAGGAGAATGATCTTTGACTATGTCGCACAGAAATCGTGCGGCTCTGGTCAGGAATGAAACAGCACTTCTTCCCCGGCGCTGAAGTCTTGCTGGCTGTCGCGGGTAATGATGTGAGCCTGACCCTGTCCCATGACCTGCCATGTCCCATCCAACATCCCGACCAATGCGGTGTTTTCGTCCACGCCCAGAATGAATTGAGCTTTCTTCAATTGGCGGCGGACACCGAATAGATACGCCGACCAAAGTCCGCGCATGCGGTCGAAATGTGGGATAAAGAAGGTAGCAGGGATGATTTGAAAAGCCTGCAACGAGGTCAGCCCCACTGCTCGGAAGTTAGGTACTCTCTGTGCCAGGATCATCGCGCCTGCCGAGCACCCGGCGTAGACCGCGCCGTTCTCCCAGGCTTTTTGGGCTGTGTTCCAGGCGCGGCTGCCTTTCATCGTTTCGTACAGGTACATTGGGTTGCCGCCGGAGAAGTAGACCAGATCGGCGTTCTCCAAGGCTGATTCCCATCCCGGATCGTCCGCCGACTCGCGGTCGATGATGCGGGCAGGGGTCACTTCCGCGCCCAGGGCGCTGAAATGCTGGAGGCCCATGCTCAACCAACGATCCACGCTTTCGTCACCTTCCTGCCCGGCGGCGGTAGGCAGGCAGACCACGCGCGGCGCGTGCCCGTTTGTTTTGACTGATGCCAGCAGGTGGCGGTCCACGTCATTCATAATGGGCAGATATTCGCCAGCGCCGACCAAAGCAATTAAACCGTTCATAGTTTCAAACACCTGTAAGTAATTTGGGGGTTATTCGACTTAGCGCGGAATGTAAGAGTTTGAGGGAGTTCTTCCAGTCATCCACGCGTGCAATACTGATCGGCGAGTGTGAGTAACGATGCGGCACCGAAACCGAAACGACAGGAATGCCCTTGCGTGTACGCTGGATCGTGCCGGCATCCGTCCCGCCGCCGCCTGGTTGGCGAATTTGGTATGGAATGCCTTCTGCTTCGGCAGTTTCCTTCAGGAAGCGCACCAGACGTGGATCATCGATGGTGGCGGAGTTATAAACATAGATCGCCGGGCCTGATCCAAGTTTTGTGTTGTAAACAGCATTTTCTGTGCCGTCGTATTTGGGCATATCATAAGCGGGCGTCGCGTCGATGGCGATGGCCAGGTCGGGGTCGAAGGCATACGCTGCGACCTTCGCACCCCGCAAGCCGACTTCCTCTTGCACGGTGAAGGCGGCCAACAAATCTATATTTGAGGGAGCATGCTTGAGCAGTTCTATCAAGGTCGCAACACCGATACGGTCGTCTATCGCTTTAGACATGATCGAGGGCCCACTGCGTTTGAATTTTGTTGCAAAGGTCGCCCAATCACCGGGCCTGGCCTTGCCGTTCGGACCCAGGTCAATGCGCAGGGCATCCAGCGGGATTTTGCGCTTCATTTCATCGTCGCTGGCCAGATGGATGGGTTTTGCGCCGATCGTACCAGGCAGGTGATCCTTGCCTACCAGTACAGGCTTGCCGACCAGATAGCGTACGTCAATACCGCCGACGGTCTCAAAGCGGTACAGCCCATCACCCTCGTCAGAAACCAGGATGAAGCCTACTTCGTCCATGTGAGCATCCAACATGGCTCGCAGGCGGTTCCTGCCGCTGCCCTTTTTTGTCACCAGCACGTTGCCCAATGCGTCGACCTTGACTTCGTCAGCATAGGGTTTTACTGCCTCTAAAACGATCTTGCGCACTTTGCCTTCATCGCCTGAGACAGCGCAGGCGTTGCAGAGTTTTTCCAGTAATTTGAGTTGTGCGCTTCCAATCGTTGGTTGCGATACAGGCATGACTAATCATCCCAGGTGATGGCGCTCATAAAGTCAGGTTCCAGCCCGCTAACAAACTCTGCCAGCAGCCGCCCGGCGCGCTGGATGTCTTTCACGGCCACCATTTCTACGGGCGTATGCATGTAACGGATGGGAATGCTCAACACGAAAGTTGGAATGCCCTCGGCTGTCACCTGCATGGCCATGCCATCCGTGCCAGACGATGTAGGCATGATCTCGGTCGCGTAGGGGATTTCCAACTGCTCTGCCAACTCCTTGAATTGTTTGAATAGGTAGGGATGGATGTTCGGGCCATGTCCAAAGGTGGGGCCTTTGCCGAGTTCAAACGTTTGCCAATCGTTTGCGCCCGGACCTTTTGCAAATGTGGTGTCAATCGCGATCGCCAGGTTAGGCCGCAATTGAAAGGCTGAAGTCGCTGCGCCAGCATATGTAATTTCCTCTTGGACTGTTGCCACGGCCCACACATCCCAGGCATGGGGCTTGGACTGCAATTCACCCAAACACAGGGTCAGGGCCGCGACCGAAACGCGGTTGTCGAGCGAGTGTCCGCTCACGATCTCCCCGGACATCTCAACTGCTTCCGTTCCGAAAGAGACCAGGTCCCCGACGCGGACGAGTCTCGCCACTTTTGACGGGAGCAGGCCCACGTCCACGAGAAGATGCGGGAGGTCCACAACGCCGGTGCCGTCACCTGGGGGGAGTAGCTTGACAGGTGGCATGACGATCACGCCGGGCAAGTCTTCTTTTGCATCTGCGCCTGTGGCATGGACGATCACGGCCTGGCCAGGCAGGATGCGTGGGTCGACGCCACCGATGGATGTAATCCGCAGAAAACCATCCTCGACCTGTGTCACCATCAGTCCGATTGCATCCATATGAGCAGCCAGCATAATAGACGGGCGCGGGTCTTCTCCCGCGCCTTTTTTGAACCCGTGTAACGAACTCAGTCGACTCAAGCTGAGTTCATCCACTAGTGGCTGCCACTCTGCCTGGATCAAACGTGCGGCCGGGTCTTCGTATCCGGAAAGGCCAGGAATCGAAAGCAAAGATTTTAAAAATGGAAGGATATTTGTCATTGAGGAGGAAAAAACCAGATCTAAAGTTATTGCAATGAAAACCCCGTGACAGTTGGTGAAGGGGTACTGGAGGGAGTAAATGTCCCAGTCGGCGTATTGGTGATGGTTGGAGTAGAAGATGGGGTCGATGTCAGGGTAAATGTTGGTGTCACAGAGGGGGTGAAAGTTGGTGTAATCGTTGGCGTATGGGTGAAGGTGAAGGTCACGGTTATCGGCTGGAAGGGTGTGTTGGTAAGAGTAGGAGTGAGTGTTTCAGTGGGGGTGAGCGAGGCCGTTTCGGTCAGGATAACCGGTGTCAGGCTCTCGGTGGGGGTGAAGAAGCTCAAAGTCTCAGTGGCGGTAGCTGTGATGGGTGTAATGGAGGGAGTCGGTGTGATGGCATTTGGATCAGGAGCCAACTGGACGGCGATCCAGCCCAGGCAATAGCACGGCAGGGTGGCAAGTGTGATCATGAGCAGCGTTAACCTTCTGCGTGACCGGGCGGATTCGACTTCGAGCATGATGGTGGATGATAACATCAGTCGGTGGATGTAACAAGGAAGTATTCGGCCAGCGAGTATAATTCATCTGCATATGTCCCAGAATCTTGCCATCACTGTTCGCCTTGCCCGGCTGGAAGATGCCGTAGCGCTAGCAAAGCTGGCCGCCCAATTGGGGTACCCGTCGACAGCGGGGCAAGTCTGCAGGCGCTTTGAAATTTTGGCAGAAAAATCTGATGAAAATGCTGTTTTTGTGGCCGAAGCCGATGGGAAAATCCTGGGCTGGGTACATGCCCACCTCTACACCTTACTGGTCGATGACCCTGAAACTGAAATTGGCGGCCTGGTTGTGGATGAGACCGTGCGCAGGCAGTGCAGATAAGCTGCCTTCCACGCCGCTGCGATGTTGGTAATAATCCTTTTTGAAGGCTTCTGTTTTTTGTTGGGTACGCGCTGT
>JAFGKO010000160.1 GCA_016928525.1 Anaerolineales bacterium | reverse complement strand
TCGTTCTCGCTCTACTGCCAGCCGCCTGAGACACAGACATCGTAAAATTGTAAAGGTTCAGACTTAATTTGACATTGTCGAACTAATTTCTTATTCTATTCTCAGTGAAATAGAGTAAGATAGGTGGAATTTAACAGCATCCCCTTTGGGGACCGGAGGAACTCTCGTGGAAGAAGGAGCAATGGAAAAACCAAAAAATAAGACTGGCATTATTATTGCAGTCATACTCATCGTGCTGTGCTGTTGCGTGCTTATTTTAGTGGCAGCCGGCGTAGTGGCGTACGAGTATTACCAGCAAATCGCGTCCCTTCCGGGCAGCACCGACCTGCCCTTTGGCCCACCTACAGCGACGCCTGTGGTCGAAGTGACTCGCCCGCCCGTCGTCGATGTCCCTGTGGATACGCTCGAAACGCTGCGCACTACAATTGTGCCTGAAAATGATCCTACTGATCTGGCCTGTCGTCTGGAAGGGAAATGTGACATTCCGGAGACCCTGGACCCGCCTGCTGGCCCGCGCCAGGCAGGTGAGCAGGATACCTTCTGGGTCACGAATGTGGAAACCAACGAGAATTTCCAGGTGGACGCAACCTTGCAATATGTGACCCCGCATGTGTACTTCTGGGTGGAGGATGGGGTCAGATATGACCAGGACGAGATGAAATCCCTGGTCGATGCGTTCGAGCAAAAGATGTATCCCACCAACCGGGAATTCTTTGGCAGCGAATGGAGTCCTGGTATCGACGGGGATGAGCACATCTACATCTTGTATGCGCGTGGTATTGGTTTCTCCATTGCCGGTTATTTTTCCTCAGCCGATTCGACCCATCCGCTGGCGCATGAGTACTCCAACGGCCACGAGATGTTCCTATTCAATGCCGATAATACGGACCTGGGCGATGAATTCACCTACGGTGTGCTGGCGCATGAGTTCCAGCACATGATCCACTGGTATCAGGATCGCAACGAGACGTCCTATCTGAATGAAGGTTTTTCCGAACTTGCAGCTTTCTTGAATGGTTACGATATCGGCGGTTTTGACTGGTTGTACAGCACCAATCCTGACCTGCAGCTGAATGACTGGCCCAACGATCCCAGCGCCACTTCACCGCATTATGGCGCCGGATTCCTTTACCTGGCCTATTTCCTCGACCGCTTCGGCGAAGATGCGACCAAGGCTCTGGTCAAGGACCCTGAGAATGGACTCGATAGTGTGGATGGTGTCTTGAAGCAGATCAATGCCACTGATCCACAAACCGGCCAACCCATCGCTGCCGATGACCTGTTCATGGATTGGGTCGTGACCAATTACCTGTTGGATGAGAACATTGGCGATGGGCGTTACACTTATCATAATTATGCCAGCGCGCCGCAAACCTATGCCACCGAATCCGTGCCCGCGTGCCCAACGGAATCGATGGGACGCACCGTCAATCAGTATGGGGTAGACTACATCCAGATCGATTGTGCAGGCGACTACACCTTGCGCTTCGAAGGCTCGACGATAGCCCGCTTGCTGCCCGAGGATCCTTACTCCGGTTCCTATGCCTTCTGGTCCAACAAGGGCGATGAGTCGAATATGACCCTGACACGCGAGTTCGATTTCAGCGAGGTTTCTGGCCCGATCAATTTCTCCTTCCGCACCTGGTACGACTTGGAAGAAGATTACGATTACCTGTATTTCGAGGTTTCCGAGGACGGTGAGGTCTGGCAGATCATCACCACGCCCTCCGGCACCGGTGAAGACCCATCCGGCAACTCGTATGGTTGGGCCTACAACAACGTTACCAACGGTTGGATCGAAGAAAGCATTGACCTGTCGGATTACGCCGGGAAGAAGATCTTCGTGCGCTTCGAATACGTGACCGATGCAGCCGTCAACGGTGAGGGCATGTTGATCGATGATGTCTCGGTGGAGGCGGTCAACTACTTCACAGACTTTGAATCTGACGACGGCGGCTGGGTAGCCGATGGCTTCGTGCGCGTGCAGAACGCGCTCCCGCAGACCTTCCGCCTGGCGCTGATCAAACAAGGCTCGACCACCACTGTCGAGATGATCGAAGTCAGCGAAGACCAGACCGCTGACATCCCGCTTTCGATTGGCGGCGATGTGGATAGCGTCACGCTGGTGGTGAGCGGGACCACGCGCTTTACACGCGAGGTGGGAAGTTACACGATCGAGATAAAGTAAACTGTATTGCGTAACTCATAAAACGTGAAAAAGCGCCTCTGTTTTTCAGAAGCGCTTTTTACTTGTTACATTTTACGAATTACTTACAATCCCGCAGCCTTCTTCAAGGCCTCCGCCTTATCCGTTCGTTCCCAGGGGAACTCGATATCGTCGCGGCCAAAGTGGCCGTAGGCGGCAGTTTTGCGATAAATGGGTCTGCGCAGGTCCAGGTCACGGATGATCGCGCCGGGGCGCAGGTCGAAGTGCTGGGTGATCAGTTTAGCGATCTTATCGTCTGCAATTTTGCCGGTCCCGAACGTCTCCACGTTGACCGAGAGGGGATGTGCAACACCAATAGCATAGGCTACCTGGATTTCGCAGCGCTCGGCCAGGCCAGCCGCAACCACATTCTTGGCGGCCCAACGCGCAGCGTAGGCGGCGGAGCGGTCCACTTTCGTGGGGTCTTTGCCCGAGAAAGCACCGCCGCCGTGGCGTCCCATACCACCGTAAGTATCCACGATGATCTTACGGCCGGTCACGCCCGCGTCGCCCTGTGGGCCGCCAATCACGAAGCGCCCGGTGGGGTTGACATAAATTTTCAGGTCATCGTCTACCATATCCGCCGGCAAGACGGGCATGATGACGTGTTCGATGATTGCCTTACGGATGTCTTCCTGCGAGATTTCGGGCGCATGCTGGGTGGAAATTAGCACTGTGTCGATGCGTTTGGGCTTCCCAAAAGCATATTCCACCGTAACCTGGCTCTTGCCGTCTGGGCGCAGCCATTCGAGCGTACTATCCTTGCGGACTTCGCTCAGGCGGCGGGTCAGCTTGTGGGCCAGATAGATTGGCATCGGCATCAGGGTAGGGGTTTCATTGCAAGCATAACCGAACATCATGCCCTGGTCGCCCGCGCCAATAGCATCTAGTTCAGCCTCATCGCCTTCTTTGGCTTCCAGTGACTTGCTGACACCCATATCGATGTCTGGGCTCTGGCTGGCAATGGCCGAGAGCACGCCGCAGGTATTGCCGTCGAAACCTTTCTTGGCGCGGTCGTAACCAATTTCGACAACCACCTTGCGGACGAGTTCGTCAAAATTGACAAAGGCCTCTGTCGTGATTTCTCCCAACAGCATGACGTATCCAGTCTTGGTGGCGGTTTCGCAAGCTACGCGCGAATATGGATCTTGTTCTAAACAGGCGTCCAACACGGCATCGCTGATCTGATCGCACATCTTGTCGGGGTGACCTTCCGTCACCGATTCAGATGTAAACATCAGTTTCGGGGAGGTCATAAAAGTAGTACTCATACGTTGCACCTCTTTAGGAAATAAATTACCCCTTCCGGGCTAACCAAGAAAGGGCAAGGATGTACAAAACTGGCTACCCTCTCATCTTCCAGAACTTCCTTCTGCCGGAATTAGCACCTTGGATTAGTTTCGTAGTTGCACAACTTTCAGACTACTAAACTAACGAACTACCCAACTAAACAGGTTGCTGAGGCTTCGCAGGGCCGGTCCCTCCGCCTCTCTGGATAAGAGCGCCGATTGGGGCTATTGAATTGTGGCGGGATGATACCACAATCGAGGAGCAGCGTCAATTACAGTGTATTGAGTAACTATGGCTTTTGCAAAGTCAAGAAAAAGGAGTAACCAGTAGGGCAAACGCTTGAGGGATATGAGCTGCAAACCATCGTCTGGCTTGAG
>JAFGKO010000159.1 GCA_016928525.1 Anaerolineales bacterium | reverse complement strand
TTCGAATTGAGCGACGAGCAAAACGCAAAGCTCGATGCTTATCTCGCCAAACGTTTTCAGGGCGATTTCAGCATGGCGGGCATCAAGTTCTGGGCGGAGATGCAGGGGTTGGATGAGGCTTTTTTGAAGAAAGCGGCGGGCTTCAAGCAGATCGTGCCTGTGTTTACCAACGTCATTTTCGATACCAGCCAGCCGCACGCCAACACGGTCTTCGAGGATATGTTCGATTGGCTGGATCTAACGCTGGAGGTCATCCGTGCCCACCCGGATACGCTGTTCGTGATCCGCGCCCACCCGGACGAGCTGCGCGTGCGCAAGGCCAGCCGCGAAACGGTGGCAGCCTGGGTCGAAGCCAGCGGCGCGGACCGCGAGTCGAACGTGGTCTTCGTGGGGCCGCGGGAGACGCTCAGTTCGTACGAGTTGATCCAGAAGTCGAAGTTCGTGATGGTCTACAACTCGACCATCGGGCTGGAAGCCGCGATCATGGGCGCGGCGGTATTGTGCGCGGGCAAGGCGCGCTTCACACAGTACCCGACCGTGTTCTTCCCGCAGAGTATTGAAGATGTAAGAAGAAAGACGGAAGAATTTTTAGATGCGGAAACCATCGAAGTGCCCGCCGCGTTCCAACGCAACGCGCGCCGCTTCCTGTATTACCAGTTGTATAAAACATCACTGCCGTTTGGGGAGTTCCTGGAGCCTTCCGTGCGGACCACGCAGACCAGGTTGAAGTCGTTTGGGTTGGATGAATTGTTGGAATCACACGCGATCAAGGTGATTTTGGATGGGGTACTGGATGATGGAGATTTTTTGTTGAAAGAATCACCAGGGATAAACGGAGATGGACAGAGATAAAAATCTTGAAGTGTCTGTTGCATTCTCTGGGGAAAAACGGTAAGATAAATGCAGGAACCCATGACTGACGATATCAAAAAAATCTTGCGTGAATTGAAAAAAGGATTGGCTGAAATCTACGGTGACCAGTTGAAAGCCATTTATTTATACGGTTCCTATGCGCGCGGCGATGCGCACCCGCCCGATTCGGATATTGACGTGATGATTGTGTTGAAAGGCGAGTTCGATTATTGGGAAATGGATAAACGTTCATCGGAGTTAGTCGCTGCCTTGTCATTAGAAAATGATGTACTAATCTCCACTAAACTTGCTTCCGAGAGGCAATATGCAAATAGCGGAATGCCGCTCTACATCAATGTGCGTAAAGAAGGAATAGCGGTATGACCACGCCCGCGATCCAACATTTCCTGAAACTGGCGGATGAAAGTCGTGAAGTGGCTAATGGGTTGATTGATATGGGGCATCCCCGCTTTTCTGTTGCACAATCCTATTACACGATCTTCTATCTGGCCCAAGCACTGTTGCTTACGAAAGGATTGACTCATTCCAGTCATTCTGCGGTGGTTGCCGCGTATGGGAAAGAGTTTGCTAAAACCGGCCTGCTTGATCCAAAGTTCCATCGCTATATCATTGATGCACAGAAACTACGCCAGATTGGACATTATGGAGATGAGAGTGAAGAAGTAACAAAAGAGCAGGCAATAGAATCATTTCAATGGGCGGAAGAATTCAAGCAAGCTGTGGAAACGTATCTGAATAACTTAACGTAGTTCCGGCGCGATTCAAGCTTGTAGGGATAATGGCCGTCTTCGGACGGCTTTTGTGTTCTTAAGAGGGGGATCTATTCCTTGCCGTATTAGATGCAGGAAATAGGTTGATAGCATTCACAGGAGGCTGATTATGAAGAAAACGATTACTTCCGAAATAGTGGTGGACTATTCTCAATGCCCCAGCAAAGCATACTTGTTACTTTGCACAAGTAAGAGGGGAACCGAGCACGAGTACATGCAGATCCTTGATAAACAACGACAAACCGCCCAGCGCAACTACATTGACAATCTTCGGCAAGAAAATGCTGACGTACAACCTTATAGTCTCGAAAATCTTAAAGGGAACCATCAATTTCTTATCAATGCCAAGCTTGAAGCGGATGGGTTTTCCGCTAAATGCGCAGTTCTGAGCAAAGTCAGAACTCACTCTGCCTTCGGTCATTACAGCTACGAGCCAACCATCGTGGGGGGTTCACACACGATCAAAAAGGAACATCGGCTAGAAATATTCTTTGTCAGTTATGTTCTGGAACTGGTGCAAGAAAAGCGACCCACCTCTGGTTACATTGTTGGACTGGACGGAAAGTCACATCGCGTGAAGCTGGAAAATGGCTCCAAAACGCTTATCCCATTCCTTGAACCATTACAAGAATGGGGCGATGAAGACAATCCTGAAGCACCTTCCCTAATTCTGAATAAAAACTGCCCGGCTTGCCAGTTCCACGACCTGTGCCGGGAAAAAGCTGTCCAGGAGGATAATCTCAGCTTGCTAGATGGCATCTCGACACAAAAAGCTATCAACGGGTACGAGAAAAAAGGACTCTTCACGGTCAAGCAGCTTTCCTATACCTTCAAACCCAGAAAACGCAAAAAGCGGGCCAAGAATCCGCCGCCTGTTATCCATAAACCTGAGTTGCAGGCTCTAGCCATCCGCGAACAGAAGATCTACCTGCAAGAACTACCTGGACTGACCCGCAAACCGGTGGAACTCTTCCTGGATATTGAAGGCATTCCCGACCAGCAATTTTATTACCTGCTTGGCCTATTGGTAAGCGAGAAAGGCAATACAACCTATCATCCCTTTTGGGCCGACACCCCTGATGACGAAGCCCAAATTTGGCAAAGATTTCTGGAAAAAGTCAATCAATACCCCGATGCACCTGTCTATCATTACGGCAGTTTTGAACCACGCACCCTGACCAAGTTGGGTAATCGTTACGATACCGAAGTTGAAGATTTGATTAATCGGCTGGTCAATGTCAATAAACACATTTACGGCAAGGTTTACTTTCCAGTCTACTCCAATCGTTTGAAGGAGCTTGGGGTTTTCATCGGCGCGAGCTGGACTTCATTAAAAGCTTCTGGCTTGCAAAGCCTTGTTTGGCGACATCATTGGGATGAAACTCATAACAAGGAGTATCAGAAACTGTTGGTAACTTACAATGAAGAAGACTGTACTGCGCTAAAACTCATTACCGACTCGCTTTCAGAAATGGGCAATCTAGAGAAATGCGTAAATGTAAATGAAATAAACCGGCAGACTCCGTTCAAGTATGGACGTAGGAAATATGCCGTAGATGATTTTGAAGCAATCACCAAATATGCCTATTTTGATTATCAACGTGAGAAGATATACCTTAGAGCCAACAAGAATCTCCGTAGAAAGTATGCCAAACGCCAAAGGATGTCGCAACCAAAATATAGAGTTAACCAATATGTTGATACTGTTCCCCCAAAGCATTGTCCTAACTGTGAGAACGTTAATCTTCGGTTACATCAAAGAGGAAACCCTAAATTGGTTATTGATCTTAAGTTTTTTAATAGTGGTATCAAGAGATGGGTCACAAAGGTTGCTAGAAAACGTTTTTTCTGTCTAAACTGTAATAGGGCGTTTGTTCCTGTCGGTATCAAAGCCATTGGTAGTTATGGACGAAATTTGATGGTCTGGTCTGTTAATCAGCATGTGGCTCATAGGATGAGTCTTGAGAAAATTGCTGATACTTTGGCAGAATCATTTAACATCCATGTGAGGCACAGTATTGTTCGCGGTTTCAGAGCAACATTGTCCAAAACATATCAATCTACTTTTAATGAAATTAAGCAATCTATTTTGAATGGAAAACTCATCCACGCAGATGAAACGAGAGTAAGTATCAGAGGGGTTCTGGGTTATGTTTGGGTGTTTACAAATATCGATTCTGTTTTTTATACATATAGAGCCACAAGAGAAACTGAATTTTTAACTGACATGTTAGCGGATTTCAAAGGTGTACTTATTTCTGATTTCTACTCTGGATATGATTATCTGTTCTGTATGAAACAAAAATGCTTGATCCATCTGGTTAGAGATTTAAATGATGATCTATTTAAAAACCCACTGGATTGGGAATTTGAACAATTGGTCACCGGCTTTGCGCTCTTGCTTAGATCGATAGTTGCAACTATCGATAAATATGGTTTAAAGAAAAAAAACCTAAACAAACATCAGCAAGATGTTGAGAAATTCTATAAAAGAATAATTGATCAGAGTAGCAAGTCGGAGCTAACTCAAAAATACCAGAAACGGTTTCGAAAATACGAAGAAAGCTTATTCTTATTCCTGAAACATGATGGTATTCCTTGGAATAACAATAATGCAGAACATGCTATTAAACCATTTACTGCTTATCGAAGAGGTCGTGACGGACTATTTACGGAGCAAAGTATCCAAGAATATTTGATATTGTTGAGTGTTCAGCAAACCTGTAAATACCAAGAGTTAAGCTTTTTCGAGTTCTTGAAATCAGGCAAGCAGAGTCTGGCAGAATTTGTAAACATGTAATTGGTCAGCTAAAATCCAGAAAGACATAGGAATTACAAAGACCCCTATCATACAGTACTTTGCGAAAGGGGCCTACCAGTAAGGGATCGGTGAGAGTAAAAAGCACAGCTGTTTTCGACTGTGCTTCTTTTCGTTAATCCACCCTCGCCCAAGTCGGATACTCGTTATCAAAGTTGTAATACAGCGTTTGCTGGGGATAGCGGAAGTCCACCACATCTTTTCCGACAGATTCAGGGTCTTCCTTTTCCACCAGAACGCGTGCCATAAAGTCTGCGATGGTTTGCATGTCGCTTTCGTTCATCCCCAGACGGGTGACTTCGAGGGTGCCCATCATTTGATTACAACTCACTCGTCAACCCGGGATTGATGCCTACCTTGTCCTTGAAAAAGGCTTGCATGGATTTGATATCGGCTTCCATATCGTCGCTCAGCGTGAAGGTCGGGCCGATGCCGCAGGTTTTAGTGCGGCTGTCCACGTAGCCCGCTACAATCGGGATGCAGGCCTTTTTCGCGATGTGGTAAAAGCCCTGTTTCCATTGACCGACCTTTTTCCGTGTCCCCTCGGGGGTGATGACTAGTTGAAAATGATCGGATGCCTGAATGGCCTGTACCGTTTGCTCGACCAGTCCCTGCGGCTTGGAGCGGTCCACGGGCACGCCGCCGCACCAACGGAAGAACCCGGCGACCGGCCAGCGGAATAATTCCTTTTTCCCCATGTAACGCAGATTTCCTTTCAAGACAAACGCCAGCGCCAGGAACATGACGAAGTCCCAGTTGGAGGTGTGCGGCGCGCCAACAACCACGAACTTGGGGTAATCGGGCAGTTGTCCCACCACGCGCCAGCCCAGAATCTGCAGCGCGGCCTTGAAAAGATAGCGAAAAGCCGGAGTGATTAACGGAGTGTTGAAGATGGTTCTCTTCACATTTGCCCCTTTCCCGGAATACCGTAGCAGCAATCATTTTGGAGTATATCATTTTTACAGTCTTGAGAATTCTGTGGTTAAATACTCCTTATGCCCCTAAAAGCCTCCCTCCGCCGCCTTGTTTACCTGACCGAGAAATTGGCCCAGCGCGCTCGCTTCGCCTCCCTGCCCGCGCCTGAAAATGGTTGGCCGGTCCTGCTCGGGATTTCCTTTCCAAAGAGCGGCACGCACCTTCTGGATCAAATCCTGCTGGGATTCAACCGTGTCGCGCCCTTCTCCCGCCGCCTGCATTCCTTTTACGCCGAATACGAGGGCGAAAGCGGACGCAAGCATACCCCCGAGCAGGCCCTCCGCTGGCTGGAGTCCCTGCGCCCGGGTGACGTTGCCTCCGCGCACCTCTTTGCCCGTCCCGAGGTTGTAACCCGCGTCTGCACGCCTGCTTTTGTGCCCTACTTCATCTTTCGCGATCCCCGCGACGTGGCAGTCTCACACGTCTTCTATGTCACTGAGATGGAGCCGAATCATGTCCACCACGCTTACTACCAATCATTACCCGATTTCGACGCGCGGCTCAAGGTCAGCATGTTGGGAAGGCCCGAACTTGATATCGAATTCCCGAACATCGCTGACCGTTTTGCTCCTTATCTGAGCTGGCTGGACCAGCCCTCCGTGATGAAGATCCATTTCGAAGACTTGATCCACGACCGCGCCGGGACTCTGAACCGCATCATTGACCATTTCCTGGCACGCGTCCCGCTTCAGGCGGACCGGGGCCTGCTGCTCGAATCCCTGGAAACCTCCATCAACCCGGGCAAATCCCCGACTTTTCGCTCGGGGAAGACCGGAGAATGGAAAAAGCACTTCACCGAGGAGCACAAGAAGATTTTCAAAGACGTGGCTGGGAATTTGTTGATAAGATTGGGGTATGAGAAAGACGATAATTGGTAATGTCATTGCGAAGGCGCGAAGCGCCTGTGGCAATCTCATGGCTCCAGGTTACTTGAGATTGTCACGCTCTCTACGTTCGCTCGCAATGACATAAATGACTATGAACTGCTCCATCGTCATCCGCGCCTATAACGAAGCGCAACACCTGCCGCGCTTGTTGGAAGGCATCCAACAGCAAACCCTCAAAGACGAGGATGTCATTCTCGTGGATTCCGGCTCCACTGACGATACTGTGGCTATTGCCGAATCCTATGGCGCGCAGGTAGTGAGAATCCCGTCAGCCGAGTTTACGTTTGGGCGCTCGCTCAATTTCGGGATCCGGGCGGCGAAGCGCGAGATGGTGGTCATCGCCAGCGCGCACGTTTATCCCGTCTATCCTGATTGGCTGGAATGTCTGTTGCGTCCGTTTGAAGATGAGCAGGTAGCGCTGGTCTACGGCAAACAGCGTGGTATGGAGACGTCGAAGTTCTCCGAGTATCAGATTTTTCGCCAGTGGTTCCCGGATGCGGACGTAGCACAGCAAGACAGCCCATTTTGCAACAATGCCAATGCTGCCATCCGGCGCGGTTTGTGGGAGACGCATCCCTATGACGAAACGCTGACCGGCCTGGAAGACCTGGCCTGGGCTAAGTGGGCGCAGGGGGCGGGCTATGCCGTTTCCTATGCTGCGCATGCCGAGATCATCCACATCCACAACGAGACGCCGCGCGGCATCTACAACCGTTACCGTCGTGAAGCGATGGCCTTCAAGCGTATTTTCCCCGAGTCGCATTTCAACGTGTACGATTTCACCCGTCTGACCCTGACCAACATCTTGAGCGACCTGTCCCACGCCGTGCGCCAGCATGTGTTTTGGAAGAGCTTTGCGTCCGTTTTCTGGTTTCGCTTCAACCAGTTCTGGGGCACGTACCAGGGTTATCGCCAGTCGGGTCCGGTCACGCAGCAATTGCGCCAGACGTTCTACTACCCGCATTGGAGTGCGGGGAAATCACATGAGCGCGATGTCGAGCCAATTCGGTATAATCGTTGAGCGTTTTTGACGTTGAGGAAAATGACCGTATGAGAGCAGCGCTCGATAGCAAGAGAATGAATATCAGCGGGGTTGGGGCCTGGCTTGTTCCAGTGGTGTTGTTCTGGCTGGTGCTGGTTTTCGAAATCCCATATTCCTTTACGCGATATTTCCATCGCTATGACCTGGTCGTTTTTCTCAGTGTAGCAGTGCTCTATTATCTGTCTTTTCGATTAAGGGGAAATCAAAGCGTTTTGGCCGCTTTTGGCCTGACCATGCTGCTTTTTGCGCTGACGCTCTCGTACCTGTGGACTTCGGGATTCTCGGACAATTTTGTGATTGGCGGGTTGCTGCCCTATAAGGACGCCAAGAATTATTACCTGGGGGCCAATTTACTCCTCAACGGATTGCCGATCAGGATTGCGGGCCAGGCGTTAGGCAGGCCGTTGTTCCCCGGTTTTTTGTCATCCCTGTTGTTGCTGACGGGGCAGAATTTGAAAGTCGTTTTAGCGATACTGGTCCAATTGGCAGGCATTGGGCTGTATCTGTCCGCACGTCAGATCCGTTATGCCATGGGCGCATTAGCCGGGATGCTCTACATCACTTTCATGTATTTCTATTTTCAGAATATTGCCGGATACGCGATGAGCGAATCGCTGGGATTTATCGGCGGCTGCTTTGGGTTTGCGCTTATCTGGCATGCAGCGCGAAATCGAAAATGGCTTGATCTACTGCTTGGCCTGGGCGTTCTGATGGTAGCCGTCAGCGCGCGCGCGGGAGCTTTTTTCATTTTCCCACTGCTGGCCTTATGGGCGGGTTGGATGTTTCGTGGCGCGAAACGGTTTTCGCTACTCGCTTTCAGCCTCCTCTTCGCCATGCTTGTGGGAGGGTACTTCTTTATCAACACAGTCTATCCGCGTCTGGTGGGCGTGCCGCAAGGTTCATCCTTCAGCAACTTCGCCTACACCCTCTATGGGCAGGTTCGCGGCGGGGCTGGTTGGCACAGCGCCATCGACGAACTTGGCACTCGAGACCCCTCCAGGGTATATCGGGCCGCGTGGGCTGCCTTCCTCGCGACCCCATCCGATTTTTTCAAGGGCGTTGCAGAAGCGTATACAGATTTCTTTCTCCCTGGCAGCGGAAGCATCTTTGTGTTCGGGACAAAAGACCACCTGTATGAGCTGGACCTGGTCCTGTGGGGCTTGACAATCGTTATCTTGTTGCTGGGTTTATATCGGCTTGTATTCAAGCTCTGTTCTGCTGTCTCGACGATGCTTCTGGCCGGATTTATCGGGATTTTCCTGTCTATCCCGTTCTTGCCTCCCATTGACGGCGGGATGCGCTTTTATGCCAGTACGATGCCCTTCTTTTTCGTGCTACTTGCGGTGGGCGTCAGCCGCTTCCCTGACCGCGACGTGGAGCCTGCTCCCGTTATAGATGAATTATTCTCCCTGCGCTTTGGTTCCGTTTCCCTGCTTGTGCTGACCGTTCTCCTGCCTCCTGTGACCCTGCGTGCCAGCACGAGACCGGCTTTGACCGAGCCAGTCTGCTCACCGCAACAGCGGCCTTTTATCATCGATGTCAAGCCTGGCTCTTACATCGATCTTGTTAAAGGTGAAAACACATTTTGTGGTCTGGCCCCGCGAATTTGCTTCGAAGATTTCCTGAATCACAACACCGAAATGTACATCGATGATTTTTACCAGGAACTGGACGCCCTGGCAGCCTCCTCCCAAACCGACATGCGGGTCATTCCAACCATTAACCTGCTGGATGGATATTTTCAGTATTTCGTCATCAGTGATAGCCAGGTGCTTGGTAGTTCATCACAGGCACTGTTATCCGGCTGTGCTACCCGCATCCAGACGGAGAACCAGCGTATATTTCTGGTTGAGTCGATTTCGCCATCTGATAAGTAACTAATATGAGTAGGGCTTGAAGTCCATTCGGTATAATCAGTGAAAATGAAAGATGCCATCATCCTCATCCTGATTATCGTCGGCGCTTTTGCTTTGGTTGGCTGGCTGTCCCATTTATTTCAGCGCCGCTTCAACCTGCAAAGGAACTACCTGCTCCCGCGCGTGACGAAAAGGTCGCGGGCGATTGCCATCCTGGTGGCATTTATCTTTGGGTTGATCTACTTTATTGAAATTTCTTTTCTAGAGCAATTCCACAGCATTTTCCTGCTGATCGCCATCATCGCGCTGGCGTACAGTTTCCGCAAGCCGCAGGATGATGTGGAAAAGGATTAATCATTTTTTGTTATGGATTTTATTCTATTTTTCCTAGCCGCCAAGAAGCCAAGTCGCCAAGATGCCTTTGAAGCTGCCAAGCAACCTTGGCGGCATATTAAGAAACTTGGCGTCCTTCGCGGTCTTGGCGGTTCAGGTTCGTAAATTTTGTCATTGAGTCTCCAATGTCATCCAATTTCAAGAAATTTGCTTTTTATCTTGGCCTGGTCTTGTTCCTGGCAGGTGTGGGCCTGTTCGCCTACCTGGGTTACTTCAACCGCGATTGGGCCGATGATTGGTGCTACAACGCCGATTTCAAAAACCTGGGTTTCCTTGAAACCGTCGCTGGTTACGCCTACAATGTGACCTACACTCCTAGCCGCTATTCGGTTACTATCTTTGCGGGTTTGTTGTATGCCTTTGGGACTCTGGGCACCCAGCTGATGACGCCCCTGACGATCATCTTTTGGGTGGCAGGGCTGGCTTATCTTTTCTATAATCTTGCAGGCATGGCTGGCTGCCGACTTTCGAGATGGCTTGTGGTTCTAGTTTCTGCTGTTATTGTATATTTCTCTATCTACCTTTCACCGCACATTTACCAGTCCCTGTACTGGCGCACCGGTATGCTGACCTATACCACACCGCTGGTCTTCCTCCCCTGGATATTTGTGTTCATCACCGAACAAAGCAAACGAGAGAAGCCTGCACCAATATGGAGCGCATTCATCTTCATCCTGGCGCTGCTCGGCGGCGGCTTTTCCGAAGCCAGTTGTACGGTGCTGGTGTCCACATTGGGACTGTATACGCTCCTCGCCGGGATCGGTTATCGCCAGAAGAAGCTTTGGGCTGTGAAGACCTTCGTCCCGGCGTTGGTGGCGTTGGTCGGTTCGTTGTTGGGGATGGCTTTGTTGGTCTTTGCGCCAACCACACAGGTCCGGGCAGAACGCTATGGGGAACCTGCTGGGTTGGCTGAAATGATCGTGTTGTTGTACCAGTTCACCTACGCCTTCTTTGTCCTGTCGCTCAAAGATGTCCAGAACATTCTGTTGATTTTGATGTCGGTCTTTTCCGGGTTCCTGTTTTTCCCATCACAGATGAAAACAGACAAGCCTGTAAGAATCCTGTTCCTGGCAGTTTTGGTGGGTATTCTGGCCGTTTTCCTGGTGGCGGCTTCCTTTGCCCCCAGCGCTTACGTGGAAAGGGGCCTTCCAGCGGACAGGACGATCATCATCCCGCGTTTCATCGCTGTATTTGGCTTTGTCCTGGCGGGCTGGCTGACCGGGTTTGCCTTGCGCGAGATGCTCACCGTCAAATGGCTGGAGACATTCGTGGTTGTGCTTTTGCTGGTCTCGTACGCCTTTCCGTTGTATTCACTCAAGGTGACTGCCGAAAAGGTTCCCGTGTATGCGCAAAGGACCCGGGAATGGGATGCTAGACAAGCTGCTATACAGGAGGCCATTGCCAATGGGGAGGAGCGAGTCGACGTGTTCGCCATCGATGGCTTGCCAGTCGGCGGAATCCGGGATTTCGACCCGCAGGGGAAAACCGGATTCTGGATCACCAAATGCGCCCAGAGCTATTATGATATTAATCTGCGCGTGTCCTTACCCTGAACCGCTGTCATAGGATTTCAGATGCCCTCAATTGTTGCCCTCGTCCCTATGCGCCACCACAGCCAGCGCGTGCCTGGTAAAAATTACCGCCCGCTGGCCGGGAAGCCGCTCTTTCATCACATCCTTGAAACTCTGCTGGCCGTTCCAGAGATCGAGCGGGTGGTCGTGGATACCGACTCCGAGCCGGTCATGGACGATTTACGCCAGCACTTCCCGCAGGTGATAATCATCAATCGTCCCGAAGCCTTGCGCGCCGACGATGTCCCGATGAACGACATCCTGCTGCACGACACCGAACAGATGCAGGCCGATTTCTATTTGCAGACGCACAGCACCAATCCCCTGTTGCGTCCCGGAACGGTTTCACGCGCGATAGAGACGTTTTTAGCAGCCTATCCCGAAAAGGACTCGCTCTTCTCTGTGACGCGCTGGCAAACTCGACTGTACGACCAGCATGGAGCGGCCATCAACCACAACCCTTCGGTTCTCATCCAGACCCAGGACCTGCCACCGGTGTATGAGGAGAATTCATGCCTCTATCTTTTTACCCGCCAAAACCTGCTCAAGCGGCATCATCGCATTGGTGAGCATCCCATTCTGTTCGAAATTGACCAGGCCGAAGCCTGGGATATCGACGAAGAGTTCGATTTTACAATCTGCGATTTTCTGATGAGGCAAAAATGAAATTCATCAAGAATTTTCCCGTGTATTTTCTTTTATTCAGTATTTTTCCGATTTTAGCTCTATTGGGTTTCAACATCAGTGAGGTGGAACCTGACGTGTTGTTGCGACCTTTATTGGTTTCAACCTTAACTACACTTCTTTTTTTCCTGGCCTTGCTTTTGTTATTTAGAGATTGGTACAAAGCGGCTCTAGGCTCCACATTTTTTTTACTGTTGTTTTTTACCTATGGTCATGTCTACAATTATTTGAAAGCAATAAACCTTGGAGGGATCATTCTGGGCCGCCATCGGTTGATGGTACCTGTTTGGGCTGGTTTGGGAATATTTTCTTTGTGGTGGGTAGGGAAAAAGGCCAGGGATGCCAGAAAAATTGTGCCGACTTTAAATTTGGTGGCAGCCTTTTTGCTCATTTACCCAACGTTCCAAATTTCTTCTTATATCTGGAGCGAAACGAACACTCGTAACCAAACACAGCAAGCCATTATTGAAACAAATTCAAAATTGCCATTGGGATATGCGCCGGATATTTATTATATTATTCTGGATGCTTATGGGCGTGATGATGTTCTGAGCGATGTTTACGATTATGACAACACGCCCTTTTTGAATGAACTTGAAGAAATCGGGTTTTACGTTGCCAGGTGTAGTCAGAGCAATTATGCTCAATCTATGCTATCAATGACTTCATCCCTGAATATGAATTATCTGGACAAGCTTTCCAATAATTTGACATCAAATACAGATAATCGTGCTCCCCTCCGTGCTCTAGGAAAATATAACGAGGTTAGAAAATTTTTAGATTCGATTGGTTACAATACCGTCTCGTTTGCGACAAATTTCCCTGTCTCTGAATGGGAAGATGCTGATTACTTCCTTGCCCCAACTCTTGGGGGAATGAACGATTTCGAACTCATGATCATGCAAACATCTGCCGGACGTGTGTTTATGGATTCGTTTTTTGAACCTCCAGAAAATCGCTCGGCAGAATGGTATCGGTTGCGGACACTCTTTGCGCTTGATCAGCTAAAGACTGTGGCCCAACATATTCCTGGGCCAAAATTCGTATTTGCACATCTTGTTGTCCCGCACCATCCTTTTGTCTTTGGGCCAAATGGGGAAGAAATTGATTATATTGATCAAAGTGTACCGGACTTTCCTGATTACGTGGTCGGCTACAGGAATCAAGTGATTTTTATCAATAAACGTATCGCAGATGTTGTAAGAACGATATTGGCTGAGTCTGATAACCCGCCCATAATTGTTATTCAAGGTGACCATGGTCCTGCACCTTTCGATGTGATTGAAAATCGTATGTACATATTGAATGCCTACTACCTGCCCGGAAAGTCGCAGGGATTGTATAAGACGATATCTCCGGTTAATACATTCAGGTTGATCTTAAATAACTATTTTGACCAGAATTTCGAGATGCTGGATGATGTTTCCTATTTTTCTAAGTATGATATCCCGTACGATTACATCAATATCCCAAATAAATGTGACAGATAATATGTCAGCTATTCTTTTACTTCTTGTATAATCCCTTCACTTGGTCGCTGAAGCGATATCTTTTTATTGACAGTGTTATGAGCCTCTTGTTTCCCTGTTGCCCTTTATAATTGTGCAGTTGCAATAAAAATCACCAGCGAACCGCTGAAAGGTTCTATCGAGATGTCATTTCTGAAAAAGATCAAAATCTCAGAGACAGTTGCTGCACTTGGCGTTATTACGATAACTACGCTTTTGGGTTATGGGATTCTGATCCCTCAGCTTGGGTTTTATCGCGATGACTGGTATATGCTGCTGGCCGGGCAGACTGAAGGCGCCCAGGGGATCATCAAGCTGTTTGCCATCGACCGGCCTCTGATCGGGTATATCTACGCGCTCGATTATGCCGTATTAGGGAGTTCTGTGCTGGGCTGGCATCTCTATGCGCTTTTCCTGCGTCTGTTAGGAAGCGTAGGTTTCTTTTACCTTTTGCGCGCGATTTGGCCTGAGAAGAAGTTCGAAACGACGATCGCTGCGCTGCTCTTTGCCATTTACCCCGGCTTTTTGCAGCAGCCTAACGCGGCCACGTTCAAGAACCTGTTGCTGGGCTACGATCTTGCGATTTTCTCTATCCTGGCGACAATTCTGGCTGTCAAATCGAATAACAGGTTGAAAGTCATTTTATGGACAGGCCTGGCGTTGTTATTCGCCCTGTCCTATTTTGGGATATTCGAGGCCATGATTGGGCTGGAAGGCGCTCGAGTCCTTTTGCTTTGGTATGTGCTTTGGAAGAAAAGTGGAGACGCACCTAAAACTGCAATTCTCCCAACGTTGAAACGCTCTATTCCATACGTTCTTCTGGCTGGCGCCTTTGTTTTCTGGCGCGTATTCCTGTTCGAAAGCGAGCGCCGGGCGACGAACGTCGATGTGTTGTTTTCTGGCTATGGCACCTCGCCATTTCACAGTCTGCTGGGCATTATCATCGAAACTGCCAAAGACGTATGGGAGGCAACAGTTCTGGCCTGGTTCGTGCCCTTTTACCAATTTACACGCGCTGGTGCGTATCGTGAGCTGGGCAGTGCGGTGACATTAGCGGTACTGGCAGTTGGCGGTGTATTCCTGTATATCTGGTATGCCAGGAGGCAGACACTCATCCACGAAACGGAAGCAGGTAAAGGGTCCGTGGAAGTAGCGTGGATGTGGATGGGGATTCTGATCGTTGCCATGGCAGTCCTGCCCATTGTCCTTTCAGGTCGCAATATTTCCTTCGAAGTCCAATGGGACCGGTATGCCTACCATGCCACCCTCGGCATTATCCTGGTCGTGACCGGTTTTATCTTCTACTCACTGCGCTCGTCTGCTCGCTGGATCATTCCCCTGGCTCTGATTGGCATGAGTGTGATCACGCACTACTTCAGCGCCGATTATTACCGCGACTACTGGTCTTACAACCGCGAACTTTGGTGGCAACTGTCCTGGCGCGCGCCGATGCTGAAAGAGCAGACCATGATATTTGTGTCCATGCCGTACGGCTTTGCAGAGGATTACGAGGTATATGGGCCGGCCAATATGGTTTATTATCCCGGCGAGGGGATCAAGGTGTCCGCCGAGGTGTTGAATGCGAGTACGGCTGTGCTCATCCAGCAGGGGGTGGAGGACGCGGGCAACTATAATCGTGAGGTCTTTGTCCCGAAGGACTACAGCAAATCCCTGATTGTAGCTTTCCCTACGGCAGGATCCTGTCTGCATGTGCTGGATGGCCGCCAGGTGGAACTTCCGGGCTATGGCGGCGAAGGAATTGTCGCTGATGTAGCCCCTTATTCGCGCATCGATCAGATCGACGTTGCCCACGCTCCGGCCACGGTCCCCGGGCAAATCTTTGGACGGGAACCTGAGCATGGCTGGTGCTACTACTATCAAAAAATGAACCTGGCCCGGCAACTGGGCGATTGGCAGGGGGTGGCACAGCTTGCGGACGAGGCCCAATCCCTGGATTTGCGTCCGGAGGATTATTCCGAGTGGGTACCTGCGTTGGAGGCGTATGCCGCGCTAGGTGAAGTCAAAAAGGCTAAACAGGCTGCCGCTATTATCAAGAGCGACCGTAACATGCGCTTCTACTTGTGCAGGGAACTCGAAAAGGGGCCTATTTTCCCCCCGCCGTATGATCACAACCAGGTCCTTGAATTATTGTGTGAGTAACATATGTATACCGTTCTCTTTACCGCTCCCTATATGATCCCATTTCTCGACCGCTTTCGTCCGGTTCTGAAACGCTATGGCATTGAACTGATCGTCCCTGAAGTTCGCGAACGGATGGAAGAAGAAGAACTGCTCAAATATGCCGGCCAGTTCGATGGCGCAATCTGTGGGGACGACCGCTACACGGCCCGCGTGATCGAAGCCTGCTTGCCGCGCCTGAAAGTCATTTCCAAGTGGGGGACGGGCATCGATTCGATCGACGCCCAGGCCTGCTCCCGTTATGGGATCAAAATCGGCCGCACCCTGAATGCTTTCACCACCCCGGTGGCGGACACTGTCCTGGGCTACATGCTGGCTTTCGTCCGCCGCCTGCCCTGGATGGACAGGGCCATGAAATCCGGTATATGGGACAAAATCCCCGGGGTGGCACTCAGCGAGTGCACGCTGGGCGTGGTTGGAGTAGGTACTATTGGCAAAGTTGTCACTCGTCGTGCGCAGGCCTTCGGCATGCAGGTGCTCGGCAATGACATTGTCGAGATCGACCATGTCTTCGTCACCGAAACCGGCATCGAGATGACGACCCTGGAAGATTTGCTCGCGCGTGCCGATTTCGTTTCCATCAACTGCGATTTGAATCCTACCAGCCGTCACCTGATGAATACCGATACTTTTGCTCTGATGAAACCATCGACGGTGCTGATCAACACGGCTCGTGGCCCTATTGTCGAAGAGAAAGCACTGATCGAAGCGTTGCAGTCCGAACGTCTGGCCGGGGCCGCGCTGGATGTCTTTGAAGTTGAGCCGCTCCCGTTGGATAGTCCGCTCATGAAAATGGACAATGTTATGCTGGCCCCACACAACTCCAACTCCAGCCCCACCGCCTGGGAGCGAGTGCATTGGAATACGATCAGGAATTTGCTGGATGGGCTAGGGATTGATTCGAGTGATTTGCAAAAATGACATTACTGTGGATCACCGTTGATCGCGTAGTGCGAGACGATAGTCGAGCACGTATCGCCCGTCCTGGCCGACGGGCCAGGGAGACCAGCAAGCAATTTGTAAACATTTGTGGTCTCGATATGGTGGATCAACACCATCTACTCGACCACCAGAAAAATTGGAAATACAAATGACAAAATCTGTTCTCATCACCGGCGCGGCGGGCGGCATTGGCCGCGCGACCGTTGCCCTGTTTACCCAAAAAGGCTGGCGTGTCCTCGGCGTAGACCGGGCACCCTTCGACCAGGTTCAGGGCAAGCCCTTCGGCGAAAATTTCCCTGAGAACGGGCTCTTCATCCAAGCCGATATCTCACGTGGAGAGGATCTGGAAGCTATCTTTGCCAAAGCCCAGGAGTTCACTGACAGCCTGGATGCGCTGGTCAACAACGCGGCTTTGCAGATCGCCAAGCCACTGGTCGAAACAACTGTCGAAGAATGGGATGCGGTCATGGCGGCCAACCTGCGCTCGGTTTTCCTGGGTGTCAAGCTGGCGCATCCGCTCCTGAAGGCGCGTGGCGGTGGGGCGGTGGTGAATGTTTCCTCCGTGCACGCCATCCAGACTTCGGCCAATATCGCCGCTTATGCTGCCAGCAAAGGCGGGATGCTGGCGCTGACGCGCGCTATGGCTATTGAGTTCGCCCCTGATAACATCCGCGTCAATGCCATTCTGCCCGGCGCAGTGGATACGCCTATGCTGCGTGCTGGTCTTGGCCGCGGGCATGTCGGTCACGGTGATATGCAGGAACGCCTTGATAATCTTGCCCGCCGGACGGTCAGTGGCAAGGTCGGCAAGCCCGAGGAGATCGCGCATGCCATCTACTTCCTCGCCGATGACGAGCAATCCTCGTTCATGACGGGCCAGGCGCTAGTCGTGGATGGCGGCGCGACGGCTAGATTAAGCACGGAGTAAAAAGTGAGAAGTAAAAGGTAACTTATCACTTTTTACCTCTCACATATCATTATGAAAACAACGCTTAAGAAAATCACCCCTACCCCTCTCCTCAACGCGGCCAAGAACACCTACGATGCCATCCGCCGCCTGCCGCAGGTGCCGGACGCCTATCTGCATCCCTGGCGGCGAAAGAGCCGCGAGCGCATGTACGAGATGAGGAACATCCATCGCGGCGAACGCTGTTTCATTATCGGCAATGGTCCCAGCCTGAAGTATACCGACCTGACCAAACTGAAAAACGAATTCACCTTTGGTATGAACCGTATCTACCTGCTCTTCCCTGAGTTGGGTTTCACCACTACTTATTTTGCCTCCATCAACGACCTGGTCATCGAACAGTGTGCCGAGGAGATCGCCGCCTTGCCCATGCCCAAGTTCATCGCCTGGCATTCCAACCGCCATTTCCAGCGCTTCCCTGACGATCTGGTCTTTCTCTATACTACCTACACTGGTCCGCAGTTTGCCTACG
Organism: Anaerolineales bacterium; assembly: GCA_016928525.1. Next base: position 12,493 of record JAFGKO010000159.1, on the reverse strand, counting down.
ACATGACCCGCCGTATCTGGGAAGGTGCTACCGTCACCAACGTCGCGCTTCAGATTGCTTTCTATATGGGCTTCGAAGAGCTCATTCTGATCGGCGTAGATCATAACTTTACCAGCAAGGGTGATGCCAACAAGACGGTTGTCTCGGATGGCGACGATCCCAACCACTTCGATCCGCGTTACTTCGGCAAAGGCTTCCGCTGGCAGTTGCCCGATTTGGACACGTCCGAGATCGGATACGAAATGGCGCGCAAAGCCTACGAAAAAGCCGGGCGCGAAGTGCTGGACGCTACCGTGGGCGGCAAACTAACCATCTTCCCGAAGGTTGACTATAACTCTCTTTTCTGACCTTCACCTTTCAACCCAAAACTTGCAACATTCTAAACCTTGAACCTGCCCCCGTTATCTCAAACTCCCCTGGTCTCCATTGTCACTCCGTCCTACAACCAGGCCGCCTACCTCGAGCGGACTCTCACATCTGTCCTCGAGCAGGATTACCCTCGCCTGGAATACCTGGTCGTAGATGGCGTTTCTACCGATAACAGCGTAGAAATTATCAAAAAATACACTGACAGGCTGGCCTGGTGGGTCAGCGAAAAGGACAGCGGCCAGGCGGAGGCCATCAACAAGGGATTTTCTCGCGCCAGGGGTGAAATCCTGGCATGGCTCAACTCGGACGATTATTACCTGCCCGGAGCAATTGCAGCGGCGGTGAAAATCTTCCAGGAAAATCCTGATGTCGTACTGGTCTATGGAAACATGCTGGCTGTAGATGAAAGCGGACATACCATTAACCTGCTCAAATATCACCAATTGACGCTCGAAGACTTACTCTGTTTCCAGATTATCGGCCAGCCGGCCGTCTTTTTTCGACGCGAAGCTTTTGAGGGGGTAGGAAATCTTGACGTCGCCTATCATTGTCTGCTCGATCACCATCTTTGGTTGCGCATAGCTTTGCGTGGGCGCATCTTGCACGTGGACGAAACCTGGGCCGCGGCACGTTACCACGCTCAAGCCAAAAACCGTGCCCGGGCTGCTGAGTTTGGTCAGGAAGCCTTTCGTATGCTGGATTGGGCACAGAAACAGCCCGGTTTGGCGGAGGCATTTGCAGGCGTAAAAAGACGCGCTCATGCCTCCGCGCATCGCGTAAATGCGCGTTATCTGCTGGATGGCGGCCAGCCGTGGGGGTCGCTTGTATTCTGGTTTCGCGCTTTGGGCATCCATCCACCGACAGCGTTGGTACGTTTGAATATCCTCGTTTCCGCACTTTTGCAATTAATCGGACTTGGCAAGTTGCACGAGACTTATTTGAAGCGCCGGCAGGCCAAGCTTAAGCAGCGCTAATCCCCAAATCAGCGGACTTACGATACAATACTTTTTCGATGGAACAGAAGCCGTTTTTTGCATCGTCGCGCCTATCCCTTGCGTTGTCTTTGTTTCTCCTGTTTGGTATCGCCCTTGCAATCCGCCTCTACGACATCACGGATTTGCCTTTGGACTTCCATCCCACACGGCAGTTATTTTCTGCGGTCAAAGCGCGCGGCATGTATTATGAAATGCTGCCTGATATCCCGGAATGGCAGCGTGAATTTGCCATCCAGCAGTGGAAGACCAAGGTGACCATCGAGCCGGAGATTTTAGAGCGCTTGGCGGCTCTCATTTATCGGTACACTGGTGAGCAATTGTGGATTCCGCGCTTGATTTCGGCCCTGTTCTGGTTGATTGGCGGAATATTCGTCTATTTACTGGCACGAGACATGTTTTCGGTAGATGGGGGGATACTGGCATTGGCATTTTATCTCTTCGTTCCCTATAGTATTTTTGCCAGCCGCAGCTTCCAGCCTGACCCGTTGATGGTGGCATTGATCGTCGCTTTTTGGTGGCTGATCTATCGCTGGGCTGACCTCACCCCCAATCCCTCTACCCTTTCGGGCACACATCCTGATAGAAGAGGGGAGTCATGGAAATGGGCCATTCTCGCCGGGCTGGTTGGCGGAGTGGCGATCTTCGTCAAATTCATAGCGGCGTTCTTTGTGATTGGTGGCGCGCTGGGTGCTCTGTTGGGACGTTTCAAACTATGTGAATTGGTCCGCAACCCGCAGGTGTGGACGCTGGGTGCGCTGGGTATGTTGCCGGGAGCAGCCTGGATCATATACGGCAAGTTTGTGCTGGGATTATTCGGCGGCGATATGAGCGGGCGTTTCATCCCGCCGTTGTTGGTCAGCCCGTTATTCTATCTCCAGTGGCAGACCAAGGCGGTTACTGTTGCAGGCGGCGTTGGGATCATGCTGGGGTTGTTGGGACTGTTTCTTGTTCGGGAGCGGGCTGTAAGAGTGTTTCTATTGGGTGTCTGGGGCGCATATGTGGTCTTTGGACTTTATTTCAATTATCATATTTCCACACACGACTATTACAGTCTGCCGCTCGTCGCGATTGTGGCAGTTTCGCTGGCTCCGTTGGGGGATTGGTTCTTCGCCCGTTTAAGGGAAGCAAGTCCGGGTTGGGTACGAAGCGCGCTGTTCGTCATCTTGCTGTATGGTATCTTCTCGACGGTTTGGGATGTCCGCAACGAAATGAAGTCCGTGGATTACCGTCCGCAAGTGGCGTATTGGGCCGAGATACACGAAGCGCTGGGATCGCAGGCTTCGGTTGTCGCGTTGACAGAAGATTACGGCAATCGGTTAGCCTACTGGGGCTGGCAAAAGGCGGACATCTGGCCTTCATCGGGAGATTTGTACCAGGCGGATGCGCGTGGTAACCAGCGTGACATTGAAAGATTGTTCGCAGAAACAGCAGCAAAAAAATCCCTTTTTCTGGTAACCGATCTGGAAGACTTTGCCAAACAGCAGGAGTTGCAGGCGTTGTTAGCTGGTTATCCTGTGCTTGTACAGGGTGATGGCTATCTCATTTATGATTTGCAGCATATGTTGGAGACACAGCCATGAACGCGCAAGCGCCTATTCTCGTCACCGGCGCACATCGCACGGGGACCACCTGGGTGGGCAGGATGCTGGCCGCTAGCCCGCAGGTAGCTTATATCAGTGAGCCTCTCAATGTCTGGCACCGGCCGGGCGTGTTGTGCGCGTCTGTTTCGAAGTGGTACACTTTGATCTGCGCGGAGAACGAAGCGCAGTATGTACCCGCCTTTCGCGAAATGCTTGGCTTCCGATATGGGTTGTGGCGCGAGATACGCTCCTTGCGGGAGCGCAAGGATTTCCTGCGCATGGGGCGTGATTTCTCGATCTTCCTGCGCGGTCGTTTCCTGCGCCAGCGCCCGCTCATCAAAGACCCATTTGCCGTCTTTTCTGCGCCCTGGTTTGCCGAGCGGCTGGGTTGTCGCGTAGTGATCACTGTGCGGCATCCGGCGGCCTTTGCCAGCAGCCTCAAGCGCTTAAACTGGCCTTTCGACTTTCGTGACCTGTTAGAGCAGCCATTGCTTATGCAAAGATGGCTGGATGTGGATCGCGCCGAGATGGAGTCTGTACAGAAAGACGACATTATTGGACAGGCTGCATTACTCTGGCGGATGATCTACCGCGTCGTTGTCCGGACGATGAAACTGCATCCGTTATTCATTGTGGTCCGGCACGAAGACCTTTCCCTGGACCCTGTCTCCAGCTACCGAGATCTGTACGCCGCCCTTGACCTGGATTTCACGCCGAAGGTCGAGGCGACGATCTTGAATGCCAGTAGCTCCGAGAATCCGACGGAATTATCGAAGAAAAAGGTTCATGCAGTGAAGCTGGACAGCCGCGCGAATTTGGATAATTGGAAGAAACGTCTGAGCGCGGATGAGATCATACGTATTCGTAAAATGACAGGAAAAACTGCGAAATTGTTTTATTCGGATGAGGAATGGTGAAAGACATGCTTGATAAGCTGCAGGTTTCATTCTTTGGCAGGTCATGGCTGGTTAATTTAATCGTAATTATGCTTTTCATCATGGGATTTGGTATTCGCATGGTTGATTTAACCGACCTGCCGTTGGATTTCCATCCCACCCGACAATTTCTATCGGCGATTAAAGCCCGCGGTATGTATTACCAATATGCCAATGATGTTCCCGAATGGCAACGCGAAATAGCCGTTCAGCAATGGAAAGATGCGGATGTTTTTGAGCCGGCTGTGAATGAAACCATTGTTGCCGGGTTGTACCTGCTCTTCGGTGAACACTTGTGGTTGGCACGCATTGCTTCGTCAGTTTACTGGTTGCTGGGTGGGTTGGCATTGTTCTCATTGGCTCGTCGCATCGCTTCGGTAGATGGCGCTATTGTTGCGCTTGCCTTTTACCTGTTTTTAGGATTTGGGGTGATCGCCAGCCGATCCTTCCAGCCAGATTCTTTGATGGTGGGATTAATCTTAGGTGGTTTATGGTCTTTTGAACGTTGGCATGCAGAAAAAACCTGGAAATGGACGGTCATTACTGGCCTGTTGAGCGGCATGGCAATTTTTGTCAAAACAGTTGCGATATTTCCCTTGCTATTTGCATTCGCTTTGATCCTTTTGACAACCCACGGACTGAAGCAAATCATTAAAGATCCGCAGATATGGGTGCTGGCAATTATCACAGCATTACCAACGGCTATCTTTATGATCGATAGCATATATATTTCAAAAAGTTCTAACTTGTCCGCAGATTTGCGTTTTTTCCCCAGTTTTTGGATAGATCCCACATTCTACGTTCGCTGGAAGAACATGATTGGAAACACACTTGGCTTCGGTCCCTTTTTAGTGGCTTTGCTGGGGCCATTTCTGGTGAAACCGGGCAAGGATCGATCACTTTTGCTCGGACTTTTATTTGGGTATATGATCTACGGCTTCGTATTTTCTTATCATTTCATCACGCACAATTACTACCAGTTACCTTTATTTGTGTTTATTTCCCTGTCACTTTCAGCGGTTGGAAAAGTGATATTCAAATATTTGACTGAGACCAACGGGTCATCCAATTTTGTGCGCTTGGCTGTAGCGGGGGTTATCCTGGTTGGTATAGGCTTTGAGATGTGGAACGTTCGTGTAGATTTCGTCAGGAACGACTACCGGGATGAACCACAGTTCTGGGCCGATCTGGCGAACAAATTGGGACGTACCAGTTCTGTCGTTGGGTTGACTCAAGATTATGGCAATCGCCTGGCCTATTGGGGCTGGAAAATAACCGAACAATGGCCAACTACGGGTGATCAGAATCTTAGGGAACTGGCAGGTAAGGCAAAAACGTTCGATGAAATCTTTGCTGAACGTATCGAAGGAAAACAATACTTTCTTGTTACGAATTTCAACCAATTCGATAGCCAGCCGGAGTTGAAGGACAAACTGTTCGATACCTACCCGATCCTTGAGCAGACCCCGGATTACATCATCTTTGATTTGCAACATCCGTTGATCCAGTAGTAAGCATGTCAGATCACGATTTGCCGTTAGTCTCGATAGTCACCCCGTCTTTCAACCAGGCGTCATACCTGGAAGAGACCGTCCGTTCCGTGTTAGGGCAGGATTATCCAGATATTGAGTATATGATCGTGGATGGCGGCTCAACAGATGGAAGTGTGAGTATCATCGAGAAATATGCGGACAAACTGGCCTGGTGGGTATCCGAGGTTGACAAAGGCCAGACTGACGCTATCAACAAAGGCTTCGGACGCGCCAACGGTCAGATTTTAGCGTGGATCAATTCTGACGACACTTACGAACCGCGGGCTGTCTCTTCAGCGGTGAAATACCTGCAAGAACACCCCGAAGTTGGTATGGTTTATGCTGACTGTAACTTCATTGACGAGGGTGGCCGCGTGATCGGCAAATTTGGCGCGGCGCAAACGGATTACGAACACTTGCGCCAGGGCTACGTCCACATCCCGCAGCAGACCATGTTCTTCCGAGCGGAGTTGTGGCATGCGGTTGGTCCGCTCGACCCGTCATTCTACTTTGCAATGGATTATGATCTCTGGGTGCGGATTGCGTCCCGTGCAGCGATTAAATATATTCCAGGACAAACCTGGGCAAATTTCCGTATTCACGCATCCGGGAAGACCATTGCTGCCGATGACCGTTGCTGGCCGGAGATGCTGCGTGTGCATTACCGTGACGGTGGGGGATTTTTCTCGATCATTGTAGCAAAGTATTACATCCGCAAACTTGTTGCCCCATTATGGAATTGGCGGCGTAGGAAGCGGTTAGGATTGTGAAACTTGCATTACGAATTATGCAATGTGTAAGAGAGCAACTTTTATGAATCTTCTTTTTTCCCCGCCCACCCTTGATGACCTCATCCGCCTGCTCAAAGCCTGGCGATTCTGGGTATCAGGTGCATTGGCGGGAGCCTTGTTGGGTGCAGCGCTATTTTATGTTGCGCCGCCAACATACCGTGCGCGGGCGACTGTCAACGTGGATTTCAACCTCGAGGAGGCCTGGCCCGCAGAGACCGACCGCCAGCAGTTCTATTATCTCGAACGTGAAACGCGCAAGTTGGAAGAAATCGCCTGGTCAGATGAGGTGATGCAGGTTGTGGCGGATGCCAGCGGGGTAGATATTTCTACCTTGCGAGATGAGGTGTTATCCCTCAGCCAACCCGCCGAGGCGGGCTGGCATTTCTACGCCGATGACCGCGATCCGGGGCGAGCTGAGTCCATCGCTGCGACTTGGGCGTTGGCTTTCACCGAGCAGGCGCAGGCGGATCTGGCTGCGCAGGTTGGCTTGAATTCTTTCGTCCGGGTGGATGCAGTGCAGGTGGAAGATTTACCGGTTTATCGTAGTGTTTCCCAGGGCACGTATTTGCTCTCGGGTTCGGTCGTCTTTTTAATGTTGGGTGCTTTGCTGGTTTTATTTGTCAAACCGAAGTATACAAAGGCATGAAGAGAGCAGCCTTTTCCTCGGAGAATCTCGAAAAGCTGGCGCGTATTCTGTGGGCTGCAACGCTGCTAACGTTGCCAGTCACCAGCTTTCGCTACTTTCCGAGGTTGGGTGAGACCACCTACGTCAGGCCGCTGGCATTTTATCCGCTGGTGTTACTCTTACCCATTTTGCTGATTCAACTCTTGCGAAAGAAGATCTCTTCTCCCTGGCCGGGGAGCATGCTCGTGTTGGGGATGTTCCTGCTGGTGCTTTTGGCGGCGACCATGTTCGGGGTCCTGCACGCCCCGCTGGATTTGCGTGGACAATCCTACTGGGGTCGCGCCATCCGCGCCTGGGCGACAGTCATCATTGGTTTGTCCTTTTTTGTAACCGCAGCCTGGATGAACCGTCATGAAGATGATCTGAAATTTTCGGTGCGTTGGTTGTTAGCTGGCTTTTTATTGGACATTGTCTGGAGCGGGGTGCAGGCGCTGGCATTTTACACACCGATGCTTAAAAAAGTGACAGTCACGCACTGGCAACTGGCTTTCTCGATGCGCGAACTGGTCAAGACGGACCGTGTCTCTGGGTTGGCCTACGAACCGGCCTGGCTTGCGGGACAAATTGCGACGGTGTACCTGCCCTGGCTGTTTGCAGCCGTATTGACCAAGATGCACTTCACCCGCTTCAAATGGCTCGAAGCCCTGTTGCTTGGACTGAGCGGCCTGCTCCTGCTGGCAACCTATTCGCGCGGTGGGCTGGTCACGGCCCTTGGTGCGGCAGGCTTGACTTTCTTGTTGGTGGGTGGCGGGTTGATACGCTCCGGCTGGCGTTGGTTCTATACTGGTTTCAAACGCGGCGAGCGTACTGTATGGCGCTGGCTGGTTGCAATGAACCTGCGCTTTGGCTTGATCCTGGCGATCGTAGCAGTCGTGACAGGCGCATTCCTATTCCTGGGGCAAAAAGGTTATATGGCCCGTTTGTGGAATTCGCAAGCTGAGAGCCTGGAAGATTTCATCATCGAGAATTCAGCAGGCGCGCGCGCTGCTTATAATTGGGCCGGGCTGGCCACCTACAACGAACATCCCTGGCTGGGCGTTGGCCTGGGCGCCAGCGGTTTTTATATGTACGACAACCTGCCCAATTGGGCCTTGACGACTGTGCCCGAAATCGCCCGGCAGTTGGCCCCTTCCAACCGCCTGTATCCGAATCCGAAAAATATGTACGTTCGGGTGTTGGCCGAGGGCGGTTTGCTGGGTTTTTCGTTGTTTCTGGCATTTTTATTTGGCTTGCTGGGTGACGCTTTGTCATTTTTGCGCAAACCCGGGCTGTTGCGTTTTCTTGGTATTGCCGGACTGTGTTCCTGGTTGGCAATTTTGCTCTATAACATCACGCAGGACTCTTTCGCTACGCCCAATATTTGGGTAAACTTGGGTATCCTGGCCGGTATGTCGAGAATTCATTCTGAAAGCGCACTGGAGGAACGTGCATGATTGTCCTTTCTGTCGGGATGCCGCGCGCCGGTTCGGGTTGGCATTACAACCTGATCCACGACCTGATGAAGACCACAGGCTGTGCCGATGCGCGCGATATTCGGGAGCAATATCGCTTACAGGGCATCTTGACGGAAGTCAACTGCAATATCGGCGTCCTATCTTTGCGACGGCTGGCCATGGTGACGGTTCCCGCGCTGGCGGGTAAGACGTTTGTAATCAAAGCACACGCCGGGCCGACGATCTGGTCGCGTCTGCTCTCGACGATGGGCCTGCTGCGGATTACCTACATTTACCGCGACCCACGCGATGCCATGCTCTCAGCTTATGAATACGGCCAACGGGCTTTAGAAAAGGGACGCCCAAATGCATTTTCGCACTTGAGCGATTTCGAGAAGTCGCTGGCGTTTATACAAGAGTACGTCGGGATTTGGGAGAAATGGCAGACTGAGAAGAGTGTGCTCATTGCCCGCTACGAAGACTTGTTGCAGGACTACGATACCGAATCAGCCCGTCTAGTAGATTTCCTGGGATTAAACGGGAGCAGGCTGGAAGTCCAGGAAGTGATCGAAAACTATCGTCCTGGGAAAGCGGAGGGGCAGCAGGGTCTGCATTTCTATAAAGGCAAAATTGGCCGTTTCCGTGAATCCTATTCTGCTGAGCAGCAAGCTGTTTTGGCAGAAGGATTTGGCCCCTGTCTTCAAAAGATGGGGTATGAAATTTAGCACATAACCAACTTGTAAGGTCTTCCGTAAGTCGGTCAGAGAAAAATTCGGTTATTATTGAATCATGCGTACATTCGATACCCCCTACGTTGCAGACTGGTATGCCGTCTCCTTGCGCTGGCTAACATTGTTAGGGATGGTGGCTTCATTGGCAATGGGGGATGTGTTGCTGTCCGAAGCGCCCATTTGGCCGTTGATTGGGCTTGTCATTTGGAACTTGGCAATGTCGGTGTTCGCCGGGTTGAATTTGCGATTTTCATATCACCGTCAAATCAGCCTGGCAGTCGATTTTTTGATGGTAGGCGCGTTTTTCTGGCTGCAAGGGGGGGTATCCGGGCCGGTCTACTGGGCCGGGTTATTGCCCATATTGATGGGAGCCATTTATTTTGAACTGTTGGGGGCGCTCGTTGTCGCATGGCTGTTTTTTGCGCTGGAACTTGCCAGCCTTTGGACAGGTTTTATTTCTCTGGTATTTCTGCAGAAATCCCTGGGTGTACTTGCTGTTACAGTAGGGTCTGGTTTGTTGTTTGGGTATATCAGCCGTAAATTGATCGAACAATTGCGCAAAATCCGGGTGACGCGCCTTGATGAAGAGCAGCGACGAATACGCATGGAGAATGAACGCTGGCATGCTCTCTACGAGCTTACCGCTACGTTGACAAGTACGCTGAGCTATAAACGCGTACTGGATTCTGCGCTCGACCTTGGCTATGTTGCGCTGAATCCTGATCCTGATGCTGAAAAAGATGAAAGATTGATCAGCGCTATGATGTTGTTCAACGGCGATCAACTTGAGATCAGATCGGCGCGACGCTTTACCAGCGCCGACCTCAACGTCAAGTTGAATGGTAGTGAAGGGATTTTGAAGCGGGTTCTTGATGAGGGTGAGGCTGTCCTTACGGATAATATAAGTTTTGACCCGGAATTGGGGCGGGTGATCGCGTTGAGAAATTGCACTGCGGCTTATTGCTTTCCATTACGTAGTGGGTTTAATGTATATGGGGCAATGCTTTTCGCGCACGCCGACCCGAATTACTTTATGCGTGAGCGCACAGATTTGTTGGATATGATTGGCCGTCAGGTTGTGATTGCCATCCAGAACGCCCGCCTGTACCAGGATCTGATCGAGGAAAAAGAACGTATGATGGATGTTCATGAGGAAGCGCGCAAGAAACTGGCGCGGGACCTGCATGATGGCCCGACGCAATCTGTGGCGGCTATGGCCATGCGTATCAATTTGACGCGTCGTATGTTCGATAAGGATACCAAATCTGCCTTAAACGAATTGGTCAAAATCGAAGACCTGGCCCACCGCACGACCAAAGAAATCCGTCATATGCTCTTTACCTTACGGCCGCTAATCCTTGAGTCGCAGGGATTGACAGCTGCGCTTGAATCCATGGCAGAGAAGATACGCGAAACTTACAGACAAAACGTCGTGATTGACGTGAACGAAAAGATTGTTGCGGATATGGAGATGGGTAAACAAGGCGTCGTCTTCTACATCGTCGAGGAAGCTGTAAATAATGCGCGCAAACATGCTGCAGCCTCCAATATCTGGGTGCGACTAAAGGAGTTGGAACCCGGGCTTGCGCTACTTGAAATTCAGGACGACGGCATTGGGTTTGATGTGCAGTCGATGAATAAGGCTTACGATAAGCGCGGCAGCCTGGGAATGATCAACCTGCGCGAGCGCACCGAAATGGTCAATGGCTTGTTGAATATCCAGTCTCAGCATAGCAGGGGCACGCTTGTCCAGGTTTATGTTCCGCTTACTGAAGAAGCGGCAGACCGCCTGCATCACGCCAAGCGATAGAGCCTCATGCCGATTGCAGCTGGTTTACACTACTTTGTATCTGGGGAAGAATTGCGAGACCGCCCGCCTGTTTTGTTACTGCATGGCGGCGGCGGTTCTCACCTGAGTTGGCCGCCCCAAATCCGTCGCTTGAGCGGACAACGCATGTTCAGCCTGGATTTACCCGGTCATGGCAAATCGGAGGGGATAGGCAGGCAGGATATTGGGGAATATAGCAAGGCAATTATCGAGTTTATGAAGGCCCTGCGCCTTTCGGCTGCGGTCGTGGTCGGTTTCTCCATGGGCAGCGCCATTGCCATTTCACTTGCTCTGCAATACCGAAAGCGCGTCCTTGGTCTGGGATTGCTCGGCGGCGGCGCAAAAATGCGGGTGGCCCCTGCTACCCTTGAGATGGCGGCCAACCCATCCACCTTCCGGTCGGCCGTCGAGGCAATCGTCGAGAACTCCTACAGTCCTACAGCCGATGAGCGTTTGAAAGAGTTGGCCATGCAGCAAATGACGGAAACGCGCCAGGCAGTTCTTTATGGGGATTTTCTGGCCTGCGATGCTTTCAATGTGATGGATGATTTAAAAAAGATCCACGTTCCCACGCTGCTTGTTTGTGGCAGTGAAGATCGCATGACGCCCCCTAACCGTTCAGAATATTTGAGGGATCAAATCGAGGGGGCGCAGTTGCATGTTCTTGAGAGAGCAGGCCATATGGTTATGGTTGAACGGCCGGATGAAGTGGCAAGTTTGCTGGCCGGTTTCCTGGATCAAATTCCATATTAGGTTTCCAAAAGCTCGATCAGCATAGGAATGGCATTGCGAATCGCTTGACCACGATGGCTCAAGCGATTTTTTTCGTCCATTTCTAATTCGGCCATGGTTTTATTTGAATTTGCTAACAGAAAAATAGGATCATAGCCAAAGCCGCCCGTCCCGCGTTCCTCGGGGATGATCTCACCGGGACAAACCCCCTCAACGAGTTGCACGCTTCTTCCCGGGCTTGCAATTGCTACCGTTGCCCTGAACCTTGCCACCCACGGACGAGGCTTGCCGTTAAGGTTTTGCAGCAGGAAGGCGCGCCGGCTTGCGTCTGTAAGCCCCCCTCCGCCTCCCCCCATTTTTGGGGAAAATGGGGGGAGAGTAAGAGGGGGGCCAAAGCGGTTCGAATGCAGGCCTGGCCTGCCGCCCAGAGCTTCCACTTCCAGGCCGGAGTCGTCGGCCAGAGACGTCAGGCCGCTGGTCTGGGAGAAAGCCAGCGCTTTTTTCGAGGCGTTTTCAGCGTAGGTCTGGCCGTCTTCTTCAACGTCCAGGTCCAGGCCCAGGTCGGCGGGGGAGAGCAATTCGACTTTTAAGTCTTTCAAGATGGCCTGGATTTCTTCCAGTTTGCCTTGGTTGTTGGTGGCGATCAGGAGCTTTGGTTTCTGCATAGTGTCATGATTATATTGGCATTCTGCAGTTTAGGAATATCAGGTTACAATTATTTTATCTGTTATTGATCTACTGCCGCCCATAAGCCGTAACCTGCCAAATGGCGGATAAACACCGAGTTTGGCGGCGTTCACTAAGAACCTATCTCTAAACCTTCATTGAAGTGTAAAATGTAAGCATGAACAAAGCAGAAAAGACACACTATGCAGATGTAGC
>JAFGKO010000158.1 GCA_016928525.1 Anaerolineales bacterium | reverse complement strand
TTGACTTTAACGCCATATATGGTGGTTTCATTAGCGACTTAACCGCCACATATACGGGAAAATTGCATTTTGTCTAAACTCGAATTATAAGCGACATTATCCAAAACATTCCTGCCAAACAAAAACGAGCGCACATATCGCCTCGTCCATTCCTACCTCTCCACGCTCAACACCCCGCCCATCGCATTCAGCTTCAACGTCCAGGTGCTGCCGGGCTGGAACTGCTGGAACTCATCCAGGCTGCCCGGCGCGTATTCGATGTTCCCTTTTTCGGTATCGAAATAGACTGTGTAATTGGCGCTTGCGTCCCCCAGGCGCTGATCCGAACTGGCGTTGACCTGCTCGTAGGTTGGGAAGAGATCGTGCCCCTCCAACGTGTAGGTCTGGATGGTAGTCCACTCGTCCAGGGTGTAATCGCAGTATTGCTCCGTCTCGGTGTGGCATTCCTCCACCACTTCGGCGGAACCGTCGCCGCGGTCGATGGTCCTTTCTTCGCACACTTCCTGACTTTCGGTCTGGCAGGAGACGTTGTAAGCGCCCGAGGGCGGGTTACCGCGCTCGTTGCGATAGTCCACGGCGCGGATTTCCTGCAGCGGCACGGAGGTCTGCCAGTACACGTCGCTCACAGTGGCTTTCACAGACGATGAGGGGAAGACGAACAGCATCAGGATGGCCACACAGCAAATCGCCAGCGCCGCGAAGATCCCGCCCAAAAGCAGCCAGTTGGGTTGCTTTGCCGCCGCCCCGGCGAGAGCGGGGGGCGCTCCGGGTGTGGCAAATGACATTGGCACCACAGCAGGCGCTTGCGCGGCAGGACGCGGCAGGGGCGCGCCGCATTCCTGGCAGTTGACGTTCGTGCCTGGGTTCTCGGTCCCGCAGTTGGTACAGGTCACGGGCTCCAGCTTCCCCGCCGCCATGTCGATCTCGCGCCCGGCCTGGCGCGCCTGCCCTTCTTTCAGGTCCCCGCCGCATTGCGAGCAGGTCACCGCATCAGACGGGTTGCGCGTGCCGCAGAACCCACAGTGGATGTCTGCGCCGCGCTTTTTCAGTTCGCTGGCTTTTTCCTCGGGAACGAACTTCTTTTCAGCCGGCGCTTCGAACTTTACATTCTCGGGCTGCGGCGCACCGCAGTTCACACAGGTCTTGTCAAAACCCTTGTTGCGCGTGTTGCAATTCGGGCAGGTCCATTCCAGTTCGATAAATCCTTTGCTTTTGCGGGCCATTCTGCCTCCTCAATGAATGCTGTGGGGAATTTTATCAAAAATTATCATCCTCCCTGAGCGGAGCGTAGCGCAGTCGAAGGGCCAATTTGCCCATATTATGCGCTTCGACTACGGGCAAAGCCCTCCGCTCAGCGATGAATTTAAAACCCATGCCACCTGCGGACTTCATCTAACCGGGACTCGACATCCGGCTCCTTACGGGGATTGGGATCTCCCGCATCGAACGCGGACGAGGTGCCTGCCAGCGCTGCGAAGACCGCTCCAACTCCGTTGGCCACGTTGGCCGGGTCATAGCCGCCTTCCAGCACGAAGACGATCTTCCCGCCGCAGTGCTCCGCCGCCAGTTCCACCAGCCGCTTCGAAACCTGGAAAAATCCCGCTGACGAAAGCCCCAACGCCGTGATCGGGTCGCTCCAGTGCGAGTCGAACCCGGCCGAGACCAGGATCATCTGCGGTTTGAACGCTTCCACCATCGGTTGGATGATCTCGTCCGCAATGCGCGCAAAGGCCCGATCCCCTGTAAAAGCGGTCAATGGTACGTTGATGATGCGTTTTTTGGCATGTGGCGCATCATCGATCCAGCCGGTGCCGGGATAGATGCCCCACTGGTGCGTGGAGAGGTATGCCAGGCGCTCATCTTCCAGGAAGGCGGTTTGCGTGCCATTGCCGTGATGGGCGTCGTAGTCCACTACCAGCACGCGCTCCAATCCCTGCGCCAGGGCGTCACGAGCGGCTACCGCGATGTTGTTGAACAGGCAGAAGCCCATGGCTTTAGCCGGTTCGGCGTGGTGCCCCGGCGGTCGCACGATGGCAAAGGCGTTCTGCGCTTCTCTGGCGATGACGGCGCGCGTACAGACCAGGGTTGCGCCGGCGGCCAGCATGGCATCCTCGAACGACGTCTGTGTCACGAAAGTAGGGGCATAGTCGATGATGCCGGGCGCCTGTTCGTGGCAGACGCGTTCCAGCCCGTTGATCAGGCGCGGCACATGTACGCGCGCGATGTCTTCGGGCTTGGCAGGTATGGCATCCAACTTTTCGGCCTGGAACGAATCCAGCTTAGGGATGAGTTTATCCAATCGCCCCGGTCGTTCCGGGTGATCGGGGTATTCATGTCCTGGGGCGGAGACAAGGGTGTAGGCGGTGGTCATATGGATATTATACAACCTACATGCTCTCGCCGTCATTCGCGAAGCATCCCTGTAGGACGGCGCTGAGAGCAGTAAATAAAATTAAAGACCAACAGGCACCGAAGTGCCTGTTGGTCTTGAGGGGGGAGGGACACCACCGCCTGTTCAACATGGGGGGGACATGCTGTCCAGTTTGTTCGGTGGTTGACACCTAAATACCAATAAAAGGGAGGGCAGGTGTCGTTGGCATTAATATACACCAAAATGGTCTGAATAACATTAAAATAAGATTAGAAATTGGGCTTAAATTGTCCAGTTTTATCCCCCTAAGCTCCTATTCATTCTGTTCTATGCCCTCGCGAGCCAAAGATCTTCAACCACTCATCCACTTCGGCTGGCGAGACCTTCAGGTCAGCGGCCGGCTTGCTAGGTTCGCTGCGCGGCGTCTGTTGCAACAGGCGGGCAAATTCCTCAGATGGAAGCACCTCGGCACGGGCTGCGCGCGCTTCGGCCTGCACCTGCCTGTCGGAGCTGACCACGGTCCAGTTTTTGGCGGCGCGCCCCAGCTTCTTGAGCCGCTTGGTAATGGCGACATCGGCGGTCGTCCCGGCGCGGACAAAGGTCACTTTAACGGTACCCAGGCTACGGGTCCCGGCCTGATCCGCTGGCGCGCCGTCGAAGTAGACCTCCACCTGCTTTCGATGCAGCCTGGAGAATTCCTGCAAGATTGCCACCAGTTCCAATTCGTCATCGAAGGAGTCCAGGCGCAGTCCCACTTTTGGGATCAGGTTGTGTCCGTCCACCAGGTAGGGCATATCTGCATTATAACGTAGTGATAAACATCGCTTGACCGCGTCGGGCCATTGTGATATAAACTCGCCCTAACAACAAAATATTTCGCTCTTATCCAGAGAGGCTGAGGGACCGGCCCTGTGAAGCCTCGGCAACCGATTAGCGGTTAGCGATCAGCAATCAGCGTTTAGTGCTTGGCTAAAGGCTGACTGCCAAAAGCTGAAAGCTAGAACGGTGCCAATTCCGGCAGATGATTCTGGAAGATAAGATGAAGCGCTGAGCCTCTTCTTACTTACCAGAAGAGGTTTTTTGTTACCTCTTCCGGGTAATGGGCGGAAATAAATCAAGAGGAGTTCCTTATGACCAACCCTGATCGAAAATTTGGATTTACCACCCGACAGTTACATTCGGGATATACACCCGAAGCGACGACCGGTGCACGGGCTGTGCCCATCTACCAGACCGCAGCCTACGACCTGCAGAGCACGGATCGCGCCGCCCGTCTATTTGCGCTTGAGGAAAAGGGCAACATTTATACGCGCATCAGTAACCCGACCAGCAACGTGCTCGAGCAACGCATGGCGGACCTGGAAGGAGGCGTGGGCGCGTTGGAGGTCAGCTCGGGGCACGCCGCCCAGGCGACCGCTATCTTTGCAATCTGCCAGGCAGGCGATCATATCGTCTCAGCGGCTACCCTGTACGGCGGGACGGTCAGCCAGTTCAAATTCACCTTCCCGCGCCTGGGCATCGATGTGACCTTTGTCGACCCGACCGACCCGGAGAACAACTTTCGACGTGCTATAAAAGAAAACACCAAGATTATTTATGGCGAAACGCTGGGTAATCCGCTGGTGAATGTCTTCCCATTTGAAGCGGCAGCCAAGGTCGCGCAGGAATACCACATCCCGCTGATGATCGATAATACGCTGGCAACGCCGTATCTGTGTCGCCCGTGCGAGTGGGGCGCGAACATTGTCACGCATTCGACCACCAAATACATCGGTGGGCATGGCACCACTATGGGCGGTGTGATCATAGATGGCGGCAATTTCGACTGGCATCACGAACGTTTCCCAAACTTCACGAAGCCCGATCCTTCCTACCACGGCGTATCCTACGCGGACGATTTCGGGTCGTTGGCGTTCATCTCCAAAGCGCGCGCCGGGATTTTGCGCGACATCGGCGCCTGCCAGTCGCCGTTCAACTCGTGGCTGCTCATCCAGGGTCTGGAAACGCTCAGTCTGCGCATGGAACGGCATGTAGCTAATGCACAGGCAGTGGCGGAATTCCTTGAGAAGCATCCCAGGGTCAATTGGGTCAAGTATCCGGGCTTGAG
>JAFGKO010000157.1 GCA_016928525.1 Anaerolineales bacterium | reverse complement strand
GCGTATGAAGCCGTCGAGTCGGTCAAGCCACATAACGTGCGAGGTCGCGTGGACCGGATAACCGCGTATTTCTTCGAGCCAGAGCCGCGTGAGGCGTTCTTCCGGCTCTTCAAAGAGCTTCAGATGGCGTATGAAGTTCTCTCGCCGGATGCGTTTCTGCGCCCGTACATCGACGATTACGCGCTGATAACCGACATCTACCTGACGGCCTACAACACGTTTGACCCGAAAGCCCAGCAGCAGCGCCTGGAACGCGACCTGCTCCGCAAGACCGATGCGCTCATCCGGGAGCACGTGTCATCCGGCCCGGTAGCCGAGCCGCTGCCGCTGTATCCTATCAACCGTAACATCGCGGACGTGGTCCACGCCGACGATGTGCCCAACCAGGTCAAGGTCATCAACCTGCACCGCAGCCTCATCGCGCACATTCAGCAGGCGGGCGAGGCGCAGCCGTTTTTGCTCAGCATCGCCGAAGAAGTCGAGGAAGTCATCGAACAGCTTCGCCAGCGTCAAATCGGTATCGAGACGGCCCTGGCTGAGCTTCAGGCGAAGGCGGAAAAAGTGGTCCACACCGAAGAGGAGCGTGCCAGGAGCCCGTTGGACAATCTCGCGTTTTCATTGCGCATGGTGCTGCGCGCCAGCGACCTGGTCCTGGATGATGACGGGATAGACGCGCTGGCTGAGGATTTATCCGTCTACCTACGAGATAACGAGGGCTGGCGTTACAATGAGGGAGTTGAAAGACAAGTCCGGTTCGAAATCTACGGACGTTTGTTACCTTATATTGAGCCTTTTGACGCGGCCCGGGCAAAAGTTGTCGTCAATAACCTTCTGAGGATGCAGGAGATAACGGCGTGATGGACGTGCAAATTCGTAAGCAGCGGCGTAAAAGCCTGGCGTTCAAGCTCACGCCGTCCGGCGCTGTGGTGCTCATCCCGCTCCACCTGGACGAAGACAGCGCCGCGGTCCAGCAGTTCATCGCGGACGCACTCACCGACCTGCCTACACTGGAGTACTGTACTCCGCCCGTATGCCCGGAAGAAATCCACCAGATGGTGACAGATTGGGCTGCCCGTCTCGGCGTAGAGGTGACGCGCACCCAGGTCCGGGCCATGCGTAACAAGTGGGGTTCTATCTCGACGGCGGGCACGCTCACACTGGCCGATGATCTGCTGCGCCTGCCGGGGGATTTGGTGGAATACGTCATCGTTCACGAACTGCTGCATCTGAAATTCCCCGACCACCGCAAAGGCTGGCGGGTGTCGATGGGGATGTATATTTCAGACTGGCAGGATCGGGAGCGGCAATTGCAAACCTCGTTTTTCCCCTAGTGGGAGACTGCGTGCTATTATCCTGTTCCCTGCGAGAACAGGCAATTCAGCATAGAAATACGAGGAGCGCTCAAGAGAAACTCTCCGATTTGAGCCATAAGGCGTCTCAGGAATTCTCAAAACATACACTGTCTATTGCCTTTCGCCCAGCAGGGCAGGTCGGTGTACAATAAACTCAGTCACTTCTGTATCCGACTTCTTGGATCGGTTCTCCCCCCGGCCAACTATACACGTATGGGGATGACCATGGCACATCTGTTCATTAGCTATTCGCGCGAAGAACTCACATTTGTTGATAGCCTGAGCCGCGCGCTTGAGAAGGCCGGGCATATAGTGTGGATTGACTACCTACTCTTAGTTCCAGGACGCGGGTGGCAGAGTCAAATATTCGAAGGTATTGAAGCTGCGGACAAGGTGATTCTAGTTGTGTCGCCCGCTTCACTTTCTTCTGAGTCAGTGCAGATCGAATGGCAGCATGCCCTGAGGCACGACAAACCAGTTATCCTCATCCTTTTTGCCGGCTTGTTCTCTTTACCTTCAGAACTACGATTTTCGCACTGGATCGACTTCCAGCAGTCTTTTAGCAAAGCCTTGTCTCAATTGTTTGCTGCTATCCAATCTGAGACGAGAGAGACGCCACCTCCTATACCTGTCGACAGAGACAAAATGCCCCCCACGGTTGCTTGTGCATACTACCTCAGTTTTCCGGTCGCTCTGCTGTCTCTGTTTTTCGTTCTTCCTGCGTTTCGCCTTCTGGCGCTTCCGAACCAGATAAGAAATCGAACGTACAATTATAACATCGTGCGATTACATCTCGGAACACTTATTCTTTCATTGGGTTTGCTTAGTCTGGTGTTCGTCAACAGAATGTTCGGTGTTATAGGATTTGCCGCCTTCGTCATCTCGACTACATTATTGCTGTTATTGCGTTTTGCACCTGGCCTGTATCGTTGGGCAGGCCCTGGCGGTGTTCCTGTGGCGCCCACTGTCCGGCCTTTACCTCTAGTTCTGTCGCCTTTCGCAGTCCCGTTCGTGTTAGCCGTTTCTTTCTTCCCACTTGCATTCACAAATGTACCTATCACTTGTTTTGGCCCGATGTTCTTATTTTTAATTGCACGACAAATTATCGTTCAACGGTGGCTTAGGAGCGTTAATAAGCCCAGACCAGTCACATTTGCGGTTGATTATGATTCCAATGATTATCATTTTGTTGACAAATTGATCGCGACACTTTCAAAACGAGGTCACAAGTATGCTACAGTCATTACTCGTGATGTAGATTGTGTGTTCGTGGTACTATCTCGCTATCATCGCAATAGCAATCTTGTGCTGGAAAACGCACCCTATACAGTCTATCCTCTGATATTTGACGATGTGAATAGTGTCGGGTTGGCCAAGCAACTAACCCGATTTCAATGGCTGGATTTGCGACGTATTGCGCCAATTAAGATTAAGCTGATAGCGCAATGGGTCCACGACCCGCAGAGACTGCGAGAACATATCGCAGTCCCGCCAAATCGTTACGATAATCGACCGTGGATCGTTGAGTTTACGGTTTCACTGCTGGCTTTTTTCTTGGGAATACAATTGCTTCGCGTTATTTCTCTTCTAGGATCGGGCACATTCGTCGCATCTGATCCGAACTGGCAGCTTAATTATGGCAGCGCCTTGTGTTCGTTTTTATTCTCCCCCATTGGCATCCCTTTTGCGCTCTATTACATTCCACGAATTCGCTATCGTGACGCGGAATATGGACTTTTTTTGTGGCAATCGGGCCTGCTGGTTTTTGTCGGAGGCTTTGGGGCACCTGCGGCTCTAGCAGGTGCCGTGATTCTAGTATGGGTCATGTATTTTGTCATTCTCATCAATGCGCTGGAGCTAAGATTCTGGCTTCTGCCTTATAACGTCCCTCAGAAATGATGAACTGGCCGCCGATTTCATCACTGACCCATCGAGGGATATGCTAGATGCAGTCCTGTGTGCAGTACAGGCCGCGTGGGCTTGTACTCTATTGGATTACGGGAACCGGCCAAATGCCAGCCGGCGGAGGGCTGGATAGTGGACCCAGATATGCCTGGTCACAACGTCCATCTGTGAATGGTCTCCGGCCCGGCTCGTCGAACATCATAAAGGGAACGGTGGGAACCGAACAGTCCAATGAGCGGCGTTGCTCCCGGCGCAGTTATCAGCACCATTCTCAAATACGACACCAAAGTCACCAGCTACAAAATCGCGCTGCTGCGGGCTATCAATGATGTGGTGCTGGCGTTTCCCGACATTCGCAACCTGGGATGTGATGTCGCCATTCCACTGCGTGTGCTAGCCGAGTTCTGGTTGGCCTATTACTGGCCTTTCGTGGACCCCGACCAGCCGGTCATGCAAGGGCCATGCTCGCGGCGCGGCGGCGTATTGCGCAACGACATGGTATTCCGGACAGCGCTGACCGGCTTTCGGCGCGCCT
>JAFGKO010000156.1 GCA_016928525.1 Anaerolineales bacterium | reverse complement strand
TACCAGCTTCAAGTTGGGCCGGCCGATGCGATCGTGCAGGCGCGCTGCCTGAGCGAAACGCTGGGGAATTTCGTGATGGAAGCTGATGCAAGTGTGCTGGCCGAGCCATCCGGTGGGGATTATTACTACGGGTTCGTGTTCCGGGTAGCAGGGCAGGATCGTTATGCTTTTGTGCTTGGCAGTCAGGGCGGTTACTGCGCTTTCTACGCCGGGCAGGATGTGTACGTGCCCTTTACCGGTTCAACCGATTTTGCCACGCGCTGCTGGGCACGCCCGCCGGATGAGGTCCTGCAAACTGAAAGCAATCACTTAAAGGTTGTTGCGGAGGATGACCGACTGGCTTTCTATCTCAACGATGTGCTGGTGAGCGTAGTGCACGATCGTTTGCTGCAGGAGGGTCAGGTTGGGTTCATGGCGGCGACGGGAACAGAAGGCGGCTTGGTGGTGGCCTTTGATGATCTACTGGTGACGGAACCGTAGGAGAGCAGGGGAGAAGATGCAAGATGCAGGGTACAAGATAAAAGATGCAAATTACAAATTGCAAATGGCAAATTACAGGTGCGTGTCTTGTGGTGCAGACAGGGTAGTTGCAAAATTAATTGATGAAATAAATATTTAGCAATATTATTTGTGAACCAGGGGCGATGCGTTTGCGGATGGCGTAGGGTTCTCGCATCACGAATTTCGGATTTCGCCCCTCGCGTTCCCCCTCGGTGCCTGATTACTGATTCCTGGTCACTCCCCACGATTCTCGAATTTCGTATTTCGGTTCAAGTTTCTCGTTTTTCCCCTTTGTGCCTGATCACCAATCACTTGGTGCCTAATTAAAAACAAAGACCGTGTCTCCTCCTGAAGGCACGGTCTTCGCCCTGCATGTAGGCACCCTCGGGGCGATTCGAACGCCCGACCCCTTACTCCGCAAGCAAGTGCTCTATCCACTGAGCTACGAGGGTACTTAGATTTGAGAGGCTTGCTCTCTCGAATTACGACTGGCAATTATACCATAGGCTTTCAAAGGCGGGGAGGGAGGGATTTGAACCCTCGACCGAGTTGCCCCGGTACCCACTTAGCAGGCGGGCGCACTAGACCAGACTATGCGACCTCCCCGTACAAAACTTCTTTTTTAGCGGAGGGAGAGGGATTCGAACCCCCGGTAGGTTGCCCTACAGTGGTTTTCAAGACCACCGCCTTAGTCCACTCGGCCATCCCTCCAGGTTGTTCGCTGCCAGAGTCACTCTCCTCCGAGCGCCCTGAATTCTACCACAGTACCTATTACCCGGCAATATTTTCGCGCTGGGATACGGCCGAATTTGGAACCGGAGCGACTGGGTCGATCTCCTGGTGATTGTAAATCCGGAAGGCGATCATGCCGACCAGCAAGGGGGTCCAGAAGGTGATGAAGCGGTAACCCAAGGTGATGATCGTGGCAGCCTGGATGGGGATGAACATCGAGGACAGTGTCAGCGGTAGGATGAATTCTACAAAGCCCAGGCCGGAAGGCGTCGGTGAAACGATCAGGAATAGGTAGGCCACGCTGAATCCCGCGAACAGCGTACCGGCCGAGACAGGCACGTTGAAAGCTTTGAAGATCAGGAACATGATTAGGAACAGCAGCGCCTTATTGTTTAGCGCCAGCAGGAATGGCAGCCCCAGGCTGCTCGGTTGTTTGCGAATCTCGCTCAATCCTTCGGATAATTCGGCGCTAAACGTGTAGGCGCGTTTCGTGGGGATGTAGTCGCGCTGGATGAATGGGCGTAAAAGGGCGTTGATCAAGTGTGTGGCCCAGGCCAGGAACTTACCCAGACTTTCACCGGACCGCATCGCCAGGTAGAGGATCACCGCCAGCACGCAGGCAGCCAGTACCATGATGATCGATGCGCCGATCTCTGCACTGGTCAGGTTATCTCGCCGCCACAAGGCTGCCAAGCCGAGGGAGAGGAAGCAGAAAAAAGCGGCGAAATCGAACAGCGTGTACAAGGCCCCGGCTGCCGTCGCCCGTCCAGTCGAGTGACCGTTGCGCTGGGCATCGTCGATGTATAACACCATCGCGCCCATTCCACCGGTCGGCGTGACTGTGCCAACGAAGTAAGATGCGGTCACCAGCACCAACAGATTCTTAATACGTTTCTCGATTCCCAGAGCACGGTATACGGCGCGAAAGAAGACCGACAGGTTGAACAACCAGACAGCTTCAACAATCAACGCCAGCAGGAGATAGCCTCGCATACCTTGCTGCCATACTTCGGTGATGCCTTCGAAATCTGAGAAATGGGTGAGGGTGAAGATCACGCCAAGTGCCAGAACGAGCGCGGTAATGAATTTGCGCATCCGGACATTATACAGGCATTTTGGCTGTTTTCGCCTGATAAACTTGCAAGCTCCCGAATTGCTCATTTTGATCGCCTGGAGCAATTTTGCTATCCGTTAATGAACGTGCTATACTAGCTTTGATGGTCGTGTGTGGTATTGGGCCATCAAAAAACAGGATATCCTTCAATTCACAGATTTTACCTTTCCAAATAGGAGTATTGCATGTCGAATAAACTTGCCTGGCTTCAAGAGGAAATCCAAGACTTGAAAGACGCGGGGTTATACAACAATATCCGCACGCTCAGTACACCCCAGGGGGCCTGGCTGGAAGTGGACGGCAAACGGGTGCTCAATTTTTGTTCCAACAACTACCTGGGGTTGGCCAACCATCCCAAGATCGTGGCAGCGGCCAAGCAGGCTGCCGATCAATATGGTGTCGGCCCTGGGGCGGTGCGTACCATCGCCGGGACGCTGGACCTGCACAAACAACTCGACCGGCGGCTGGCCGAATTCAAGGGTGTTGAATCGGCGATCACTTTCCAGTCCGGTTTCACCGCCAACCTGGGCGCCATCCCGGCGCTGGTGGGGAAAGATGACGTGATCTTCTCCGACCGCCTGAACCATGCCAGCATTATCGATGGCTGCCGTTTGTCGCGCGCCAAGATCATCGCTTACGAGCACTGCGACCCTGCCGACCTGGAACGGCTGTTAAAGGAAGAACGCGGTAAATACAAACACGCCCTGGTGGTGACAGATGGCGTGTTCAGTATGGATGGCGACGTAGCTCCATTGGACGAAATCTACGCCGTGACCCAGAACTACGATGCGATTTTGATGGTCGATGACGCCCACGGGGAAGGCGTGCTGGGTAAGGGTGGGCGCGGCATCGTCGATCACTTCAACCTGCATGGCAAGGTTGACGTTGAAGTCGGTACGCTCTCCAAGGCCTTTGGCGTGGTGGGCGGGGTGGTGGCCGGGAACCCGACCATCGTCGAATGGCTGCACCAGCGCGGGCGGCCGTTCCTGTTCTCCTCGGCGATGACCCTGCCGGACGTGGCGGCCTGCATTGCGGCGGTCGACCTGTTGGAAGAATCCACCGAGTATGTCGACCGGCTGTGGGCCAATGCTGATTTCTTCAAGGCTGAAATGAAGAAGTTGGGCTTCGACACCGGCCAAAGTGTCACCCCGATCACACCGGTCATGCTGGGCGAAGCGCCGCTGGCGCAGGAGTTCAGCCGGGAATTGTTCGCCGCCGGGGTATTCGGGATGGCGATTGGCTATCCCACCGTGCCGCCCGGCAAGGCGCGCATCCGGGTGATGATCTCGGCCGCCCACTCGACCGACGACCTGGAGCAGGGCCTGGATGCCTTTGCCGAAGTGGGTAAGAAGTTGGGTGTGATTTCCTAAGAAATTCGATGGTGCGGTGAGTGCGTGTTCGAAAAAGAGCACGCATTCATATCTTTAGGTTGTGAGGTGTTGGAGATGAGTGATACCCAGCGCCAACTTGAACTCTTACTCGAAATCGACCGCATCAGTGATGCGTGTTGTGTGGGTAGGATTAAAAACCGCGCGCCTGTCTTTTATGAACTGGTTCGTCTATGAGGGCGTCATTCTGGTCAATTGGTTTCCGCAAATTCCTCTTTTGTCATCCCAAACCAGAGCACATCGAAATGTTCCCCATTGGTGTAACCCATGCGGCGCAGGCAGCCTTCCTCTTTGAAGCCAAGTTTCTGGTGCAGCCGGATCGAGGGCTGGTTGTAGCTGTGCACCGGCACGGTGACTTTTTGGTAGCGTAATTCCTCAAAGTAATATTTCAAAATGATGGGGACGGCCGCGGCAGCGTAGCCCCGGCGTTGGTGTTCGGTGGAAACATCCACGCCATAGCTGAAGGTACCGGCGCGCGGGTCGCAGTGATGGGTGTCGATCGAGCCGACTGCGACGCCTTCGGGGTTTTCAATGATCCAGCGGAAGGTATCTACTTCCAACTGCTTGTGGCTTTGCTCCTCCACCAATTTCCTGACCGAAGCCAGCGACTGCGGCGGCCAGATGAAATCCAGACGCCGGGCGCGTTCGCTGTCCATATTCCAGCGGAAGAACAGTTCGGCGTCTTCCGGTTCCAGCGCCCGCAGGCGGACTTTTTCGTTTTGCCAGTAGTTTGTCATCCTGTGTCCTGAGTGGTATGAAAAACCCGAAGGGCAACTTATCCCTTCGGGTTTGAATGGTTTATGGGTTATGCTAAGCGGTTGCGTTCCTGGTCGGCCGTGTCCGGGTCGAGCTTGCGGTAGAGCGGCTTGGGCTGCAGGAAGGTGTGGCCGGGTTCCAGTTGGCTGGGTTTCCATTCTCCGATGGCCCCGTCCTGGTTATAGCGCAGCACGGTGTGCTCACCGAGGTTGTCGCTGACGGTTTCGGTTACCTGCTCACCAGAGAGCGGCTGCGCGTAGCCAAAATAGGCGTGCAGTTGCTCGCTGGTGTGTGGCAAGAAGGGACTGAAGAGCACCTTCAAGCTGTCGATGGCTTTCAGGGCGGTATAGACTGTGGTGGCGGCCGCTTCGCGGTCGGTTTTGATCTCCGACCAGGGCGCGGTCGTATCCAGGTATTTGTTAACTTCGCTTGCCAGGCGCATTGCTTCGAGTAGGGCAGCGCGCAGCTTTACTTCTTCGATCAACCCGCCGACGGTTTCGAAGCCCTTTTCAACCGTTTCCAGGATCTCTTTATCGAGGGGGCGCAGTTCGCCGGGGGTGGGGATCACGCCTTCCCAGTTCTTGTAGCTGAAGGAAAGCACACGGTTCGCCAGGTTGCCCCAGGTAGCGACCAGGTCGTCGTTGTTGCGGCGCACGAAATCGTCCCAATCCCAATTGCTGTCGCGGTTCTCAGGCATGTTGATGGTTAGATAGAAACGCAGCGGGTCAGGGTCGTAGCGTGAGAGGAAATCCAACCCCCACACCGCCCAGTTGGCGCTGCCGGAGATCTTGCGGTCTTCCATGTTCATGAACTCGTTGGCGGGCACATTGTAAGGTAAAGTCAGGGTTTTGTCCTCTTCCTCTTCAAAGATGCGCGCGAATTCTTTGCCTGCACCTTCAAGCTGGGCAGGCCACATGATGGCGTGAAAGGGGATGTTGTCCTTGCCGATGAAGTAGGAGGCTTTGGCATCGGGGTTGTACCAGAAATCGTGCCAGCCGTTCGCGTCTCCGGCCAGGCGGGTGCATTCCACTGTGGCGGAGAGGTAGCCGATCACGGCCTCGAACCACACGTACAGGCATTTGTCTTCCCACCCTTCGACCGGTACGGGGATGCCCCAGGACAGGTCGCGGGTGATCGGGCGGCCTTGCAGGCCCTTGGCCTTGATCCAACCCAGTGATTGGTTGATAACGTTGGCGCGCCAGTAGTCTTCGCGCTCCTCCAGGAAACCGATTACCTGTTTTTCCAATTTGCTCAGGTCCAGGAAGAGGTGCGTGGTCTCGCGCAGCACGGGTGTAGAACCGTCCGTCTTCGTGCGCGGGTCGATCAGTTGAGTGGCGTCAAGCAAGGTGCCGCAGTTTTCGCATTGGTCACCGCGCGCCCTTTCGTAGCCGCAGATGTAGCAGGTGCCTTCCACGTAGCGGTCGGGCAGAAAGCGATCCTCGGATTCCGAATACCATTGCTCCTGGGTTTCTTCATATAAGTAACCGTTTTCTTTCAGCGCCAGGAAGATCGACTGCGAAACCTTGAAATGGTTCTGGGTATGCGTGCTGGTGTACAGGTCGTAGTTAATGCCCAGCTTTTGGAAAAGATCGAGGAATTCGTTGTGATAGCACTGGTAAATCTCCAGCGGGGTGGAGTCTTCGGCTTCAGCCTTTACGGTCACCGGCGTGCCGTGCGAGTCGGAACCGGAAACCATGCGGACGTGATTGCCTTTCAGGCGATTGTAGCGCGCAAAGATGTCCGCCGGTAGGTGTGACCCGGTGATGTTGCCTACGTGGATGCTGGCGCTGGCGTAGGGCCAGGCAACGCAGACAAGAATATTCTCGACCATATAAATCCTCCAGATTTCATTCAATCAAAGATCAACGATAGCGGACACCATTGTATCAAATCTTTGGGCGGCCGCTGGAAATGATTATCGTACACAAACAAAAAGGCTGCCCGCTTGTGGGCAGCCTGGTTTCCAAAAGTAGCGAAGCAATTACATGCGTCTCTTGACGGTTGCCCACCCGCGGTTATTCATCTCCATCATGCACATCATCATGGAGAAGCATAAAACGACCATCAAGAAAATGTATGTAAGTGCCTTCATCTTGCCTTATAGTGTACGGACTTCTTTAATCTTTGTCAAGCTTTGGGGACAAATTCTTTATCAGCCATCACCAGATTCAGAAAAGCTTCGACAATTTCGGGGTCGAACTGCTTGCCGGACAGCGAGTGGATGTAGCGCAGCACCTTGCCTTCATCCCAGGGTTCGCGGTAGGGGCGTTTGGAACGCAGGGCGTCATATACGTCGACGACTGCAAAGATGCGGGCTGCCAACGGGATTTCTTTGCCTTTCAGGCCGCGCGGATAGCCGTTGCCATCCCAATATTCGTGGTGGTAGTAGGGGATATCCAGGGCGGGTTGCAGGTAGGAAATCGGTGAAAGCAGATCGTAGGCATAAACGGGATGCTTGCGCATGATCTGCCATTCTTCTTCGTTCAGCGCTTCGGGTTTGTGCAGAATCGAATCGGGGATCGCCATCTTGCCGATGTCGTGCAGCAGCGCGCCGCGGGTGATATGAACGAGGTCATCTTCGCCAACGCCCAACGCAGCCGCCAGGCGCAGCGTCAGTTCAGTGACGCGTTGGGTGTGTTCTTCAGTTTCACCATCGCGCATGTCCAGGGCGCGCACCCAGCCTTCTAGCGTGGCACCATAGGCCACTTCCAGTTCCATATAAGCGCGCTGCAAGCTATTCAGCAGTTCAGCGTTGTAGATTGCAATCGCAGTCTGGCCGGTCAGCATTTCGAGATAATCGAACCACTCTTTGGTGGGTTCCAGGGGAGAGCGATTGTAAATTTCCAAAACACCGATGGTTTGGTTTTGAGCGATCAATGGAAAGGCATAATAAGCGGAAAAGATTTCCCCATTCAATAAATCCCGATGTGGGAGATCGTATTCGCTCTTGTCGAGATTGGCAAAGCCCTTGATGCGCTTTTCGTTGGCAGCCTGCCCGGGCAGCCCTTCACCGAAGGGGACCTGGATCTGTTCGATGCGGCGGGACCGGAAACCATAGCCAATCGCAAATTCCAGCATCTGATAATGTGTGTTTAGGAGAATATCAGCCGCGTCAATATTGATATGGCTGACGATTTGTTCCAACAGTGCATTGAGCGTCAGACGGGGTTCCAGCCCGGAATTGATCGTGCGGACGATTTCTTTGAGTGCTTCAAGCCGTTTTATATACTGCTTTTGAATGAATTCAAAATCTTCCGGGCGGCTGTTACGGTCGATAATTTTAAATGATGGCAATGTATCCCCGGCATCAGTGATCAGAATATTTTGCTGGGGGAGGTGGCCATTACCATTCTGCCCATTCTTGCCGTTATTAGGCAGCTTCCTGGTATTGTTAGATTTTTTTGCTCGGATGTAATCAAACCGAGATTCCATGATCGCCTTATCCTGATTCTAGTAAGTTGATCTACGATTAATTTGTGCTAAATGATTGCCAAGAATGCTTTTACAACTTCAGGATCGAAATGTTTTTCTGATTGCGAGACGATATACTCCCTGGCTTTAGACTTGCTCCAGGCCGGCCGAAAGGGTTTTTCCGAGCATAAGGAATCCCACACATCGATAATGGCAAATGCAAGCGCCGAGAAGGGAATCTCTTTTCCTCTCAAGCCATTCGGGTAGCCGCTGCCATCCCACTTTTCATGATGGTAGTGGGGAATATCCAGGGCTTGGTCAACAAAAGGAAGGTTCGATAGGAACTCATAGGCAAACACAGGATGTTTGCGCATGATGATCCATTCGGCTTCGGTCAGTGGAGCTGGTTTCAGCAGAATGTCATCTGGGATGGCGATTTTGCCGATATCGTGCAATAAAGCTCCGCGTTTGTATTGGTCAAGTGCTGGCCCCGAAACACCCATTTCAGTAACCAGCTTCAATGTCATTTCTGCTGACCGTTGCGAGTGCAATTCGGTCTCGATATCACGTAAACTCAATATTTGGAGCAGTTCATCTACGATATGCTGAAGTCTGTCTGGATGGGTATCCTGACGCGTAGATGTGCTCGGGCCCCTGGAAATGACGGCAACAAACTCGTCTGCCAGGGAAGTGAGTTTGGTCATCCAATCCAAACTTATTGGAAAAGGTTCGTGGTTGAAGACTTCAAGGATACCCATTGCATCATCACTGAGGTCTACGGGAACCGCGTAATAAGCCGGATATTTTTCGGTATGTTGCAAACTTGCCCCTGCCGGAACATTTTCGAACAAATGGAGCTTATCGATGATCTGCCTTTTCTTGATTACAGGCGCTAAGCGTTCGAAAAAAAGTCTTGCATCCGGGTCTGGGATCCATTTGCTGCCATGATGGCCGTTTCTTTCAAGGTAGAAATATTTATTTGTGTCGGTTCTAAGCGAGAGCGCAGTTGCGTCGATGTTCAGGGTGGTCTGAACTTTTGCCAGCATTAGATCAAGTGGCACATAGGTGTCTTGGCCGATTTCATTGTGGTGGCTGGATTGCACTTCAGTCTCCTATGCAGGAATGTTTAGCGTCTCTCAAACTCAATAAGAACCCCCCGGCACCAATGCTCTACCAAGCGATTCCTTTTGAGCTGAAATATTCAATTGTTGATCGGTGTGCTAAAAAAGTTGTCTATAGTCGATTTCCGAATAAAGATTTTACGAGAAATATAAACTTATGATGCTGAGACATATACGTTGCGCATCAGTTTGCCCAGGTTACGAATGAACTGGTCGACATCATTCGCCTGGATCGACATTACGGCTTCAATTTCGTCCTTGGAAAGACTGAACTCACTTAGTCGTTGTCTGCGATGTCCGTTGAGGATCGCGGCTTGAAATTCATCGTCGAGAAGTGCACGAGTGGCGATTGCATTCAATTGCAGAGTGGACATACTTACCTCCGGGCTAAAGATAGCCGATCGTGTGTTTCAATGTATTGCTATGTGACCGTAAACCGTTCGTGGTTCTTTTTGGTCGACTTTGGTGAACTTGGTCTAGTTATGCTGAAGCGGACTATATGCTAGACCGGCTACAAGATTTCGTTGCGTCTCTAGCTCAGCTGCCTACGCCGCTGGTGGCGGGGCCGGCGATGACCAATTCAGGATTGATCAGGGTGAAAACGAAGATGCCCAATACAACGGCTGCGCGAACTACTTGCATGGTGTCGGTGGTGGAAAGGAAAGCGGATACTTGGTAAACTTTGTTCTTAATCATTGTGAGCCTCCAAAAATTTGTTTGATGTTATGGCCTAATCTTAGCGAGCCACCTATGAACGAAGCTATAAACAAAAAGCTGTGATTCTGAACGAATCCGTGGAAAATCATTAGAAAAAGCCTAGAATCCTTACGAAATTGAAAGGTATCTAAGCGAGATGCAGAAAATTATGTTCTGGTACGTTTTTTGGATGCTAAAGCCAGTAAATATTGGCCGATTCGTGGAGGTAAACCAGATGATTTGAGGTTATGGCAACTTAAATAAAACACTACCCCAGATTTTGTAATTCGCCTGGACCCGGGTCATGGAGATAAGTTGTGTTATCAACGATCTGTACAGGATCTGTAACTACGCCTACAGCGATTCTTTAAATATATGTGGTCACCAATAATAAGGTTTTGGATTTACCAATAATTCTACACCCATAAAGTGCGGTGATGTTGTACCCCTTGATTGGTTTGCTTGAATCAATTTGACAAAATTTTATATTTCTACCAATAAGCACAGATTGTGGAAATCGACCGCTTCTGATAACTATGTGATCTGTTCGTAATATTCGCGCAGTTCATCGGTAGGTTCTATGTCGAGTTCTTTCTTGAGTAATTTACTGTAATCCTGGTAATGCGCTTTGGCGGCCGAGGGGGAACCGGATTGGACCAGGCATTCCATGATCATCAGGTGAAAATGATCCTGGTAGGGGTCGACGGCGGTGATCTTTTCCAACCAGCGGATGGCTTCGGTGAAGTGCTGGGTGTCGATCTCCCATTCAGCCAGGCTTGCCAGGGCTTGCAGGTAGGCGTTTTGCAGTTCGGTCCGGCGCAGGTTGGCCCAATCCATGAAGATATCTTCC
The DNA here is from genome assembly GCA_016928525.1 of Anaerolineales bacterium. Next base: position 6,964 of record JAFGKO010000156.1, on the reverse strand, counting down.
AGGTAGTCAGTGCGGTACAGGTTGATCGCCCGGCGCCAGAGTTCGGCGCGTTCATTGATCGACAGGTCTTCGGAATTGGCGCGCTGTAACGCCGATTCAAAATCAGCCACGTCGTACCAGATGCTCAACGAGGGGTTGAGGTTATATAGGTTGTCTTCAAAGACGATCATATCTTTGCTATCCAGGGCGCGGCGGACGCGCCACAAGGTGGCGTGGAAATTGCTGCTGATCTTGGCGGTGCTGAACTCCGGCCAGAATTCCAGGCCAATATCCTCTTTGCGAGCGCCGCGTTTATCCACGATGTAGAAGAACAATGCGCGGGCACCATTGGAGCGCCACTCGGAGTTTGGGATCAGTTCGCCGTTGATGCGCACCTGGCCGGTACCCATCGCCTGGATTTCGAGGTGTTTGGATGGCGCCTCGACGCGGGCTTTCTTGGGGCGCAATTGACTTGACCCGGTTTCGAAATTCTTGACGCGCTCGGTAATGGAGGCAAGCTGCCGATTGGGAAGCTTTTTGACCGCATATTCGAGGTATTTGGGCGCTTCTCTTCCGGCCACGACCAGGAACTGATCGAAACCGAGGGAAGCTGCACCTTGCAGGGCCTGGGAAAGCATTTCGATGGCCTGCACCTTTTCGCCCTTTTCAAAACATATTCGCCCCATCAGGAATCTGGCGAGCACGTGGTCTTTTTGGATCTGTTCGACCTTTTCCAAGGCGGCCAGCGATTTGGCGAATGCTTCTTCGGCCAGGTCCATCTGTCCCATGTTCTGGTAGATGGCCCCAACGCTAAGCTGGTAGCGAGGAGTTTCCAGGTCTTCGCCGCGCAGGCGTGCAGCTTCCCGCAGCCAGTAGAGGGCATCGTTATAGTTGCCGCGCAGGCGTTCCAATTCTGCCAAACCATTGTAGGTATCGCCTAAGTTTGGCTCGTCGTTATTGCTTTCGCCAATTTCGCGGGCCTGGGTATAGGCATCTTCAGCCTCTTTCCACTCCTCGATGTCGCGCAGCAAGTCACCGCGCCCGTTGAGGATGTTCGCCATGATGCGCAGCCATTGGGCGTATTTCACGGCTTCCAGGGCGCGTTCGTACTCTACCCAGGCTTGCTGGTAGTGGCCGATCTGGTGATAAAGATAGGCGACATTGTTGCGGGAGATCGCCAATTCGCCCTGGTTGGTCTTGGTCTTCTCGCGGATTTCGAGCGCTTCCACGAAACACTTTTGAGCGTCGAAGATTTGCCCGTTATGGATATGCACAAAACCCATGTCGGTTAGAGCCATAGCCAGATCGTTGGCCGGTTTCAGCGCCTGGTTTTTATCGGCGGCATTCATCAGGTCCCGAAAATGGACGGCGGCGGCTTGCAAATGGGTAATGGCCTGGGCGGAGTTACCTTTGTAAATATTGGTCAATCCTTTGAGGCGTTCTGCCTGGAACCATTGATAGCTTTCAGCTTTGCCGTTGAAGTGTTCGCTGAGCAATCCTTGGGCCTGGTCGGCAAGCTGGAGGGCATCGCTGAATTTACCCTGATAGAGCCGGATGATGCCGCGGGTTACGGAAACGTTGGCGACCTGTTCAACATCGCCGTTTTGCTTCAAGGCAGACTCGGCGATGTCCAGCAGTTCTTCCCCACTTTCGAATGCGCTTTGATTGACCAGTGTCTTGGCGCGGTTCAAGATCAGACGTGGGGCATGCACGCGAATATCAGTCGGCTGGTTCAGGGCTTCGTACCATTGCGAGAGGGTGGTTTGGTGTCCGGTGACAAAGAGTTGATTGGCAAGTTTATCCATCCAGGCGGCGGCCTCGATGCGCTCACCGGCGGCCAGCATGTGCCGGATCGCCATTTCCCAGGCGTCGTGTTCCCGATACCAGGCCGCGGCGCGGCGGTGCAGCACTTGCTTGCGCTCGGGGTCGATCTTTGCCAACTGGTCACGCAGAAACTCAGCGAAAAGTTGGTGATAGCGATAGCTACGGCCATCCTGAGTGACGATGCGGGAAACGAATAAATTGCGGGATTCCAATTCGTTCAGCAGTTCTGCCACACTGGACTGCTCGAGTACGAATTGGCAGACCTGTTCGTCGAATTCATCCAGGATGGCGGTTTCGTATAAGAATTGGCGCAGGTGTTCCGGCTGGCTGCTGACGACCTCTTCTGCCAGGAAGGTGTAAACCTGATCGGTAGCCCCTTCGAACTTGGGGATGCCGCCTTGTTCCATGTTACGAATTGCCAGCAGAATGGCGACGATCCAGCCATCGGCCCGCTCTGCCAGGTCTTTGGCACGCTGGTCAGAAAGCTCGAAGCGGTAATTTTGTTTTACCAGGTCTTGCAATTCTTCTGCCCGGAAGCGGAGTTGTTCGGCACCAAGTACAGCCAGTTCTTCCCGCACGTACAGGTTGGCTGTGGGAATACCATAGACGCTGCGTGAACCGATCACCATGCGCACCTGGTCAGGCAGGAAATCCAGGATGGCCTCGAGCAGGTTGACGATCTCCCGGTTTTCTCCAACCAGGTGGTAGTCATCCAATACCAGGATGCAGAAATCGTCGATTTTGGTCTCGATCTCATTGAGTAGTTCAACGGCCATACTGCGCGGGTCGATCGCACCGGCTGTGGTGTTCAACTGTTCGAGGATATGTTCGCCGAAGTTGGGAATATTCTGGGAAAAGGCAGCTACCAGGTGCTGCATGAAGGGGGCCAGATCGATGTCGTCTGGGCTGATGCTGTACCAGCAAACTAGCGCGTCTACATCGCCAACGAAGTCTGTCAGTAGCGTGGTTTTGCCAAATCCAGCCGGAGCGGAGACGAAAGTTAATTTCCGGTATAGATTTTGGTGCAGTGCATCAGTCAGACGGACGCGGCGGAGTGTGTCTTTGCGCCTTTGTGGGGCGCGGACTTTGGTTAGAACGACAGTCATATCTTATCTATAAAGTGTAGTTGCAATAATGCAATTATATCTTGAGTTAATTAAAAACTTGAAGGTTCCCTGGTATTTGTTCACTCAATTCTCAGGCGTCATTGTATGCATACGATATGCTCAGAAGTTGTATAGAATGGGAGCAATGGAAATTCTTCTGATACCATCGTACAATATCCTTGCCCGGTTGACAGTACATTTGCGTTTTAATAGTGTTATGAATTTGTGAATGTTAAATCTGTTTCTAACGGGATGTTTATATTTTCTCGCTCATAATTTGCCTGGAGAGGGTATAATTTGGAGGAACTGTCGCTAGGTTTTAGATGCTTTTCCACAACTATTTAAAGCCAGTTCTAATAATAAATATGTCACTAATATTGTATGCGTATTTACTGACGAGCAAATACAAGATTTAGTAGATTTGAAAAGGTTGTGTATACGATGACCGAATCCAAAGAGTATCAACACATTCTAGAGATCACCGAGGCAGCTGTTGATAAGATTGCCGAGTTGATCGCAAAGTCCAAGCAGCCTGGCCGGGCAGTGCGCGTTGCAATCCAGAATGCGGCCCAGGGGGCAGGTTACCAGACGGAATTTATGTTCGTCAACGAAGATGAAATCCCCGCAGAAGATGTGCTCCAGGATGCCGGCCCATTCCGCCTGGTCTTCGATCCGCAGAGTGCCACCATCTTGACCGATGCTTCGGTGGATTTCAATGAGGAGAAATACCGCGGCGGTTTCCGCATCAAGTATCCCGAAACGATCTATGACAATCTGCCGGCCAGCAAGGAATGGGATGATCCGGTGGCAGTCGAGATCCAAAAGGTGATCGACCGGAACATCAATCCTTCGATTGCTTCACATGGCGGCTGGGTGGAATTGCTGGAAGTAAAAGGGGAGACGGCCTATATTGAAATGGGTGGCGGCTGTAAAGGCTGCGCTATGTCTTACATGACCCTGAAGAGCGGCATTGAGAGTGCCATCAAAGAAGGTGTGCCCGCCATAAAAACCGTGCTCGATACGACCGAACACGCTGAAGGTACCAACCCCTATTATGTGACCGAAAACCAGGGCGAAACACCTTTCTAACCTAATCGCCTGGAAAACAAATGCTTTTTGGCCTCCCATGCCTAAACGTGGGAGGTTTTTTGTATTTAGCCTTGACCTCCGGTGGTTCATTTGCCATAATGGGAACATTGTGTAGGTGACTGACTGCTGGTATGTAAATGACAATGAATGGTCAGTTCCTTCGATATGTAAAGGATGAATGCTTATGTCCGACGGCCAAAAATCTTGTTTGGGGTTCTTGTTCCTATTTGCCGCCCTGGCGCTTTCGATCGTGACCTTGATGGCTGGGGGCCTCAATGCGGTTGCACAATGGTTGAGCGGTGAAGTGCTGGGGGTTGATCTGCGAGTGGTCATGATCCTGGCAATCGGGGTCTTCGTATTTTTCTTCGCAATCTCGATTTACTGGTTTTTGAAAATTCGGGATTTTTCCTGGTTCCCGGCAATAGCGGCGGGAATCTACACCATCGTCCCGGATTTGATCTTCGGGCCGGAGGATGATATTCTGGTCCTGATCCTGGGGGGCGTGATTTCGGGCTTACTGGCCTATCGCAAAGAGAAACAAGACGCCGGAATCGATAAATCGCAATATAAGAAATTGCAATAGCAACAAAAAACACCGGCAGTCAAACTGCCGGTGTCGGTTTGTACGATCTTGTGGTTAGAGGTATTCGCGCAATTGACGGGCGCGCATGGGATGGCGCAGGCGGCGCAGCGCTTTGCCCTCGATCTGGCGGATGCGCTCGCGGGTCAGGCCGAATTTCTCGCCGACCTCTTCCAGCGTATAGGTGCGTCCGTTTTCCAGGCCGAAGCGCAGCCGCAGGATGCGGGCCTCACGGGGAGACAGGGTGGAGAGCACTTCGTTGACCTTATCGCTCAACATATTGAAGTACGCCGCCTGGCTGGGGGAAGGGGTCTTCTCATCCTCGACGAACATACCCAGTTCTGAATCTTCGTCGTCACCAACCGGGCTTTCCAGGGAGAGCGGCAGCCAGGAAACTTTCAACATCCATTGCACCTTGCGGATTTCGAGTTCCAGTTCGGCGGCCAGTTCTTCTACATTGGGCGGGCGGCCCAAGACCTGTTCCAGTTTCTGGGCGGCTTTGTATAGTTGGCGGATACGGTCGATCATGTGGACGGGGACGCGAATGGTGCGGCCCTGGTCGGCGATGGAACGGGTGATCGTCTGGCGGATCCACCAGGTGGCATAGGTAGAGAAGCGGAAGCCACGGCGGTAATCATATTTGTTGACTGCCTTCATCAAGCCGAGGTTGCCTTCCTGGATCAAGTCGAGGAAGGGCACGCCGCGCCCGATGTATTTCTTGGCGATACTGACCACCAGGCGGGTGTTGGCTTTGATGAGATGTTCGCGTGCCCGGCGGCCATCTTCGATGACGGCTCGCAAGTTTGCTTTCTTCTTGACCGGAGTACGCCCGTTCAGCTTTGCCAACGCTGATTTGGCGCGCTTGGCGCGTTCAATGCGCTTGGCAATCTCGATTTCCTGTTCGTTGGTCAGCAGGGGCACCCGCGACATTTCTTTCAAGTACAGCCCGACGGCATCGATACGGTCGCCGCGGTCGTAGCCGCGGTAGCGGCTGGGTGCATACTGGCTTTTGGTGTCTTCGGTAGGGAGGTCTTCTTCGTCGATTTCGGCCGCGTCGCTGAGTTCGTCCTCGGCTTCGGTGACTTCAAAGAAGTGCATGCGCAGGCGCTTGAAGGCTCCGTTGCCGTTGGAGAACAGGGCGCTGATCTCATCTTTGGGGTCGAAATCGTCCGTTTCTTCTTTGTCCAATAGATAGGACAAATTCTCGGAATTGTCGGGCTGTTTTGCCGGATATGCCATAAGTCTCTCCTCCATCGCTGAGTGCGCTGGGTCAGATGGAATTGCCGTCGCACCGGAATAGCGGGTCGAACTGGGTTATTCTTCTTCTTCGTCCAAAAGTTTTTTCAAGATCGCCAGACGCGGATCGATGTGCTGGCTTTCTTCTTCTGTGGGGCGCGAGGCGCGCTTTTCTCCTGTTTCGGGGTCCAACCCCGGACAATCGGGGCGGCAGATCGTTCTAATGGGCATTTCCAATTGCAAGTAATCACGGACCAGGGGGGTGAGGTCGATAATACCTTCTTCTGGAACGATCAGGCCCTCATCATCAACAGAGCGTTCGTCAAAAGCGAACAACTCGGCGAATTGCGTATCGAGTTCTTGCTCGTACTCGTCCAGGCAAAGCACGCATTCAGCCGTGGTATAGCCGCTCAATTGGACTTTAGCCAGGATACCCTGGGGAGTCCGGTCGAAAGTGAGCTTGCCTTTGACGTTTTTAAGGTACATGTCGGGTTCAAGATGCAGCGTTTCGAATTCCAGGAGGAATTCTTTGCTGTATCCAACGTCTTCGTGGATGATAAATCCGACATTGAAGCGGAGTAGGTAGTTTTTAGTAGTCACGGTAAATTCAGAATTTCTTTTCGAGTAAAGTATGTGAGATTATGAAGGTGCTGCGCAAGATATCTTGCAAATATGCAATTAATTCTATAAAAGACGGTATAATTATAACAATTATTGCAAGACGTGTCAAATTTTAATGGGATAAACTTTACATAAATTAATTAATGAAATCGGCTCTTCCCCCTACGTATGTGGGGTATTGAAATGTAGTACCCCCATGAGTAGCGTTTTGGTACTATTCGGATAGTCTACCTATAGTACAAATTTCCTACAAATGAGGTACAAATTAGTATGAACCTTACAGACTTGAAAGGTCGTCTTTTGTTGGGCACCAATAATCCCGGCAAGGTGAAAGAGCTGCGTGCCATCCTCTCGCCGCTTGAAGGGATCGAAATTTTGACTCTGGCGGACCTGGATTTGACATTGGATGTGGAAGAGAATGGCGACTCGTATGCCCAGAATGCGACCTTGAAAGCGCTGGCGTTTGCCAAGGCAGGGGGCATGGTGGCGCTGGCCGATGACAGTGGTTTGGAGGTGGATGCCCTGGACG